>DATLOJ010000135.1:0-10922 GCA_035536315.1 Actinomycetota bacterium | reverse complement strand
GCGGCGGTTTCTGTTCTCAGGATTTGGGGGCCTAGCGTTATTCCTTCGGCCCCCTTCTCTTCGAGGGCTCGTATCTCTTTCTCGGAGAAACCGCCTTCCGGGCCAACAATCAGGCAAATCTCGGCGGCTTCTGCGGGGAGGGCATCCCGAAGACGCTTGCCCGCGTCGGGATCGCCGAAAAGGGCAGAGGATCCCAGGGCTGCGAGCATCTCGTGGAGGGTTAGCGGGCCGTTTACCTTGGGGAGCCAGGCCCGGTGGGATTGCTTGGCAGCACCCCTCGCAATTTCATTCCAGCGATCGAGCATTCGCTCTGACTTCGCGGCGTCCCACTCTGGAACCGAGCGGCCCGACGTGAAGATGGTTATCTGGTCGACGCCGAGCTCGACGAGCTTCTGAATGACCGAATCCGCTTTGCCTCCTTTAGCCAAGGCCTGGAAGACCCTTACCGTTGGTTCGTTCTTTGCAACCTGGTCTGTCGAGACGATCTCCGCGGTTACCAAGTCGCGGGCTACCGACGTCAGGCGCGCTTGGTGGATCGAACCTTTGCCGTCGGAAACTTTGATCAGCTCCCCTTCTCCGGCCCTTCTTACAACCGCGAGGTGCCTGGCGTCATCTCCCGAAAGAGAAACGTTGGTACCGGCCCCCGAGTCCGCGAAGAAGAACGGCGCGTGCGACCTGGTCAAGGCCTGAGGGCGCTCTTGAGCTTTCCTAGGATTCCGTGGTTCTCAGAAATTTTCTCGCCCGAGGCTTCGGCAAGCTTGCGCACAGCTTCTCTTTGTTCCGCGGTCATCTCGCGCGGCACATCGATCGCGACCTCAACGAACAGGTCCCCTCTTCGCCCGCTGCGAAGGTGCGGAATACCGTGGCCTCGCAGTTTGAATCTGTGGCCCCCTTGAGTTCCCGCCGGGACATCAATTCGCTCGGTCCCATCGAATGTCTCGACCTCGACCGAACCGCCGAGAGCCGCGTGCGCGAAAGAAATCGGAACCTTCGTCAACAGGTCCTCTTCGTAGCGCTCGAAGGATGGATGGGGCTTGATCCGAAAGCGAAGGTAAAGGTCGCCTGCGGGTGCGCCGCGCCTTCCGGCCTCCCCCCTGCCGCTCACTTCCATCTGCATGCCGTCGGCAACTCCTGCCGGTACGTCGACGACAACCTCGTCACGCGCCCTCACTCGTCCCTCTCCGGTGCACTCGGGACAAGGGTCCGAGATGTCCTGGCCCGAGCCCTGGCAGTCGGGACACGTGAACGACGTCATCACGTTTCCGAACACGCTTCTTTGGACGTTGCGAACCGATCCGGCCCCCCCGCACCGGGCGCAGGTCGTTGCTCCGGCCCCCTCCGCTGCGCCGGACCCCTTGCATTGATCGCACCGCACGTGGTTGGTGAGCTTCACCGTCCTCGTCGCTCCGCGGACAACCTCCTCCAGGTCGAGCTCGACATCCGTGACAAGGTCGTTCCCGGCCTGAACCGCGGGCCCCCGGCCGAACCCGAAGGGACCGCCGCCAAAGAACGAAGCGAATATGTCGAATGGATCGATGGAAGCCGATGGACCTGCCGATCCGAACAGGTCGTACTGCCGCCGCTTCTCAGGATCGGACAGCACGGCGTACGCCTCGGCCACGTCCTTGAACTTGTGCTCGGCCTCCGGGTCACCCGGGTTCGCATCTGGGTGATACTGCCGGGCGAGGCTGCGGTAAGCCTTCTTTATCTCCGACTCATCGGCCTCCCGTGAGACGCCGAGCACTTCGTAGTAATCGGCCATTTGCGTTAGTGGGCCACTTATCCGCGTTCTTCATCCTCGAGCAACTTGCTCAGCGACCGCGCCGCTGCTGCAACCGCCGAGATCGTATGGGGGTAGTCCATCCGAGTCGGACCGATGACGCCGAGGGATCCGACCGTCTCGTGATCGACTTCGTAAGGAGAGAACACAACCGCGCAAGCCTGCATCTCTTCGATGGGAACTTCCCTTCCGATGAACACCAGGACCGCCGGTGACTGACGAGCCCTATCGAGCAGCTCGCCGAGGAGCGGGGGGCTCTCCAGCGCCTCAACTACGTTGTGCGCTGTCTGAATATCTTGAAACTTGTCCGGCGACAGGATGTGGGCCGTACCGCCGCGGTAGATCCTTTCCTCGGAAGAGCTCTGGATGATTCTTGTGACTTCCTTCGCCACAGATCGCTTTAGCTCTTTGCGCTTTGAGGCTTTGGCGGACTCGTCTTCGTCCTCGTCGACCATCTGCGACGCGAGCTTGTCGAAAGACACACCTTCCAGCGCTCCACTCAACTGCCTGCCCATGTCTTCAAGCTGGTCGGCCCCCAACCCCGCAGGAACATCCGTCACACCTTGCTTCACCACTCCCGTATCCGCAATCAAAAGCAAAGTTGCTCTTCCATCGGGCCTTTGAAGAAGCTCGAGTCTGCGCAGTCTGTTCTTCTGAGTGGGAGGACCTGCGACGACGGCGGTCGCATCGGTGACATCGCTGAGAACCTGGGAGGCCGACCGAAGCGCCTCGTCCAGACCTGCGTACTCCACGCGTCCGATGGCTGAGATCGCCTGTTGCTCTGCCGTGGGCAGCTCGGGCCACTTCACGCCGGGCCAGTTGTCCAGGAACCAGCGATATCCAAGATCCGTCGGAATCCTTCCGGCGGAAGTGTGCGGCTGAGAGATGAATCCGAGCTCTTCGAGAACGGCCATGTCGTTTCTGATCGTGGCCGCCGATACCTTCAGCCGGTACCGCTCCGACAAAGTCCGAGATCCGACCGGCTGGCCGGCCCGGACGTACTCGCGGACTACCGCCCTGAGAACGGTGGCCTTTCGCGAATCGAGTGAGGGCAAAGATGAGGGCTGAACCATGCTTGAGAGGCTAGCACTCTGATATCGCGAGTGCTAAGCATTCCCGCTTAAACGAGCTCCCTTGCGACGCCGTCCATCAGCAGGAAACCCTTGTCGGTGCATCGAACAGTGTCGTCGTCGACATGAAGGATTCCGCCATCGGCTCCCCCGGCGATCGGGCCGGGCCACAGCTCGACCGGGTCTGAGCCCCACATTTGCGAGAAGTCCTTTCGCCGGATTCCCTGCGCCAGGCGAAGGGCCAGCACCGCCGCCTCCCCGCGCCTTTGTTCGGGCTCCAGAGTCTCGAAGCCATCCTCGACTGAGGGCGACCGGTCGATATACGTACGCGGCAACCGCACGTTCCAGGACCTTCTTCCAGCGCGGTGAGAGTGTGCTCCAGCGCCGAATCCGAAGTAGTCGGCCCCCTTCCAGTAGCCGATGTTGTGCATGCACTCATGTCCTTCGCGCGCGAAGTTCGAGACTTCATAGCGCTCCAATCCAGCATCTCTCAACGTTTCGACGAGCAAGTCGTACTTGTCCGCCAGATCGTCCTCGTCCGGGGCCGGCAGGTCTCCGCGCGCCACCTTGAGCGAAAGCGGCGTGCCCTCCTCGACGGTCAATGCGTATGCGGACACGTGAGTCACTCCGGTTGCGAGCACCCTCGCCAGCGATGCGCGCCATTCCTGCATCGTTTCCCCCGGGGTTCCGTAGATGAGGTCCGCGTTGACTCTTTCGAAACCGGCAGCAACCGCGCACTCGAGGGCCCGGATGGCCCGATCTGATGAGTGAACCCGCTCCAGCTGTTGCAACACCTTGGCCGACGTCGACTGGACTCCGATGCTGATCCTGTTGAACCCGTTCTCCAGCAAGCCAGAGGCCACGCCGGGCTCGAGAGTCTCTGGGTTTGCCTCCACGGTGATCTCGACCCCCGAGGTCACCTCGAATCGCTCGCGAATTCGCTGAACGATTCGTCCGAGCTGCTCTGGTGGAAGCTGAGTGGGAGTGCCGCCTCCGAAAAACACCGTCGTCACCACGCCCCCATCGGCGCGGTCGTCTATCTCTTTCAACAAGGCATCGACGTAAGGATCCGCAAGCTCGTCCATCCCGGCATACGCGTTGAAGTCGCAATAGCCACACCGCACGATGCAAAACGGTATGTGGACGTAAACCCCTCTGGCCGCAGTAGTCACTTTCCGTCCCCCAGCCGGAGAGCGGCCATGAACGCTTCCTGCGGGACCTCTACCGCCCCGACCTGCTTCATCCGCTTCTTGCCGGCCTTTTGCTTCTCCAGCAGCTTGCGCTTTCGTGACACGTCTCCGCCATAGCACTTGGCAAGCACGTCCTTGCGCCTTGCTTTGATCGTTTCTCTCGCGATGATTCGCGAACCGATGGCCGCCTGAACTGCAACGTCGAACTGTTGCCTTGGGATCAGCTCGCGAAGCTTCTCGGTCATTCGCCGTCCGTAGTTGAACGCCTGGTCCTTGTGAACAATCGCGCTGAATGCGTCGACCGGGTTGCTGTGCAGAAGGATCTCGACCTTTACCAGGTCACCTGCCCGGTAGCCCACCGGTTCGTAATCCAGAGAGCCGTAACCCCGTGTTCTGCTCTTCAGCTGATCGAAGAAGTCCACGATCATCTCCGCGAGGGGGATGTGATACCTGAGCTCGACGCGCTCCTCTGACAAGTAATGCATCTCCTTTAGCTCCGCACGCCTTTCCTGGCAGAGCTCCATCAATGTCCCGACGTATTCGCGGGGCGCGATCACCATTACTGCTGCGACAGGTTCCCTTATCTCCGCGATCGAGCCGGGGTCTGGCATCTCTGCTGGGTTGTGCACCGAGAGAATGTCTCCTGCGGTTCGCACGATTTCGTACGCAACGCTCGGGGTGGTGACCAGCAACTCGAGATCGAACTCGCGCTCCAAGCGCTCCCGCACTATGTCCATGTGCAAAAGTCCCAGGAAGCCGCATCTGAACCCGAAGCCAAGTGCCTGCGAGGTCTCCGGCTCGTACACAAGGGCGGCGTCGTTCAGCTGCAGCTTTTCGAGGGCCTCGCGCAGGTCCGGGTACTGGTCTCCATCGGTCGGATAGAGCCCAGCCCAAACCATGGGCTTGGGCTCCCGATATCCGGCAAGCGGCTCGGCCGCCGGCTTTGCGGCATCGGTGATTGTGTCGCCCACCGTGGCCTGCCTCACGTTCTTCACCCCGGGGATCACATAACCCACATCGCCGGCGACGAGCATCTCGACCGGGCGCATGTTCGGCGCGAAGACGCCGACCTCCTCGATTTCGGCGAAGGTGGCCGTTGCCATCATTTTCACTTTCGATTTCGCTCGCAGCTTTCCTTCGACGACACGAACAAACGTGACGACCCCGCGGTAGTTGTCGTAGGTGGAGTCGAAGATCAGCGCCTTGGTGGCGGCTTCCGGATCGCCGCTTGGCGGAGGAATCCTGGTCACGATCGAATCGAGAAGCTCCTTGACCCCGGCCCCCGTCTTTCCGGAAACGCGCAGGATCGACTCTGCAGGCGAGCCGATGAGGGTCGCGAGCTCATTGCCGACTCTGTCCGGCTCCGCCGCCGGAAGATCGATCTTGTTCAGGACGGGAATGACCTCGAGCCCCGCCTCGATCGCCAGATAGAGGTTGGCAAGAGTCTGCGCTTCCACTCCCTGTGCTGCATCGACAAGTAGAACGACCCCATCGCATGCAGCAAGAGAGCGCGAAACCTCGTAGCTGAAATCAACGTGCCCGGGTGTGTCGATGAGGTTCAGCTCATAGATCTTCCCGTCCGATGCGGGGTACTCCATCCTGATGGCCTGAGCCTTGATGGTGATCCCCCGTTCGCGCTCCAGATCCATCCTGTCGAGGTACTGCTCGCGCATCTCACGCTCTGGAACGGCGTTGCAAAGCTGAAGAATTCGGTCGGCGAGGGTCGACTTTCCATGGTCGACATGCGCGATCAAACTGAATGAACGAGTCAGCATGCGCTCCATAGCCGGAGCGTAGCAGTGCTACACTGCGCCGGTTTCACAACTCGAGGTAATCAATGGCAAACATCAAGTCACAGAAGAAGCGCATCCTCACCAACGAGAAGGCCCGCGTGCGCAATAAGGCGGTTCGCACCGCCCTCAAGACCTACATCAAGCGCTTCAACGAGGCCATTGAGGCCGGCGACAAGCAGGCGGCTTCGGAGGCCCTGCAGATAGCCGCAAGAGAGCTCGACCGGGCTGCCGCCAAAGGCGTCATTCACGCCAACAACGCGGCCAACCGCAAGTCCTCTCTAACGAAGAGGCTCAACGCGACCGGCTAATACCGGCTTTACGCAGTAACTCCAGACGCAATCGCAACCACGGCTCTCTCGAGAGTCAGCTCGTCCGGCTCCTCACTCTTCTTCATCTTGTGATCGGCATCCGCCAGTCGCAGGTACGCGCGCACGATCGCGTCACGCCCGGTACCACGAGCCTGCCTCACCAGCTTCTCCGCACGCCACTCCGGCATGCCGAGCGCGCTTGCAACTGCACCGGAGGAACTCTCCGAGGCAACAAGCATCTGACGAAAGTGGCGCGCTAGAGCCCAAAAGAGCATTTGCGGTGCCTCCCCCTGGCGGATAAGCCGGTGCAACAGGTCGACCGCATCTCCGGGCCTTCCACCGGCGACCGCGTCGACGAATGTGTATACCTTCGTGTCTGCGGTCGATTGAAACTGAGTCGCCACCTTGGCCGGAGAGATGGACCCTCCTCCGCTCATCAGTGAGAGCTCCTCGAGGGCGTTGGCAAGACCCAATCGCTCCTCACCCACGGATTCGACGAGTTTCAACGCCGCGTCGCCGGTCAGCTTGAGGCCGCGCTTTGTGGCTTCCTGCCGGACCCAGGAGATGACGTCGGTTCGCTTTCCCCGGCCCGCGCTGATCACACGACCAGCCGATTTGACCGCGGACACCAGCTTGGGCGCCGGTTTCTTAGCGGTAATTATCAGCAGGGTGTCGGGTTGGGGGGCCGACAGATACTCAACCAGACGCCGCTGATCTTCGGCGTTCAGGTCATCCGCCGATCGCAGTATCACTACCCGTCGATCGTCGAACATGGCGACCGTCCCAAGGGCCTCGATGACTTTGTCGATCCCGTCGGCACCCGTGAACTCGTCAACCGAGAACCCGCTCGACCCCTCCAGGATCTTCTCGATCTCGGTCTGCTCCAAGAAGACATCGTCGCCGGTGATCAAAAAAGCGCTTAGGGCCGAAGTCATCCGGCAATCCTAGTGGGCCCTCGCCCATCCATAACCACTGTGTAGTCGCCCAGCCTGTCCGTCCTCATTGCGTGTGCACCAACGTCCGAGATCAGGGTCAGCGCGTACCTGCTCGGGTGCCCGTGGGTGTTCGGTCCAACCGAGACGCTGACGACCTCCGGATCGACAGCCTCGACGAACTCGGGCAGGAGCTTTGCCGATCCGTGATGGGGTGCCTTGAGAATGTCGCACCTCAGAAGTGAACGCGACTTGTCCAACAACTCTTGCTGCCCTGCCTCTTCGACGTCGCCGGTGAACAGCGCGCACGACTCCTTCCACTCGATTCTCACAACCAAAGATGCATCGTTGAGAGTCGTTCCTTCCCCGTCTCCGCCGGGATCGACCTCCAAACGCTGATGAGGCGCCGGGCCAAGCACGAAGATTTCGAGGTCGGCGAGATCAATTCGGTTGCCGGCCTCCGCAACCATGCTCTCGCCAATGCCAGCGAGCTTTCGCTCCAGCGGGTGCGCGGTGCCCGGCCTAAGGAACGCACCGACTCGCATCGAACCAAGAACCTCCTCCAGGCCGGAAGCATGATCCAGGTGCGCGTGCGACATCACGACCAGGTCGATCTTTCGTATTCCGAGGCGGTCGAGCTTTCGAACCACCCGCCTGCCGTCAAGGCCTCCGTCTATCAAAACGGTCGCGCCTCGAGGACTTCGGACGAGGGCCGAATCGCCTTGGCCCACGTCGAAAAAGACGACCTGGGCGGCATTGGGTGTGGGGCTCGCCGCAACCGGAATCGCGATCCCCGCTCCCAGCAGGACAACTGCAAACCCGGCCGGCCACACGGCTGCGCGTTTTCGTCCGGCGAATAAGGCCGCTGCGGAAAGAACGAACAAGTAAAAGGCAGCGGATTCGATTCCACTCCACCGCGGCACCGACACGCTGCTCAGTGGAAGCGTTGCGAAGACTCGCGCTGCAGCCAGGACTCCCGTGATCGCAAAGCCGGCTAGCTCGATGAGCGGGCGTCCAAGTGGATCCCAGACGGCACCCGCTGCGGCCCCCGCCAGGCCTAGAACTGTCGCCGGAGCAACGAAAGGAAAGGCGAGCAGGTTGGCCGGCACCGCAAGCGGACTCACGTTTCCGAAGTGCAACGCGATCAAGGGAGTGACGGCGACCTGGGCCGCTACGGCTACGCCGAGTGCCTCTCCCAGTCTTGGAAACCGTTCGAACCTGGCGGCGATTACGGGCGCAAGCACAACGATGCCGAAGGTTGCGGCGAAGGAGAGTTGAAAACCAATCGACCAAAGGATCATCGGGTCGATCGCCGCGAGCAGAAGGAAGGCTGTGGCGAGCATGTTCAACGCCTGCGCCTTTCGTCCGAAGAGGAATGCAGACAGGGCCAGCGACGCGCTGATCACCGCCCTCAAGACCGACGGTTCCCATCTCGTAAGGATCGTGAAGAAGACGAGGACCGCAAGGGCCGCGAATATGCGAGTGCGCCGCGGCAAGCCGAAAAGCGAGAGGAGAGCGAGGGTCGCGGCAAGGACCATCGCCACGTTCGATCCGGAAACCGCAGTCAGATGAGCAAGTCCCGTGCTTCTCAGAGCCTCCACGTCGCTTTCGAGGATCCGGCTCTCATCACCGATTAGAAGGCCGAGAAGCAGGCCCCCGCGCGCTCGCGGAAGCGACGTGGTTACCGCCTGCTTGAGTCCCCTCCGAAATGCGTTAGCCGATCGCAGGAAAGGATTTGAAGTGCGGGCGATCAGCTCGGCCCGAGATCCCGTCCCTTCCGCAACGATCCCTTTCCGCTGAAGGGCACGATCGAATGGATCCTTGAGATCCAGCCGGTTGACTCGCGCAGTAACGCGAACGCGATCACCCGGCTCAAAGAGGCGGCGATCCCCGATCACGCGAAGTTGGAGCTTTTCGTTGTAGGTCCTGCCCTCGAACCTCACCTTCTTGAGGGTGGTGAGGGTTGCCGAGCGGATAAGGCGGGAGTCGGACGCGGCTATCGCGGAGAGCTCCACTCTGCGGCCGTCCAGCCGCGGAAGCGATGCGCCGTCGATCGATGCGCGATTGAAGCCTCCGTCGCTGAAGCCCGCCAGAACGAAAGCGGTGAGCAGCATCGCAGCCGTCAATCCCGACATGGCGGGAAGAAGCTCGAATGTGGCCGGCTCGGGATTCCGGCGATGCCGCAGGAAGCTTGCAACGAAAAGCCCAACCGCAGCGATCCCCAGTGCCGCCGCAACGCCGGGCCCGGGCCGCAAACCGTCGGCCATGACGATGCCGCACGCGAATGCCGCGGCCGCAGCGATCGGCCTGCCCATCAGACGGTGATCTTGTCTTTCAGTGAGTCGTACTTCTTCTGCCCGAACCCCTCGACGTCCATCAGCTGGCGCGTCGACGTGAAGCGCTTCTTGGTCCTGTAATCGATGATCCGTTGAGCCAGTACCGGGCCGACCGATGGAAGCTCCTCGAGCTGCTCCTTGGTTGCGGTGTTGAGGTTGACCTTCCCGCTTGCGAGTTCGGCCCCCGCATCGCTTGTTCCGGCCCCCTGGGCCCCGGGGGCCGGAACAACAACCTTTTCTCCGTCACCAACGGGGGCCGCAAGATTGAGTGCGTTCAGATCGGCACCTTCGAGTGCTCCGCCGGCGGCGGCGACTGCGTCCTTCACTCGGGCCCCCGGGTCCAGCTCGTACACGCCCGGCGAGGTCACATGCCCGGAGACGTGAACGAGCAGTTTCGCCTCGGGGGAAGGGGAGGCTTCTTGGGAGTGGACGCGCACAGGCGCAGGCGGAGGCTCAGCCGACCTGACATATGCGAAGGCCGCTCCCCCGACGACAAGGGCTCCGAGCAATGCGACGACTCCGAGCTCTGCAGGGGAAGCTCGCAGCCAGTCCGTGATCCTGGTGATCAACCCGTTTTCCATCCGCCCTCCCTTCGGCGCGCGCCAAGCACACAAGGGGGGCCGGGGAAGCCTCGATCAAAGGGGCGGGACGAGTTGCTCTAATCGTCTTTTATATCGAGGGCCGGTGACAATCCCGTTTTTGGGGGATGCCGCTCAGGACCGGCAGGGCCGCCGCGCTGCTATTCCGGATCTCACCGCATGAGATCCGGTTCTGCGTCCTACGCGACAGCTAGATCGGATCCCATCGACTGACTTCGGTTTTTTCAGCGCATCAGGCCGTCGCGGTCCGATGGGCGGGGCCATCCTGACCTGGACCTGGTCCAGCCCAGGCCCGTCTACGCGTCCGCATCTGGACTAGGTCCAGCTGAGGTCGTGAATCGGGCTAATTGGGGTTAAGCGGCGGAGTCGGCCGATCTGGCTTTCAGGGCCCGCGACATCGAGTCCTTTCCTTCAAGCAGGACCCGCTTGACCGGCTCGGGAAGACTTCCGCTAGCCAGGAAGTCGTCCGTCTGCTCGATGACCTCGGGCCTTACCGACTGATGCGGAAACGCATACGTCGCAAACGCTAGCGCCCGCTCGGTCGGAACCTTGTCGCAGTAGGACTCGAGGGCCTTGAAGAACCGGTCCACGAACGGCTCGAGGATCGGCCCCTGCTTCGAGCCGCCCCCCACTGCAAGGCGAGAGGTGTCACGGGGGTGCTGATTCAGCTGGAAATGCTTCAACAGCTCTTTCATCGTCGACAGAGAAAGGTCGGCATCGTTCACAAACCTGTCCCAAGCGCTCTCCTTCGCATCCCCTGTCGCCTGTGCGGCTCTTGCGATGTCCGCGGACCTCTGCCCGGTTTCCGTGGCGTCGGTGTCCAGCTCCTCGGCTATCCGAGATTCATCCACCCTCCCCGAAGCTGCAAGAGCCTGGATCAGATGCCAGCGGAGCTCCGAATCGACCTGGCAGCC
>DATLOJ010000134.1:0-4046 GCA_035536315.1 Actinomycetota bacterium | reverse complement strand
GCCCCTTTATGGGGAGCTGAGCCTGTTTGCAACTGTTTAAATTCTTTGATACAGTTGCATCCATGAAGGTAAGGGAAATCGGCGAGTTCATTCGCGAGCAGCGGCGGAACTCGAGTCTGACGATCAGCAAACTGTCGGACCTATCGGGAATCTCAGTTCCGTATCTGTCACAGCTCGAAAGGGGGCTGCGAAAGCCATCTGCGGACATCCTGCAGGCAGTCGCGAAAGGTCTCAGGATCTCCGCCGAGACGATGTACATCCGGGCCGGAATTCTGGAGGAGCGGCCCGCCTCGGACGCAAGAAGCGCCATTCTCAAAGATCAGAGCATCACCGAGAGGCAGCGCCAGATGCTGCTCGAGATCTTCGATTCGTTTCAAGCCGAGACGGCCCGGAAACGCAAGAGCCGTAAGTCGAAACCGAGGTCATCCAAAGCGAGTTAAAACGTGACGGGACGGCGGAGTGCGTGCCTCTTCGCACCCTCACCCGGTTCCCTTCGCTGTCCCGTCATTTCTTTATTCCAACCGAGACATTGCTTAGGAGGTGAAAACAATATGAAGACGACCAAGCAAGTGATGTTCGCAGCGGTCGGAGCAGGCGACCTTGCCGCTGAGAAAATTCGCAAGGTCCAGTCGACTCTGTACCCGATGAATCTGCGGACCATCAACGCGAAAGAGCTGAAGGCTCAGTTCGAGAAGAACAGCACGCAGGCCATCGACATTGCGATGCGCACGTACGCTGATCTCGTTGAGCGGGGGCGTATCACCGTCGAGCGCGTCCGCAAGGCTGCTCCGACCAAGCGTGCAGTTGAGCAGACGAAGATCGCAAAAGCGCAAACCAAAGGCGCAGTTACGTCCGCAAAGAAAGCTGCTACGAGCACAGTCGAGGCAACCAAGAACGCCGCTTCGAGCGTGTAACCAACAGACCAATAGCTTTAGCAAAGGCCCGTTCGTTTCGAGCGGGCCTTTGCTTATTGGCGTGTTAGCGTCGATTCAGTGGACGTCAAGCTGACTGAGACCCCAGAGGCGTTTCACATGCCCGAATGGCGTGAGCTTCAGGACGCGGATCCCCAGGCGCACATTTTTTCGACTCCGTTGTGGAACGAGCTGTGGTGGGGCGATTTCGGAGAAGACAAACAACTCGCGGTCCTGACCTTTGTCGAACAGGAGCCCGTCGCGGTCGCTCCCCTAATGCTCGACCGATCCGATGGTGAAAGAAGGGTGCGCTTCGTGGGTGGCGACGACCTGACCGATTACCTCGGCCCCCTGATGAAGACGCCCGAACTCTCGACCCAGATCGCGGACTCGCTCCTCGACTTTCTCTCGTCGCAGCTTACGGATTGGAATCGCTTGGATTTGAAGTGTCTGCCGGTACCGTTTGGATTCGCGGACGCTCTTGTCGAGCGGGCGGACCGAAAGGGGCTCCATTTCGAAACGGAACAAACTGAACTTGCAGCCATCCTTGCTCTAACTGGAACGTTCGAGGACTACGTTGCTCAGCTGCCACAGAAAAAAAGGCACGAGCTTCGGCGGAAGATGCGCAGATTTCACCGCGAAGAGCCGGGGGCCGTTCTCCGATCTTCAACCCCCGAGACACTTGATGAAGACATCGAGCTATTCGTGAAGATGCACCGTGGAAGTGAGGGGTTGAAGGGAAAGTTCATGCTTCCCCAAAGAGCATCCTTCTTTGAGAAGGTCGCGCGTGCCTTCGATCCTCTCGGGTGGCTGAGCCTCGATTTTCTCGAAGTAAGAGGCAAGCCGGTTGCTACGACGTTCTCCTTCCTCTACGGAGATGTCTTCTACCTCTACAACTCCGCTTACGACCCCAACTTTCGAGATGTTTCGCCCGGGCTCATGATTGTGGCCAAGCTGATCGAGCGCTGCATCGCGGAGGGGATCCCCAGGTTCGACTTTCTTAGGGGAAGAGAGAGGTACAAGTTCGACATGGGGGCCCAGGCCATTCCGCTGCATTCGGTCCAGATTACAAAGAGCTCACCCAGGCCCACTAGCGTCTGAGCGGTTACCATAGTTGCTGATGCAACTTCCTTCGAAGGTTTCCACGAGCGGCCGGGTTTTGAAGCGCGCGGCCATGGTCGCCATGCATTCCAGCCCCCTAGAAGTTCCGGGCCGTGGGGACGCAGGCGGTATGTCCGTTTACGTTCGTAAGCTGGCTTCGGCTCTGTCGGCCCGGGGAATCGAGGTTGACGTTTTCACCCGCTCAGAGAACGGGGTGACGAAGGTGGTGTCCGACGGCCAAGGGTCGCGGGTGATCTTTCTCCCAGCAGGCCCGGCCGGCACGCCGAAGGAGCAGATGCCCGGGCTTCTCGGCGAGTTCACCGATGTCGTAACGGATTGGACTCGGGCAAACGGTGAGTCTTACGACGTTCTCCACAGCCACTACTGGCTGTCCGGCCAGGTCGCGCTGCAGCTCGGCGCTCGCTGGCACCTTCCGGTTTTCCATACCTTCCACACGTTGGCCCGCGTGAAGAACGGGAGTCTTGTTGAAGGTGATGCCGCGGAGCCCGAGGTGCGCGCAAGCGCGGAGGATCGAGTCGTTGCGAATTCGGGAGGAATCATCGCCTCGACGAACAGCGAGCGGGACTCACTCGTCGATCTGTATTCGGCGGATCCCTCCCGCATCCATCTGGTGTCGCCAGGCGTTGACCATTCAGTCTTCAAGCCCGGTCGCAGCCGTGTGGCCAAGCAGATCATCGGAGTGGGCGATCGCAAGGTCCTGCTGTTTGCCGGCCGACTGCAGCCGCTCAAGTCCGCGGACACTGCCGTGCGAGCCCTCGCGGGCGTAATCAAAAGTGGCGACTTCACTGTTGACCAGGTCCGGCTACTGATCGTCGGCGGCTCGAGCGGCTTGACAGGGTCTGGAGAGCCATCGCGACTTCGCGACCTGGCGAATGCTCTCGGGGTTTCGCAGGCAGTGGAGTTCTGGCCCGCGCAGGCACAGGAAGATCTTGCAGTCTTCTACCAGGCCGCCGACGTATGCATCGTTCCATCGCGTTCGGAGTCCTTTGGCCTCGTTGCGCTCGAGGCGATGGCAACCGGCAGGCCCGTTGTGGCTTCAGGGGTCGGGGGCCTCGTCAGTCTCATCGACGACGGGGTGAACGGGTTCCTGGTCGACCCCGGCGACTCCTCGGCTTTCACCGAGCGAATCCGACAACTTCTAACCGACCCTGGGCTTGCAGATGAGTTTGGACGCGCCGGAGGCATCAAAGCCCAGAGCTATTCGTGGGACCGCGCCGCGGACCGGGTCACGGGCGTCTATCGAGGAGAGCTCTCCTAGGCTGCAAAAAGGCAACGCTGGAAAGCACTGGATGAAGGTCGTGAAGAAACCTTCGAGGGTGCGAAGAAATCTATCGATCTCGTATTGACCATGCGTTCCGCAGTCAATACATTGCGTCGGTCCCGAGGATCAACTCGACGGGCACGGGGGGCCGAAAGGTTCATCCACCCCAAAGGTTGCATCTAAGGAACAAAGGTCCGAGGTGCCGTAAAGCGAAGAAAATCTCTGTGTTCGGGGAAGTGCGCAGAGAAGATTGGAGCTGGAGGTAACTCGGACCTTTCCTATTGATTGGCTCCGCTCCCCGTAAAGGGGCGCAGTGGGTCCGGGCGGCGGAGCCCAGCCCGGCCTGGCTCCACCCTGGCGACTGGCTCCGCTCCCCGTAAAGGGGCACGGGCCGTCGGACGGCCGAGCCCAGCCCGGCTGGGCGACACCCTGGCGGTCTTGCGCTCGGGCCGCATATTGGTCGGCCCGTTCGTACGCGCAAAGTCGCCCCTCCGGTCTGACTCTGCCGCCTCCTATCGTTCGCACTGAGCTCCGCGACAAGAAAAGCAAAGCCAAAGGACCAACGATCTTTGCGCGTGAAATAGGACGTGTAGGCAGAGCGGGAACAAAGTTTTTGGGGTGGGAAGAATTGTTCGGGTTTGGTGTTGACGGGGGTGGGGGTGGGGGCTACATTTCGCACCGTCCTGAGCAGCTGATGCGGCTCAGTTCTGGAACCCGAAAGGGCGGCCCTGGGAAAGCTGTAAGGCTAACTC
>DATLOJ010000133.1:0-23710 GCA_035536315.1 Actinomycetota bacterium | reverse complement strand
TGAGCTACAGGCTGGTCAAGATCGAGCGGGCCAGCAGCTGGGAGCCGTTCAAAGTCGATAAGGACCGCAGCCCGCCTTAACAAGTCGAGCCAACGTCGAGTATCAGAGTAACGCGCGCTCGTGGTCGTACCAACTTCGGATACGGGCCAGGGCGGCGAAGAAGGTCCCATTCTCGAGCATCAGACTGATACCTCCTTCGAAAAAACGGTCCCATCGTAGGATCGCGTTCAGCAGACGAACGGCATCAGCGACCGGGGCACTTTCGAGTGAGCGGCCCCGCGCGTATGTCTTGACACCGTGCCATTTCGCCCACGCGAAAGGAACAGCTGCACCAAGCGAGTAAAAGGCTTGGATGAGCTCGAGAACATCTTCGCTGTAAACGAAATATGGCATCTGGATGGACTGGGGTTCGTCACCGTCCTCCGTCCTTTCCAATCTCCCGCCGGCCCACTGCCCAAATTCACGCGTCCGCGCGAGCTCTTCCATCGCAGTAAAGAGTTGGCTCCAGGCTTCTTCCGGAGCGCGGAGGAGGATCTCCTCGATCTCCTCGTTCGACGGGCCGGTTGTCAGGAGAGCGAGTCGTTTAGCTGTTTTACGAACAGGCCTACGTCGGTGACTATTGCCGCGCTTTGTGAGCTTCCGCGGTCGAGCAGCTTCGTTACGGTCGACGGGTTGATGTCGACGCAAACGATGGGAACTGCAGCGGGAAGCAGGTTCCCCGTGGCGATTCCGTGGAGCATCGTTGCGACGATGATCGTAAGGCCCACTCCATCGACGAGTGCCCGCATCTGTCTTTGAGCTTCGAGCATGTCGGTCACCGTGTCGGGCAGGGGGCCGTCGTCGCGGACTGAGGCAGCGAGTACGTAGGGAACCTTGTTCTTCACCAGGTTGTACATCACGCCTTCTGTGATGATCCCTTTGTCGATCGCCGCGGCGATGCTTCCCGCGCGCCTGACTTCGTTAATGGCCCTGATGTGATGTTCGGTTCCTCCTTCTGCAGAAGTCGCATCTTCGAGGAAGATGCCGAGGGAGGTCTTGAACAAGTTTGACTCTATGTCGTGGGTTGCGAAGCCATTTCCGGCGAAAAGAACGTTGACCCACCCATTCTCCACCAGCTCTGCGAAGTCAGGGCCCGATCCCGTGTGGATCAATGCGGGTCCGACGACCCACAGGATCTTCTTTCCCTCTTCCTTCACGCGTTTCATCTCGGTGACGACGCGCTGTACGAGCAGTTCCTTGGGTTTTTCCGACGACACGGACGAACTCATGAACTCGAAGTCGCGATGGCCCCGCGGGCGCTCTACTGGAGTTACTCGGACTCCGGCCCTGCCCGTGACCACCATCTGGCCCTTGCGGACATCGGCAACCGCGATCGTTTGGGCGGTCCCATCTTCAACGACTATTCCGCAGTCCATCTCTTGCGGCTGGACATCCAGCCACTTGCCCCCGACTCGCACTTCAGTTGGAAGATTGGTGGTCGAGTAGAAGTCGGAGGGGAATGCTCCATCCCTGTCGACTTCCTCCAGCGTTGCCTCACCCGTATCGGTGGGTACCGCGCCGTACTGGTGAATCCTGGACAGGGCGGTCTCCAGCTGCTCTAGGTTCTCGGTCCACATCTGAATGCGAGCGTAAGAGGGCTCGTTATGGTGCTTTCCAACATCGAATTGAAGGAACTCGTAGTCGGCCCCCGCCCCCACGATTTCATCGAGAATTTTCGGAAGAATGAGGGAGTCGATGATGTGACCCCTCACCTCAACAGTTTCGGTTATGCGTCCTCTTGCCATTTCTCGATCCTACCCGGCAGTTTCCAGGCGCATAGTGACCCGGGGGTCAACAGCATTTTGCGAAAATCTCGCGACTTGGACCTACCATCAAGATTATTCGGGTAGATTCTCCGTCAAGCCGATCGGCTCCGGGTGAGGGGTAAGGGTTGGACAAAGGAAGCGTTCTATACCGCGTTCTAAAGGTCATTTTGACCCCGATTTTGCGCGGCCTCTACGGCGTTAAGAGGCAGGGCCTAGAGACTTTCCCGATGGAGGGCCCCGTCATTGTCGTAGCTAACCACGTCTCCTTCCTCGACTCCTTCTGGATTCCGCTGTCGGTTCCACGCCGGATGGTGTACCTGGCGAAGTCCGACTATTTCGAGAGCCGGAAGACCCGCTGGTTTTTCCGTGCCCTCGGCATGATTCCGGTGAAGAGGGACGTCAAAGAAAAGACCGAAGCTGCTCTCCAGGCCGGGATCGAAGTTCTCGAGCAGGGGGGCGTGATCGGCCTGTACCCGGAGGGGACAAGGTCACCCGATGGGCGTCTGTACCGCGGCAGGACCGGCGTTGCTCGCTTGGCCCTGCGATCCGGCGCTCCAGTGGTTCCGGTTGGTCTTGTTGGCAGCCGTGAGGTCATGCCCAAGTCGGCAAAGTTTCCCAAGCCGTGGGGGAAGGTTCGTGTTCGGTTCGGCCCCCCACTGAACTTCGAACGATACGCCGAGCGTTCCGAGGATCGTTTTGTGCTCAGAACGATCACGGACGAAATCATGTACGAGATCATGAGCCTGTCGGGTCAGGAGTACGTCGACGAGTACGCATCGCGCGAAGCCACCGACGTTGTTCCCGAGGACTTCAGGATTCCAATCGAGGAGATGCTGGGCTAGAGCGACTGCAGAGTCCTACGAACGTGCTCTTCCGACGGCCACTTTCCACCCGGCGTAAAGCTCTTCTCTAAGTGCTTGATCCATGCGAGGCTCGAATGCTCTTTCGAGCTTCCAGTGTCCGGCGACTTCATCCGTCCCGCTCCAAAACCCCGTAGAGATTCCGGCCATGTAAGCGGCACCCATCGCGGTTGTTTCTTGGATCTTCGGCCGTGACACGACTGTTTGCAGCAAGTCGCTTTGGAACTGGCACAGGAAGTCGTTTGCACTTGCACCTCCGTCGACGCGGAGCTCTTCTATCTCCACACCGGAGTCGGACGTCATGGCCTCGACAACGTCGCGCGTCTGGTAGGCCATCGCCTCCAATGCGGCCCGCGCGACGTGGGCCTTCGTTGTTCCGCGCGTGATGCCGGTCAGAATCCCGCGCGCGTAGGGGTCCCAGTGCGGCGCACCGAGGCCGACGAACGCCGGAACGAGGTAAACGCCATCGGTGGAATCGATCGACTCGGCCAGCGGGCCGGTTTCGCCGGCAGCCTCGATCAAACCAAGTCCGTCGCGCAGCCACTGAACGGCTGCCCCGGTCGCAAAGATTGATCCCTCCAAGGCGTAATCGACTTTGTCCTCGATTCCCCAAGCGATAGAAGTGAGTAGGCCGTGGCTGCTGACGGGGCTCGAGGCCCCCGTGTTGGTGAGAACGAACGACCCTGTCCCGTAGGTGTTCTTCGACATGCCGGGAGAAAAGCAGGCCTGACCGAAGAGAGCGGACTGTTGATCGCCAGCGACACCTGCAATGGGAACCTCGAGTCCATGGAACATCTTGGGATTTGTAGTGCCGAACCTATGCGATGAGGGCAGAACGGTTGGAAGTACTTCGGGGGGGACTTCGAAGGACTCGAGCAATTCACTGCTCCACGATCTCTTGTGGATGTCGAACAACAAAGTTCGGCTTGCATTCGAGTAGTCGGTAGCGTGAACTGCCCCACCGGTCATCTGCGAGATCAGCCAGGAGTCGATGGTTCCGAATGCGAGCTCACCGGCGGTGGCGCGAGCTCGCAGCCCGTCTATCTCCCTGAACAACCACGTGAGCTTCGTCGCCGAGAAGTACGCATCAAGGACCAGGCCCGTCAGCTCACGCGCTCTCGGCTCCAGGCCGGATGCTCTGAGCTCGTCGCAGATGGGGGCCGACCGCCTGCATTGCCAGACGATTGCCGGGAACACTTCCTTGCCGGTCGAGCGCTCCCAAAGCACGGCAGTCTCTCTTTGGTTGGTGATCCCAATTGCCGCGACGGCTGAGCCTGCAATGCCTTCAAGGATCTCGCCGGTCGCGGAAAGCACTGCATCCCACATCTCAGCCGGGTAATGCTCGACCCAGCCGGGCTGCGGAAAGTGTTGTGGGAATTCACGGTAGGCCTTCTTGGAAATCGAGCCGGAGTGGTCCACGAGCATCGTCGTGATGCCCGTAGTTCCCGCATCGATTGACATGACGAAGTCCGTCACGGAAATGCCGGGGCGGACTCCACAGGGACGAGCACCTCGATATCGACTTGCTTCACGCCACGAAGTCCAAGGGCGTCGGCCGCTCCCTTGGAGAGGTCGAGCGCCCTGCCCTCGACATACGGCCCGCGGTCGGTGATTACAACTACGGCGGCCTTGCCTCTGAAGCTCACTTTCAAAAGCGTGCCGAAAGGAAGGATCAAGCTCGCCGCGGTCAGCTGATCCTGGTGATAGGTAGCTCCCGAAGAAGCGCGCCTTCCGTCGAATCCAGGCCCGTACCATGAGGTTGTAACCGTTTGTCTCACGCCGGTACCCCGAAGCCTTGCCGGCATGAACGGTTCGTCACCGCTTCCGGGGGCGTACCAGGCCAGAAGCGCGGCCAGTTTTTCGTCGAGAATGATCTGCCGCGCGGCACGCCTTGCTTGAACCTGTGGACTGGGAGGCTTCTTTGCGGCGACTGCCTGTGCCCGGCGTCTCTCCTCTTCAATTCGTGAGAGCTCCCGCCGTGCGTCTTCGACAAATCGCTGCTCACGCTGGAGCTCGGCTATCGCTAAATCTCTGAGCTCATCCAAACGCTGGTGTGAAGTCAGCAACTCGCGCCGCAGCCCTTCGGCGGTTTCGCGTTCCTCCTCCAGTCGGCCTGCCGCTGCCTCCATCTCTCGGACGACTCGACTATCGGACTCCATCGCTTGTGACAGGTAGCGGCCGAAGAACTTGACGTGCTGCGGTTCGCGGGCCCCCAAAACCAGGTGGCCGCTCTGCAGGAAGCCTCGCTTGTATGCCTCGCGTGCGCGTTCGTTCAACCGGGCTCTTGCCGTGTTCTCTTCTTTCGTGGCTCGCTCAAGCCGGATGTATGCCGACGCCTTCTGTCGCGCTGCTTGATCGACACCGGCCTCGATCGTGGACATCTCTCTAAGGATTCGGGACATCCGTCGTGAGGCTTCTTCGAGTCGAGCCTCGGCTGCGCGCACTCGCGCAGCGGCATCCTTCGAAGGATCAGCCGCAAGCGCAGGCTGACCGATCGCGCTCAGCGCGATGAGGGCGGCCGCAGCCGCCCCAACTTTTCTCCTCATTTTGGACAAGCAGATTACACTCGTGCGCTTTCGTCTTCCCGGATCCGTTGTGCGCGCCTCGTGCCTGCTGGACTCTAGAATCAATATCAGACCAAGCGAGGAGCCACATGCGTATCGGAGTTCTGACCGGAGGCGGCGACTGCCCGGGCCTCAACGCGGTCATCAGAGCGATCGTCCGAAAGGGCATCGATCACTACGGGCACGCGATCGTTGGCTTCCGTGACGGCTGGAGAGGTCCTCTCGAAGGGGATGCTCAAGAGCTGACAATCGACAACACCAGAGGGATCCTTCACCGGGGCGGAACGATTCTCGGAACTTCTCGAACGAACCCATTCAAGATCGAAAACGGAGTCGAGAGAATCAAAGAGAACCTCACCTCTCACCGAATCGACTTTCTGATTCCGATAGGAGGCGAGGACACTCTCGGAGTCGCCAGCAAACTGTCGGCCGAAGGCATCCCCGTTGTGGGAGTGCCAAAGACCATCGACAACGACCTCTCCGGAACCGACTTCACGTTCGGCTTCGACACTGCAGTCAACGTTGCGACCGAGGCAATCGACAGGCTTCACACCACTGCCGAGTCGCACCACCGAATCATGGTGGTGGAAGTGATGGGACGGCATGCAGGCTGGATCGCGTTGTATTCGGGAATTGCAGGCGGGGCTGACATAGTTCTCATTCCAGAGAGGCCGTTTGATCTCGACCAGATCGTCCAGCATCTGAAGACGCGCGCCGCGCGGGGCAGGACATTCTCGATCGTTGTCGTTGCGGAAGGTGCCTCCCCAAAGGGCGAGCTCGAGGTTCAGTCGGATGAGACGGATGCCTTCGGGCATCCGCGCCTCGGCGGAATTGGTTCAGCATTGGAGCGGGAACTCGAAAAGAGAACTGGTTACGAGACCAGGGCGACGATCCTCGGGCACATCCAGCGTGGCGGCACGCCCACCGCATTCGACCGTGTTCTTGCCACAAGGTTTGGCGTAGCGGCTATCGACGCGGCTCACTCAGGACAGAGCGGCAAGATGGTCGCGCTAAAGGCGACGGACATAGTGCTCATCCCCATAGAGGAAGCCGTCAGCAAGCCGAAGACCGTTGGCGACGACCTGTACGCCGTGGCTGAGGTTTTCTTCGGCACATGATGGCCGGCGAGTCCGGCTAAGCTGAATCCGATGACCCATCCAGTTGTGGACCTTCGCTCCGACACATTGACCACCCCAACCGAGCAGATGCGCCGCGCCATGGCCGAGGCGGAAGTGGGCGACGACGTATTCGGGGAAGACCCCACCGTTAACCGCTTGCAAGAGATGGTCGCATCGCTTTGCGGAATGGAAGCAGCTCTGTACGTTCCGAGTGGGAGCATGGGAAACCTCGTATCTCTGAGAGCGTTTGCCGGTCCGGGTGACGAGGTCATCTGTCACGAGCACGCGCACGTGCTGCATTACGAGGTGGCAGCATTGGCGGCCGTTGCCGGAGTTCAGGCCCGCCCGTTGAAAGGGCACTGGGGCGTTCTAGATCCAGACGACATAGTCGCGGCGATCAGGCCCCCGATGTACACCTTTCCAAGAACGAAGGCCGTCGCAGTCGAGAACACCCATAACCTTGCGGGCGGGACCGTCTATCCGATCGACGACCTGCGGGCGGCCCGCAAGGTCACCGCCGAACACGACCTCAAGCTGTACATGGACGGAGCTCGCGTATTCAACGCATCGGTTGCCAGTGGAGTCCCGGTCAGGGATTACTGCGAGCAGGTCGACGCAATCAGCTTTTGCTTCTCGAAGGGTCTCGGTGCACCGGTTGGGTCAATGGTGGCCGGAAGCGCCGAGTTCGTTGCGAAGGCACATCGATTCCGCAAGATGCATGGGGGAGGAATGCGTCAGGCCGGGATCCTTGCGGCCGCTTGCATAGTCGCCCTCGATTCGATGGTGGACCGGCTCGCAGATGACCACGCCAATGCGCGGCGGCTGGCCGAGGGCATTCGTGAGATCCGGGAGCATGCCGCCTTCCCGGAGAACGTGCACACCAACATGGTCTTCGTAAAGACCGAGCCCCTTGGTCTCAGCCCTGCCGATTTCGTAATCAGCATGGGGGAGCGGGGAGTGAGGTGTCTTGCGTACCGGCCGGGCACGGTCCGAATGGTCACCCACAAGGACGTCTCGAGCGACGGCATCGAGTTCGCCCTGGAGCAAATTCAGCAAATAGCCGTTTAGACCGGCTCGGCCCCCGAGGTTTCGGGCTCACCTATAGAGACAAGCAAAGTGGCGCCAACTATGAGGGCAGCACCTGCCCAGCCGACCACCGATAGCCGTTCCGACAACACCACGACGCCGCATGCCGTTGCGAAGACTGGCTCCATCGTGCAGACGACGGCCGCTTGAGTGGGGGACAAGACCCTCTGCGCCCAGGCCATCACAACAAACGCCAGAGCGCTTGCCCCCACCGACGTGACCAGCAGTGCGATCCAAACCTCCGCGCCTCTTGGAACTACCAGGGCCTCGGATAAAACAGATGCCGCCGTCAGAAGGATGAAGGCCACAGCCATCTGACCCAACGCAAGAGCCGCCGGCGAAACCCGGCGCGCATACCTGCCCATGAGCAGGATGTGCACTGCGAAGGCAAAAGGTACGAAGAGCGTGATTGCATCGCCCCGATTGAAGGTTGTGTCAGGTCCTGTTGTCAGCAGGAACAGACCTGCGGCGGCGATGAAGGCCCCCACCGCGACGACTGGTTTCGGAAAAGCTCGCAGTGCCACAGCCCCGAACAACGGAGTGACCACGACGAACATGCCGGTTATCAGGCTCGACTTCGTGGCTCCGGTCGTCACCAGGCCGATTGTTTGGAACGCATAACCGGCCGCCAGCGCGGCACCAACCGGGATCACAAACCGGGGAACCCTGATGGCTTCCTTGAAGGACCTTGGTACCAGCGCGGTCAGCAGAAGGCTCGCAATCAGAAATCTGATCGATAGGAACTCCAGGGGCGGGATGTGACGGATGGCCGACTTGATGAGAACGAAGGTCACTCCCCAGATGAAGGTGATCGCGACAAGGGCCCCCACCGCTGCCGGGCGGCTGTCGTTCAGGCGTTTCATGGTTGCTCACGCTATTCGAAGAGTGCCCTGCCAACTTTGGCAGGTCGATGATGATCAGGACTGGCGAGCCGCAGGGGTTTTCAAGGAACCGATAGCTCCAGGATGACGCTTAGGGGCCGGGCTTCACC
Source organism: Actinomycetota bacterium (assembly GCA_035536315.1). Taxonomy (GTDB): domain Bacteria; phylum Actinomycetota; class CADDZG01; order JAHWKV01; family JAHWKV01; genus DATLOJ01. The sequence goes on along the minus strand of DATLOJ010000133.1, from coordinate 15,286 downwards.
GTCATCAGAAAAACAACCACTGTCATGATCAGCGCATCGACGCGGCCGGCGTTACGCAGCCGAAGCAGGCCCCTCTTCAGCGCAGGATCCAGCGTGCTTGAAGAGCCCAGGCCTTCGGCGAGACTTCCTACCGTCGGGCCGATAAAGAGTCCTCCGATCGCTATAGAAGCGACCACGCCTACCAGGCCCCCTATCACGAAGATCTGGTCGAAGCCCCAGTTCCCTTCAAGGGTAAGCCAGATACCGCTGGCAAGAACAATTATCGAGGCCGGTCCGAAAAGGGTTTTACCGAGACGCTCTCCTTCCCGGACGACCGTACTCAGCGCCGCGGTGTCCTCGGTCGCCGCGGCTCGCTCAGTGAGTATCTGAAACAGGAACCCCGGCCCCACCCACAGAATCACAGCGAAGACATGGACGAATAGCAAGACTCTGTACATCAAGGCCAGCCTCCTAACGATGAGCCACAGACGGGAGTCTGTCTTACGGGATCTACTCGTCCCGCACCTCAGTCTGTAAGGCTCCCTTAAATTCAGGGCACCTTACTATAAGCTTGCCGAGCCATGCAAGAGAAACAGCGACGGGCGTGGCCCAACACCGTGGCGATGCTCGGGCAGGCATACAGCCTGCTGGGTTTCCAGATCGTCGAAGGGGTCGTGGGCACGGGCTTCCCACAGAAGCCCAAGCACTCCGCCGTTTTCGCCCAGATTGAAGCTGACGGCTCGCGCCTGACCGAGCTGGCGCGCCGGGCCAATATCACTCCTCAGGCGATGGGCGAGCTCGTCGATGAGATGGCGGAGCTCGGCTATGTGACTCGGGGGCCGGATCCGACCGATCGTCGCGCGAAACTCATCGTTTTAACGGAGACCGGACGAGCCGCTGTCGAGGCGGGCAAGGAAACGATCGTCGAGCTCGAATCGCGTCTTGATGAGATCCTCGGTAGAGAAGGTCGCCGAACCCTGAGAAAGTTATTGATGAAGGTCCTGGAGACTGAGTCTCAGCCTGAGTGAACCCCTCGACCTGGTCAAAGTCGCCCCCCTTCCGGAATGGCTCTCCGATCCTCGGCCCTCGTCGGGCTAGGTATCTTGTTCCTTTAGCAGATCAGCTAGTTCACGCGCGTTTCGTTGTGCGTAGTCTCTGTAGCAGTTGTTCATCAGAACGTGCACTTCCTCGGTTGTCTCTGAGAGATCGTTGAGTTTTGGCACCCATTCCTTCAACTCTTCCTGGTCGTAAAGGTAAGCAAAGCGCGGGGTCGCCGTTGCATGCTTCTTCTCCCAGTTCTCGGTGTTGCGTCCGTGGAATCGAACGTACGCAAGGTCTTTAGCCGTGGAGAACGGCTGTGGCGGAAGACTCGAGCGGAACCCCTGCGGCATATCGACGCTGGTGACCGGGATTGCGTTTTCTGCAAAGAACGCCATGGTCCTCTCCAGGTTCGAAGGGTTGTACCAGGTGGCGTTGCGAAGTTCGACGGCTATCCGATAGTCGGGAAGACGCTGCTTGCATTCGAGGATGTAATCCCTCGACCTACTGCCGGGGAGAAACCACTCGGGAAACTGAAAGTGCACGACTCCGAGCTTCCCCGAAGAGTGAAGTGGCATCAGCGCATCCGCGAACCGTTTCCAGACTTCATCGATCGCGGAGGCCGAAAGGTGAGAGATGTACAGGGACTTTTGGGACCGGTTCTCTTCTTCGATTTGCTTGAGGAGATCCGGATAAAGGGATTTGGGTCTTGTCGGATGCTGGGTTATCAGTGAGTACGCCTTGATGTGAAACGTGAAGTGGGCGGGAGTGCGCTCCATCCACAGGACGGCGTTCTTCTCAGTGGGAGGAAAGTAGTAGGTCGAGTCCACCTCGACAATCGGAAAACTCTCGGCATAGAAGCGGAGGCGATCCTCGGCCGACCGAGCCGATTTCGGGTAAAAGGCGCCACTGTCGATCAGTGTCTTGTCGGTCCACGACGCGGTGCCGATGAGGAATTTGCCCACGGGGACTACCGAGCGGGCTTGCCGAAATCGTCGACCAGGATGATGTCGAGGGAGCTGGACCCTTCTTCTTCTTCTTCTTCTTCCGGAAGCTCCTCATCGTCTTCGTAAGGCTCGTCTTCGTCGTACTCGTCCTGGTCGTAAGTGCCCGAGTCCTCTTCCTCTTCTTCTTCCTCCTCGTCGATCCCTTCGTCATCCCATTCTTCTTCCTCTGCCTCCGGCCCCGGCCCTTCCTCATAGTCCCAAAGGCCTTCGACGTCGACCGGTCCCTCGGGGTCGAGGTCATCCTGGAGGGCCGGCTCGAACTCTTCGAGCGCCCGTGCCGGCTCGGGCTCGGGCTCCGGCTGAGGTCTGCGCCTCTGCTCGACAAAGACGGGTGGCTCGGCTAGGGACGCCTCGTTCACCACCTCGACCAGAGGGCCGGATGGACGAGACAGCCGTCCTCTGGCGAGCCTGAACTCCTTGATCGATTGAAACGGGTGTTTTGGCGAGGACTTGAAGATGACGAAGAGTCCGACGAGGGTTCCAGCCCAAAGCACCGCCGCGAGCACCCCCACCAGGAATTTCATCATCGACGCCACCTCCTCCGGCCCGCCTCGATGCGCTTCTTGACTACGGCGGCACCTGCAGCCATGCCGGCCAGGAAGATCGCAATACCGCCGACGGCACTTGGAACGCCGATGAGCAATGCCCTTCGTTTGGTCCTTAGCTCGTGAACCGGCCAGCCTCGCATTCTTGCTATCCGACGAAGCTCGCTTTCGGGGTTGACGGCGTGTGGGTTGCCAACGAGCTCAAGCAGCGGCAGGTCGTTCTTGGAGTCTGAGTAGGCCGACGACTCGCTGAGGTCGATGTCCCTCTCCATGGCAAGAAGCTCGACCGCCTTTGCTTTGGCCGGCCCGTGCAGGATCTCACCGGAGAGCCGGCCTGTGTAGCGGCCCTGGTCGTCCATCTCGGATTCGGTTCCGAGTGCCCCGGTCATCTGAAGGGAGTCTGCGAGGAAGCTTGCAAGCTCAACCGGTGCTGCCGTCACGAGGTAGGTCTCGTCGCCTGAATTGCGATGCGATTCGATGACTCTTGCTATGTCCTCGTAAACGCGGGGGAGCACCCGTTCTTCCGCAATCTCCCGCCCCCACGCCCTCAGCTCGTCGCGGTAACGCCCCTTCACGAAGGCCAGGGCAGAGTCTCTTGTCGCGTCCACATCTTCGGCCCGTTCACCAACCGCCACAAACTTGAGCTGGCCCCAGCCGAACTTGATCAGGTCCCGAACGCGGAAGAAGTCTCGTTCGTACAAACCCCGTGCCAGCAGAAAGAGGCTGGACCCTGGAATCAGCGTGCGGTCGACATCGAAGAAGGCAGCGCGCCTCACGAAAGCTCAGCCAGCCCCTCGGCCGGGGATGAAGGGCTGGCGTACAGCCTCTTAGGAATCCGTCCTGCTTCGTAAGCGAGCCTGCCGGACTCGACGGCAAGCTTGATCGCGCGCGCCATGCTCACCGGATCTCTGGCCCTGGCCACCGAGCTCGCCACGAGGACGGCGTCGCAACCCAGTTCCATTGCAATAGTTGCGTCGGATGCCGTTCCGATTCCTGCGTCGAGCACAACCGGCACGGAGGACTGCTCGACGATGAGAGAGATGTTGTAGGGGTTGCGAATACCGGCTCCGCTGCCAATCGGCGACCCGAGGGGCATGACGGCAGCGCACCCCGCATCCTCTAAGCGTTTGGCGAGGACGGGATCGTCGCTTGTGTAGGGAAGAACCGTGAAGCCAAGGTCCACGAGCTTTCTTGCGGCGACGAGTAGTTCACTTCCATCGGGCAGGAGCGTCTTGTCGTCTCCGATCACTTCAAGCTTGACCCAGCTCGTCTCGAGGGCCTCTCGTGCGAGCTCTGCCGTAACGACCGCGTCTTTGGCCGTGTAACAGCCGGCGGTGTTTGGAAGAACATCGCAATGAGCCCGTTCGATCACGTCCAGCACCGAGCCTCGCGCGTTTGTGTCGACTCGCCTCATTGCGACTGTTACCAGCTCGGCTCCGCTCTCAATCAGGGAGTCCTCCAGAGCCTTCAGACTGGTGAAACCTCCGGTCCCGAATATCAAGCGGGACTCCATGACCCGGTCTGCGATCTGGAACTTGGATCTCACCTCAGCCTCCCTGGACGGCAGTGACAACTTCTACTGTCTGCCCCTCGTTCAGACGAGAGGCCCCCCACCGGTCACGGGGAACGACCTCCCCGTCGACTGCTGCAGCCACGCCACGGTGGTCCTTCAGCAACGATGATATGAGGCCCTCGAGAGTCTCACCTTCACGCAGGACTTTTTCCTCGCCGTTGACAATCACCTTCACTTGAACCGTCCAAGAGCAAACGGGGCCATCCGGGCCGGCATCCTTGCGGTGGCTAAGGCTTCGACTACTGCCTCTGCCGTGACGGGTGCCAGCAAGATGCCGTTTCGATAGTGCCCCGTGGCAACGATGAGCTTGCCTCCATCGAATGAGTCGATGATGGGAGCGTTATCGGGAGTAGCTGGGCGCAGGCCCGCAGATATCTCAGAGATCTCCATCTCTCTTATGCCGGGCACGAGCTCATCGGCGGCACTAAGGAGCTCGAGAACACCGCCTGCTGTTATAGATGTGTCGTACCCGAGCTCTTCCACGGTGGCGCCCACGACGACTTCTTCGCCTCTTGGGATCAGGTAAACCTCGCTTGTTCGCAGCACATGCTTCGAAAGCGCAGATGCCTGATTCCTTGGCGGCGACAGCCTGATGATCTGTCCCTTAACCGGCCTCAGTAGCTGTGCAAGGTCGGCAGGAAGCCCGCCTATCTCCGAGGACCAGCTCCCGGCGGCGACTACCACGGAGCCGGCCTCCACGCGTTCTCCTGACGACAGCTTCACGGCTCCAGGTTCGACCGCGGCAACCTCGGTGTCGGTTTGCAGACGGCCTCCAAGCCTGTTCAGATCGCTCGCCAAAGATCGCAGGAGCCTTCTCGAGTGGACCTCCTTGTCGCCTGGGGCGAGTACCGCGCCGCGCGTGGATGGATGCAACAAGGGCTCCAGCTCCCTCGCTTGTTCAACGTCTATCCATTCCACCTCGAGGCCGAGTGATGTCTGAAAGTCGAAGAGGCGTCTCAAGTTTTCGAGCTGGTCTCGGTCCAGGGCGACGAAGAGTGTGCCGGGGGAACCAGACTCGAGGTTCATTCCGGTCGATTGGGAGAGCTCACGCGTAAACTCCGGATACATCCGAGCGCTTTCGAGGGTGAGCTGGAGAAGCTCCTCTTCGCCGAACGATGCTTCGGTGACCGGGGCAAGCATTCCCGCAGCCACCCCTGACGCGCCGTCGCCGGGCTCGCCCTTTTCTAAGACCAGGACGCCCAGGCCCTCCTGCGCTGCCCGCCTGGCGATCGACAGTCCAATGACCCCGCCGCCGACGATCACAACATCGTTCACGACTACATCATGAACGCTGGGGCCGCCTGAACGGGCCCGGCTATTCGGGGGCGGTGAGGAGTTTGCGAGAGAGCCGTACGAGGTGCAGGGCCATGATGAGCATAAGCACCGATGCCGCAATGAAGCGTGGAGTGTGGACGGTGCCCTGAACGAGCTGGGATGCGCTGGCTAGAGCCTCCATCGGCCGCTCGAGTGCATTCGGCACGTCGGGATCGTCGGCGAACTCGACCGGCACCGGCACTTCGCCCTCTTCGTACGGGAGCGTGGTGCTGAAGTTGCCAAGGTCGCGCCGTGCCTTCACTTGAGGCGCAGCCGTTACCGGCCCCTTGCCCTCAGCGATTGGGGCTGCCGGAAGGGGGCCGGAAATCGAGTTGTTCCCGCTCGAGGTGCCCCGGTTGGTGGTGTTGCCAGTGGTGCCGTCCGGGTTCGGCGAGCCGGTTGGGCTCGGAGAGGGTGACGGCGGCGGAAGGGGGACGGTCGACGCTGAAGAAGTCCTGGCAGGGGCCGATGCAATCGAAACCGTCACAGGACTGCGCCTGAGGGCGGCGACTTCGTAGCGAAGAGCTTTGCCCTTCGGTGGAGCGACGTCCTTATAGGTGGGTGACGAAGTCGGGGAAACGGTTGCGACCTGAGAGTAGGAGCCACCGTCTACAGACCGTGAGACTTTGTAGCTCACGATGTCGGGCTCGGAGTTCGCATCCCAGCGAACCATTACGTTCTCGCCCTCGACCGCTGAGCGCAGGTCAGATGGAGTGTCCGGAGGGTTGTTCACTTTGATGTCGTTGACGTTCGCAGATGTGCTTGCACTTCCAACATGGGTGTCGGCGTACGAAGTAATCCGGTAAACGCCGTTGTAGGGAGTAATGGTCGTTGTGTCCCAAGGGATCCGAAGCTCCGCGCTCGAGGTTTCGCCCCATGAGTAGTTGCGTGAGGCCGCCCCGCCGGATACCGACGGAATGCCAGACTCAGCCGCCTCGATGGAGGTCCTGAACGACCGGAGGGAGCTCGATGCGTTGGCCTGGACGATCACCGTCCAGGAACCCGTGATTGTCGAACCGGCAGAAGGCGTGTAGCGGTTCGAGTTGCTGTAGACGTAGGAGATCGAGGGAGCAGTCTGGGCAAGCGCCGGCCCGGCCGAAAGAAGGCCGAGGGCAAGCATCGTGACGGCAAGAAACAAAAATCTCTTCATGATTCGCTAAGCCCTCGGTTCTGAGCCGAGGAGCTTGGCCCTTACCACCAGGCGCTGCTTTGAGCTTCCCTTGGGGTGGCATGTCGTGAGAGTCAGAAGGTGGTCATCGCTGGCGGCAACAGGGCTCCAGTCGTTGTTCTGCACGACCCAGGGGTTGGAGTGTCCGCCAAAGGCGGGCACCACCTCGTAGGTGTGAGTAGCAAGTGGAGTGATGAGCATGATCTTGTCGCCGGCCTCCAGTATTTGCATCTCGTTGAAGGGCTTTCCGTACATGGTGCGGTGCCCTGCAATTGCAACGTTCCCCTTTTCACCAGGAAGCGGTGACATCGGGTAGTGCCCGGCCCCCGTGTTGAGAGCTTTCAATGAAATACCTTCGACCACCATCATGTTCAGCTTTAGCTTCGGGATGACAATCCTGGTGAGAGGCTCGGCATCCTTGATCTTTCCGGAGCGGTACGCCTCTTGAATCCTTGGAGTGGCGAACGCTGCGAACAGCTGCTCTTGTTGCTGGCCGGCTCGCATGTTGGTGTAAAGGGGGTAAGCACCCAGCCAGCCGGCCCCAAGGATCATGAGGCCGGCGAGTGCTGAGAGGGCCGTAGCAAGCGCACGACGCCCGGACTGTCCCTTGAAGCGGGATAGTCCGGGCGTCTTCATTGCGCTTCTACTTTAAGTGGTACTGAGAGTTACTTAGACCGTGGCGTTCAGGCCACGTGCCATCCTGCGGAGTCCGAATGCGGCACCGGCGAGGAGGATCGCACCTGCGATGTACATGTAGGTGGGTCCACCCGTCAGAGGCATCGGGGGCTCAACTGGCTTGGCGATGTCACCGGCGATCGCAACGTTGGCAGCTGCGAGGCGGAGGGAAAGTCCACCATCGGTTGCTGTCGGGCTGGATGCGCCGAGGCCCTTCAGAGCGTGAATCTCCACACCGCTGGCTGAGGCGAACACCGACGAACCGGTCTGGTCCTTGGTGTAGTCCGAAGCCTTGATCTCAGTAGCGAGAAGCGGGGTGATGTTGTTCAGCGTTCCGAGGATTCCGTTGAGTGCGTCGACGTTGACAACTGCTTCGACGTAATCGCCGGGAACCAGGTTCAGGATGTCACGGACCTTCAGCTTCGCAAGCGCTGGCTCCGAGTGAGAGGACGCAATACCTGCGACCGAGTCCCACTTGGCCGTTGCAAGAGCGGAGCTGACCTCGATCTGGACAAGACCATCTTCGAGAGCGTTGGTCAGTCCGAGGAGGCCGATCTGAGCACCTGCAGCCTTCGACGTAACCGTGGTGATCGTGCCGGCGTTGTCGACAATCGTCGAGGAGGTGCCGATCTTGATCACTGCGGCCTGTCCACCCTCGGCAATTGCCTGGAGCAGACGGTCGATCTCGCTCTGAAGGTTGTCCTGCATGCCGGCGGTGAGGGGGTTGACAGGAAGCTGCCCGAACACCGTGTTCACGAGCTCCTGAACTCCCGCCACTGCATCATCCTTAACTGCCTCCACCGCTGCAAGAGCAGAAAGGTCGAGGGAAAGGTTGACTGTTGCGACTCCCGCCTCGTTGACGCTAACGGGAGCACCGTTGACGATCTTCGAGTTGGACATTCCGCAGGAGGTCGCGAGGGTCACGACAACCGGCAGAGCAATGTTGTCGCAAGTTGCCAGGTTGTCACCTGCAAGTCCGCCGGGAACGAGCGACGTCTCGAGGCTGGAATCGCTGCAAGCCTTGAGGGGGTCGACGCCCTTGGACAGAAGGTTGCACGTACCTGCAGCAAGGCCACTAACCGCGGGAACCGAGCTGAAGTCGGCCGACGTGTGGCCGAGGGTAAGAGCCGGCAGAGCATTTGCAACTGCAGGTGCAAGCCGGGCAAGACCTGGAACCGAAAGGTCCAGTGCACGCGCCGCTCCTGATCCTTCGAACTTGATAACCGGTTCTACGGCCGAAGCCGAGGGAACCAGCGCACCAAGAACGAGAACCAGCATGAGCGCTGAGATGACTACTCGTTTCAAAGCTGTCTCCTTCCTTGAACTACGTGGGTGGTGTTTGCTGCTTTTGAGTCCGAGTTACTTTTGCTGCTTCGTTGCGGTTAATCCGTGATGCCTGGGTGTTGCGTTTGAACCCTGGCCTGGGCCCCTCGAGGTTGTCCTTACAGCTACAAAAACGGACCTTCTCGAAAAACCCCACGCCCTTTATCGGAAAATGGTGACTCTTTTTCCCTGCCAACTTGCGGCAATGAGCCAAAAAGCCGGAAATTACAAAGTCCCGCCCAAGGGGCTTCGCCCATTTGAATCGACACTGTGAGCGCGTAACTTTACGAGTTTTTCTAACTGCCGCGCTGGATTTTCCGTGCTGCGTGCTGAAGGATAACCGCAGAGAGTGCCCTTGTTCAGCGTCGGCGGCGGTTGGGTTATGCCACGATGCCTAACTAAACCTGGGGGCCCCGGCCTAATGTCCAATCTGTGTAATCCCCTCAAGTCCGCCATAACAGACCATTGATTCAGCCCGCCGCCGGGCGCCTGGGTGAGGCGCTTCTTTACCTGGTTACTCCCATCCGGCCCGGTTCCCGGGAGCTCGACCCCTTTGTATGCCGCGTCCTCGAGGCAGGCGTGGACGTCATCCAGCTCAGGGACAAGGAGATGGAAGCCGGCCAGCTCCTGCGTGCGAGCGAGGTTGTACGCAGCCGCACCTTGGAGTTCGGCGCCCTTTTCATAGTCAACGACCGTGTCGATGTCGCCCTGGCCGCTGGGGCGGACGGAGTACATCTGGGGCAGGGTGATTTGCCCGTCGGCGAGGCTCGTAGTCAGTTTCCGGCGGGGCTCGTAGGCGTCTCAACCCATTCCCGTGAAGAGGTGATGCGGGCGGACGGAGACTATCTGGGAGTCGGTCCGGTGCATGCCACACCCACCAAACCCGGAAGGCCGGGGGTCGGCCTGGACCTGGTGCGGTTTGCAGCTGCCGGCGCGGGGGCACCCTTCTTTGCCATCGGAGGGATAACGCTGGAAAACGCAAGCGAAGTAATCGAAGCCGGAGCCACTCGAATATGCGTCCTGCGCGCTCTTGTTGAGTCGCAGGACCCCCGTAAAGATGCAACCGCCTTCAGGCGTCTGCTAGAAACGGCCTCCAAATGAGGTGGTACTACTGGGGCATTCTCGGCGTGCCGGTGTCGATAGCCGGCAGGGTCATGGGGCTCGACATCCTTACCTTCGTGGCGGCGATCGTCGCGATCATCCCGCTCGCAGGGATCATCGGCAGGGCTACTGAAGACCTTGCCATTCACACAGGCCCCCGTGTCGGGGGCCTGCTCAACGCCACCTTCGGGAACGTGACAGAGCTCGTCATCGCAACATTCTTGATTATCGCCGGTGAGTCCGAGATCGTGAAGCTCTCGATAACCGGATCGATCATCGGTAACTCATTACTGGTCCTCGGTGCCGCACTGTTCCTCGGGGGCATCAAGCACCGCGAGCAGGAGTTCAATTCGAAGGTTGCCGGCATGCACTCGGCTTCACTTGTTCTGGCGGTGACGGGCCTGATGATGCCGGCGCTGTTCCACCAAGCAGCACCGCGGGCCGGGTTTGGAAAAGAGGAGGCCGTATCGATTGGGGTCGCCTCGATCCTGATGATTCTCTACGTCTCTTCGCTCATCTTTTCGTTCAAGACCAATCAAGAGGTTTCGATCGCCCACGCTCCTCATGGCGAGAAGGCGGAGTGGAGCAAGAAGTTTGGGGTGTTGGTCCTGGTGGGAGCGACCGTCCTGGTTGCTCTAGAGAGTGAGGTGCTGGTGCACTCACTGGAGGGGGCGACGGAACGACTCCATCTCTCGAAGCTCTGGGTCGGGCTCATCCTTGTGCCCATAGTCGGTAACGCTGCAGAACACTCGAGCGCAATCTTTCTCGCGATGAAAAACAAGATGGACACCGCCATCGAGATCGCTGTGGGCTCCAGCACTCAGATCGCCCTCTTCATCGCTCCGCTGCTGATCTTCATCTCGCTCATCGCCGGCAAGCCGATGAACTTCTTCTTCTCCGGTTTCGAGATTGCCGCGGTGGGGTTCTCGACTGCGATCGTTGCCTTGATCTCTCTGGACGGAAGGAGCAACTGGCTGGAGGGGGCCCAGCTCCTGGCTGCCTACCTGATCATGGGCATCTCGTTCTACTTCCTGTAGGCAGATGACCTTTGCGGTGCCGGTTACACTTTGAGCGTGCAGGTACAGGAGGCTCCCCCGACAAAAGAGCAGGTCTTAGAGGGCTTGAAGGTCGTAACCGACCCCGAGATTGGAATCAACGTGGTCGACCTCGGCCTGGTTTACGACGTCGAGGTGAGCCCAGAGGGCGAGATCAAGATCACCTACACCCTGACTTCGCTCGGGTGTCCAGCGGGTGCGGAGATCGAGGCCGAGCTCAAAGAGGTGGCTGCATCTTACGAGGGCGTCACCTCCGTAACGATGAAGCTCACAATGCAGCCGCCCTGGGGCCCCGACAAGATGTCGGACTTTGCCAAGTCGGCCCTGGGCTTTTTCTAGAAGACTTCACCTCTAACCCCGAAAGGCAGCTCAGATGACCGGCTTCCTGGAAGCTCTCAAAGAGCGCGTTCTGATCTTCGACGGTGCCATGGGCACCTCGATTCACGCTGCTGGCGTAAGTGCCGACGATTACCGCGGTGAGGATGGCAACTCCGAAGTACTAACCCTGTCCAGGCCCGAGCTCATCCAATCGATCCACGCCTCGTACTTCGAGGCCGGCTCCGACATCGTCGAGACGAACACATTCGGGGCGAACAAGGTCGCGCAGGGCGAATACGACGCCGAGGACCGCGTCTATGACCTGAACCTGACCGCCGCCCGTCTCGCTCGCGAGGCCGCCGACGGGTTCACCGACAGGCCGCGATGGGTTGCGGGATCCATCGGGCCGGGAACCAAGTCGCCGATCAGAGGCGAGGTGAGCTTCGACTTTCTCGAGGACTCGTACAACACCCAGATTCAGGGGCTGATGGACGGCGGCGCGGATGTGCTGATCATCGAGACTTGCTTCGACATCCTCCAGTGCAAGTCCGCTGTGGCTGCTGCGATGCGCGCGTTCGAGGAAAAGAAGAAGAAGCTGCCCCTGATCGTGCAGGTGACTATCGAAACGGTCGGAACGATGCTCTGGGGTACGGAGATCGGTGCGGCGCTTACTGTTCTCGAGGCGTACCCCGCGATAGACATCGTCGGAATCAACTGCGCAACCGGGCCTGCGGAGATGATCGAGCACGTCCGTTATCTAACGAAGCACTCACGCAAACCCGTTTCGGTTCAGCCAAATGCCGGAATGCCGAAGGTAAGAGGCGGAGCGACCCACTTCCCTCTTACTCCCGAGGAGTTTGTAAGGCACCACAAAATCTTCGTGGAGGAGCTAGGGGCTTCCATTGTCGGAGGATGCTGCGGAACGACACCGGAACATTTGCGGCAACTGGTCGAGGCCGTCCACGGAGCTCCGGCCCCCGTGCGCGAGCCGGACTTCGACCCGGGGGCCGCATCCCTGTACACCGATCAGCCGTTCGCGCAGGAAACGAGCTACTTCATCATCGGCGAGCGCATCAACGCGCAAGGGTCACGCAAAGCTAAGGAGCTGATCGAGCAAGGGGATCTCGACGGAGTCGTCGAGCTCGCCAAGGATCAGGTCAAGGAAGGTGCGCACGCCCTCGACGTGATGCCGGACATCACCGGACGCAACGGGATAGAGGACGTAGAGGCGATCGTCGGCTTGTTGCGAACCCAGTCGACACTTCCGCTGGTGATCGACTCGACCGAGCCGGAAGTTGTCGAGGCTGCACTAAAGCTGATCGGCGGCAGAGCTGTCATCAACTCGATAAACCTCGAGGAGGGAACGGGGCCGGACTCTCGGCTCATGCGCAACTTGCGTTCAGCTCGAAAGTACGGAGCCGCAGTTGTGGCGGGAGCCATCGAGGAGAAAGGCCAGGCCACCACTGCCGACTGGAAGCTCGATGTGTGCAAACGGATCCTCGAAATTTGCATCGCGAACGGCCTCGAGGCTCACGACATTCTCTGGGATCCGTTGGTGCTTCCCATCTCCACCGGCCAGGAAGAGAACAGAAGGTTCGCGATCGAAACCCTCGACGCCATCGAGCGGCTCAAAAAGGAGCTGCCGGAGACCTTTACGACCGGCGGTATATCGAACGTGTCGTTCGGCCTTTCGCCTCCGGCCCGCGTGGTTCTCAACTCGGTCTTTCTTCACGAGGCAGTGCAGAGGGGGCTCGATTCGGCGATCGCACACTCCGGGCGCATCCTTCCCGTAGCGCGAATCCCCGAGGAGCAACGCGAGGCCGCGCTGGATCTCATCTACGACCGGCGAAGGGAGGGGTTCGATCCACTCCAGAACTATTTAAAGGTCTTCGAGGGAGTCGAGGGCACCGCGTCGGTTGCCAAGGAAGACCTTTCCGCTCTGCCATTGGACGAACGCCTCGCCAAGCGGGTCGTCAACGGTGAGAAGAAGGGGTTGGAGCAAGACCTCGAGGCAGCCCTCGAGAAGTGGCCGCCTCTCGAGATCGTCAATAACTTCCTGATGCAGGGTATGGGTGTTGTGAGCGACCTGTTCGGCTCGGGACAGATGCAGCTTCCGTTCGTGCTGCAGTCGGCCGAGACGATGAAGGCCGCCGTCGCATATCTCGAACCGCACATGGAAAAGTCGGACGTGACCGGCAAGGGAAAGATCGTTCTCGGGACTGTGTCGGGGGACGTGCACGACATTGGCAAGAACCTCGTCGACATCATCCTCACGAACAACGGTTACACCGTTCACAACATTGGAATTCGTCAGCCCCTGAGCAACTTTCTCGAGGTGGCCGCACGGGAAAAGGCTGACGTGATCGGAATGTCCGGCCTGCTGGTGAAGTCGACACTGGTGATGCGCGAGAACCTCGAAGAGCTGAACCGCCAGAGCCTCGATTCCTACCCAGTGATCCTTGGTGGGGCGGCACTCAACCGCGCATATGTCGAAGACGACCTTCGCTCCGTTTACAAGGGATCCGTCTTTTACGGAAAGGACGCGTTCGAGGGCCTGTCCGTGATGGATTCGTTGATGAAAGCAAAGCGCGGCGAGGCCCCCGCGCCGGAGTCGGCCGTCAAACGCAAGAGAACCAAGAGGGTCGCGCGGGAGCGCAAGGAAATTCCCGCGCGGTCTGACGTCGCCCTCGACGCGCCGATCCCGGAGCCACCGTTTTGGGGAAGCCGCGTTGTCAAGGGAATTGCGGTTCAGGAGGTCGCCGAGTACCTCAACAAGGACGTGGCTTTGTTTCGGGGGCAGTGGCAATACAAGAGAAAGCCCGACCAAAGCGCTCAGGAATACCGTGACTATTTGAAAAGTGAGATCGAGCCGATTCTGCGCACCTTGCTCGATCAGAGCATCACCGAGCAAATCCTTCAACCGGCTGTGGTGTACGGCTACTTTCCGGCGCAGTCGGATGGCGACGACTTGATCGTTTACAAGGAAGATCGAAAGACGGAATGGGTTCGCTTCACGTTTCCCCGTCAACGAAGCGGCAAGTTCCTTTGCATCTCAGACTTCTTCCGGCCGATCTCATCCGAAGAGATGGATGTTGTTGCGTTTCATCTGGTGACGATGGGGCGGCGCGTTAGCGAGGTGGCGCACGAGCTGTTCACCGATGACAAGTACACCGACTACCTGCACCTGCACGGCCTGTCCGTTGAGATGGCCGAAGCACTCGCCGAGCTTTGGCACAAGCGAATTCGTGAGGAGCTGGGCTTCGGTCAGGAGGACGCCAAAACGCCGAAGGCATTGTTCAGACAGGGGTACCGCGGATCTCGGTACTCGTTTGGTTACCCCGCCTGTCCGAACCTCGAGGATCAGCAGCAGATCATGAAGCTTCTCGATCCATCACGAATCGGAGTCATCTTGAACGAAGAGTTCCAGCTGGAGCCGGAGCAGTCGACGAGCGCGATCATCGCCCACCATCCCGAGGCGCGCTACTTCTCTGTGGGGCGGCTCGACTAAGTGCACCGTCAGGCAACGTTCGCCGCGTTAGTGCGGCGCAGGCTTCCGCCATGCTGCGTTCTCGGTCGCCCACATACCTCTTGGTATGCGGGCTCCCTGCGGCCTTGCCTGACGAAACCCTGCATCCGCCCTAACATCGCCAACGTCACCTGACGGAGCACTAACGGCTCATCTCCCGCATAACCCACCAAACGCTCACCGCCATGACGACGCCGGCGATCGTGGCGCCGGTCCAGAGAAGCCTCACGAGGAATGTGGCGTTTAGGAAGACGCGCATGATTAGAAACATGAGCCACCCAAGAATGAGAACTCCGACTGCGGCCCCCCAGATTGGGTTGGCGCCGTCCCTTCGCGCCCACTGTTTGGGAGCTCCAAACGCCGGTTGCGGCGCGGGACCGTTTCCGGTTCGCTTTGATGGTCCCGACGATGGCAGCTTCTGAGGTAGGTGTCCGTTCAGGCGGTCGTCGTAGTCCCTGCGTCTGCGAGCGTCGCCGAGGGTGTCTCTGGCTTCATTGAGCCTGGCCATCGCGTCGGTTCTGACCTTGTTCTCGACGGGCCCGGCGTTGGGGTGGCGGTCGGGGTGCAGGTCGTAGGCCCGGCGGTAGTAGGCCTCTTGAATTGCATCGGCTGAGGCGTTATGCGCCACGCCGAGGACCTTGTAATAGTTGACCTGCTCGCTCAA
>DATLOJ010000132.1:0-3881 GCA_035536315.1 Actinomycetota bacterium | reverse complement strand
GCAGCCGGAAAAGAGCTTGCGGGGGCCGTACGTCTGCTCGCGCAGTGGGGGTCGGGCCGAACGTCGGAGACCGAGGCGATAAGGCACGACACCTGCGGGACGGCCCTGGAGGCTCGCTGGTACTGCCCGACATGTGCGGAGACCGTCGATGCCAGCGAGGAGGGTCTCGGCTACGTCTGAGTCAGTCTCTTTCGACCCGGCCGTCGAGTACTACGACAAGACCAGGTCGCTTCCGGCAAACGTCCATTCACAGGTCATCGATCTGCTATTCGCCGAGCTCCGGGATCGGGGGCCG
Source organism: Actinomycetota bacterium (assembly GCA_035536315.1). Lineage (GTDB taxonomy): Bacteria > Actinomycetota > CADDZG01 > JAHWKV01 > JAHWKV01 > DATLOJ01. The sequence goes on along the minus strand of DATLOJ010000132.1, from coordinate 3,586 downwards.
GTTCTCGAGGTGGGGGTTGGAACCGGCCGGGTTGCCCTCGATCTGCATAGACGTGGGATCGAGATAGCCGGGGTCGACCTATCGCCAGCAATGTTAGGGGTCCTTGTTCAGAAGGCCGAAGGAATCCCGTTTCCGCTCGCAGTGGGAGACGCGGTCACTCTTCCCTTCGCAGACGGGATCTTCGAAACTGCATACGGCGCGCACATCCTTCAATTGATCTCTAACTGGGCCGGCGCATTAACCGAGATGGCCCGAGTCGTGCGACCCGGCGGCACCGTCCTCATAGACATGGCGAACTGGGTCAACCGAGACGCGGGCCGGACCATTTACGAACGACTGTGTCACGAGCTCGGCGTAGAGAATTTGCATAGAGGAGTGATCGACGTGGAACCGGTGGACGAGCTAATGGCGAGCCTCGGCACCAAGAAGCGCACGCTGCCAGAAGTCGAACACTCGGTGACCCGAACGATCAGGCATCTGATCGACCGTTTGGAAAGCAACCAATCAGCGACCACCTGGCACCTATCGGATGCGGAACGTACAACCGGCTGCGCCGCCGTTCGCAAGTGGGCGGAGAACGAATACGGCGACATAGACAAGCCGATAGAGATCATTAGAAACGTGCGCATGTTCGCATACGACCTGCTCCGCTCCCCGTAAAGGGGCGCTGGTCCGGCCGGCGGGGAGCCAGCCCTCCCTGGATCGAACCTGGCGGCGCTGCGCTCCGGCCGCCGGTGTGTTCGGCCGCTCGGTACGCTTAGACTCGCCTTTCCGGGCTACTCCCCGCCAGCCTCCTCGCTCGCACTGAGCTCCGCGACAAAACAAATAAGAAAGGGCAGGCTCGCGTCCCGACCCGGCGCCGGCCTCCTCTCGCTCGCACTGAGCTCCGCGACGACGAAAGTTGGGCTGCCTAAGACCGTGGTTCGGGCTAATCGAACCGACGGTGTTGGTGCAAAATGCGGCATGCCAAGAAGTCAGATCGCCGTCAGGGAAGCGGGGGCCGGAGATTGGAAACGGATGAAGGACGTCCGGCTTCGAATGCTCGAATGCGACCCCGACGCCTACGGGGGAACGCTCGACGAGGCCCTGGGGCGCCCCAAGTCCTATTGGAAGGAAAGGGCGGCGTGGTCTGCGGACGGGATCTCGCAAAAGAGCTTCGCCGCGATCGCCGGCAGGCAGTGGGTTGGAATGGTTACCTGCTTTATCGAAGAGGAGTCCCCTGAAGAGGGGTACATCGTGGGGATGTGGGTCGATCCCGAGTGGCGAAAGCTGGGGGCCGGCAAGAGTCTTCTTCAAGCTGCATCTGAATGGTGCATGGGAAAAGGACTGAAGTCGATGCGCCTCCACGTCAACGAAGCCATCCACTCCGCCAGGAGCCTGTACGAGAGTCTCGAGTTCGAGTACACGGGACGAAGCAATCCGATGGACCGAGATCATTCAATCAACTTGATTGAGATGAGACGTTCGCTCGACTAAAACTGACGGGAAAGTCTCCTGCATATACTCGCTGCCCCGGACAGGAGCTCTCCTCAAATGAAGGTTGGATTCATCGGATGTGGTGAACATGCCACGACCTCGATCTATCCGGCCCTCAACCCAGCCGGTCTCGAGCTAGTTGCAACTTGTGCGCGCCACCAGGACAGAGCGGAGGCGGCGGCTAACAAGTTCGGCGCGGAGCACGCGTTCAACGATGCCCGAAAGATGATCGAGACCGCCCACATCGAAGCAGTGCTGATCTCCGTTCACCCCGGCAGCTATGCGCCGCTGATTGAGCTTTGTCTCGAAGCGAAGCTCCCCGTTTTTGCCGAGAAGCCGGGGGCTGCCTCGTCATCGGAGGCAGCCGAGCTCGCTGCCAAATCGAAAAAGGCCAAAGCGCCCGTGATGGTCGGGTACATGAAGCGGTTTGCTCTTGCCTACCGTGAGGCCAAACGCATCGTCGACTCCCCGAAGTTCGGAAAGCCGTCGCTTGGCTCGTTCACCTTTGCGATGGGGCCGTGGGGCGAGGGAAAGAAGAAGGGACTCCGGCCGTACCTGGTGGACAACCCCGTTCATCACCTCGACCTCGCGCGCTTCTTTCTCGGAGAGCTTTCCGAGCTGAACGCTCACATCAGCTACTCGAAGGGAACCGGTTACGGCATCGCCGTCAACGCGAAAGCGTCGAGCGGAGCGGTGGCAACGTTCCAGCTCGTGACGACCGCAAGCTGGTTCCAGCGAAACGAGTCGATGGAGATTTTCGGGGCCGGCCACTCGGTTTACGTCGACAACGTGGACACCTGTGTCTACCGGCCCCCGTCCCGTCCCGAGCAGGTGTGGCGCCCCAATTACACGGTTCCGCTTCAGATGAACTTCACCGGCTCGACGATGGGCTTCGTTCCCGAGCTAGAACACTTCCGCAAAGTCGTGAAGGAAAAGGTCAAGTGCGAATCGGACATAGAGTCAGCGGGCCTCACCTTGGCCCTGGCGGAGAAACTGATCGAACTAACTGGCGCCTAGGCTCAGCTCCCCATAAAGGGGCGCTGGGTCCGGGCGTCGGAGCCCAGCCCGTCCTGGCTCCACCCTGGCGGCGCTGCGCTCCGGCCGCCTATTTGTTCGGCCGCTCGGTACGCTTAGAGTCGCCCTGCCGGTCTGACTCCGCCGCCCTACCTGGCTCGCGTTGAGCTTCGCGACGAAAAGACAACTACTTGTTTGAGCGGGCTATCGCTGCTTTGACCATTGCCCGACGCCACATTCCTTCGTTCGGTGGGGCAATTTCGTCTATCGCTTTCAGGGTGTCGTCGTCGATCTGGACTTTCATCGACTTCATTACTTCGTCTAAGTGCTTCACGGTTCGGGGGCCGATGATCGTGCATGTGATGCCGTCGGCTCGGCGAACCCACGCGTGCGCCAGCCGGGGGAGGGTTGTGCCGGCATCTTTAGCGAGGGCGGCCAGCTTGTCGATTGCTTCGCGGACGTCCTCCCAACCTTCGCCTGTCGGCGAGAACCAGTCCGTGGCCCGTGCATCCTTCGGAGTCTTCCCGCCGGTGAAGCGCTCGGACAACATCCCCATCGCAAGCGGTGACCATGCGAGCACTGCAACGCCAAGCTGCTTGCAGGCTGGAATCACATCGCGCTCAATTCCCCGTTCCAGGATGTTGTACGGCGGCTGTTCGGAGGTGACCTCGTTGAGACCTCGCTCTCGCGCGATGTAAAAGGCCCGAGTGATCTGCCATGCGGGGAAGTTGGAGAAGCCGTAGTAGCGGATCTTGCCGGCCCGGACCAGGTCGTTCAATGCCTCGAGGCTCTCTTCTAGCGGAGTCGACTCGTCGTACTGATGAAGCTGATACAGATCGATGTGATCGGTCTGCAGACGAGCAAGTGAGCGATCAACCTCTCGCATGATTGAAAACCTCGAGCTCCCGCGGTCGTTGGGTCCCTTACCAACCGGCGAGACAACTTTGGTGGCAAGGATCACGTCGTCGCGAACCTTCTCCCGTTTGAGGGCCGCGCCCACGACCTTCTCCGCCTTGCCTTCGATGTAATTGTTGGCAACGTCGATGAAGTTGATGCCTGCATCGAGCGCCTTACGGATGAGCTTCGCGCGCTCTTC
>DATLOJ010000131.1:0-9878 GCA_035536315.1 Actinomycetota bacterium | reverse complement strand
GGCGACATGGCCGGGGGGTACGCAGTCCTGAAAGACGTACCGAAGACTCTTGTCTACCGGCTGGCGCGCTGGCGCAACTCCCGGACCGAGGTGATCCCGGCGTCGATCATCGAGCGCCCTCCGACGGCGGAGCTAAGGCCGGATCAGTACGACACCGACTCACTTCCTCCATACGAGATCCTGGATCCGATTCTCGAGGCTTACGTCGAGGACGACCGTTCGATCGACCAGATCGTCGCGATGGGGTTCGATGAGGAGGTCGTCAAGAGAGTGGCCCGCATGGTCGACCTGGCCGAGTACAAACGAAGGCAGGCGCCTCCGGGAATCAAGGTAACGGATAGGGCCTTCGGCAAGGACCGCCGGCTGCCGATCACAAACAGGTACCGCCCTTACTTGTAGCTACTCCTCGTTCGAGAAGCGCATCCAGGCGGCCTGACGAGAAACGCCGAGGGCCTCGCCGATGCGGGCCCAAGTCACACTCTGCCCCCGCAGCCGGTCGATGAGCTCGCCGAGGTAAGCATCCAATGGCGCCGCCAGGCCATTGGCTTGAGATTGCGTCCTTCGCACCATCTCAAGCAGCTTTTCGGTGTCTGCTGTGCTCGAGTCCTCTTGTTCTAGTTCGTAACTGTTGATGGCACCGGGAGCGCTTTCCTCGACCATGATCTCGTTGCAAAGCGCGATGCACTCATTGCAGATGCAGACGGCCGGGCCGGCAATGAGCTTTTCGACCGCATCCTTGTCCTTCCCGCAAAAGGAGCAGCTAAGGATGGGCATCTTCGTTGTGGGCATTCAAAAACCTCCTAGCGGCACATTAGTCAATGACGCTTGACTAGTCAAGAAGGCTTTACAGCCTGGTGGTTGAAGGGCGGGGGAGTGCCTTGATCAGCTGAAGAGCGGGGTTGGCTGGATCCCAGAGTGTCGGGAACTCTTCGAGGGGTCGGAAGCCTTGAGCTAAGTAGAACAATCTCGTTTTGTCGTAGTTGGGGTCCGGACGCTTCTCGCTAAGAGTCTTGACCTGCAGATACTCAACACTCCTCTCGGCCAGCCGGAGTTCAGCGTGCTGCAGGATGGTCCGCCCTATCCCCTTGCGGTGATGTTCGGGCAATACGGCCATGAGGTGGACCTCTGCGGCATACGGACTGTGGAGTTGCAGTGTTAGCAAGCCGACGTCCTCGCCTTCCAGGGACGCGATGACCGAGGGTGCGGCGTCGGCGAATGCTACGTAGTCAGCGTTCGCTTCCGGGATGCCGAACCACTCGGGTAGAGCGTCGAGAATCTTCCGGCAGACCGCTCCGGATCCGGTCGCCTGATCCCGAACAGTGAGCCCAGGTATGGCTGGTTGGCTGGTCACTCGAACCTATAGGGGCTTCGAGGCCCTTATGTAAAAGACATATCCCTCGTCCGGGTCGTCGCTTATTCGGATGTTCTTCGCCATCTCTCCATCGTCGAAGACCCCCGTACGCAGGCTCTCGGGCATGGGGACTACCCCCAGCATCTCTTCGATCCTGAAGCCCGCTCCGACCAGCTTGTCCTTGACCTCCGATGGCAGGTATTCCTTCTGATGCTCGGGATGGATCAGCTCGTCCGGCGACTGAAGACGCGTCAATCTTGCATTCGGAGTGTCCAAACAGAATTGTCCTCCCGGAACCAGAACCCGAAAGATTTCCTTGACCATGATGCCGGCGTCAGACTCGGAGATGTGTTCGATGCTTTCGCCCGAGACCACAAGGTCGAAGCTGGAATCCTCAAAGCACTCGAGGTCCGCCATGGATCGGTAGTGATACTCGACGCTGACGCCGTCTGAGGTCACATGTGTGAGGGACGGTTCGGCCCCCTTTCCGCTTTCCAACCGCTCATTAGGAGGCAGGTCGACAATCGAAATCTTCTCGGGTACATAGGGGTATGCCATCGCAAGAAGCGCGCCCTCGGGGTGATCGATCGCAGCTCCTCCTACGTCGAGAATCCTTTTTGCTTCGGGCAAATGACGTGAGAAGAGCATCATTCGGGCGTTGTGCAGGGCAGTGATGGAAGTAACGGGCATGCCTTCTTTGATCTGATACTCGACCGATCCCTTGAGGGAGTCGAGGAGTTGCTTCGGTGTGACTGACCCATTTCTGAGCTCGCGGTCGTGGTAGGCCAGGCCCTCGGGATCGGGTTCGCGTCCGAGAACTTTGCGGTAAGCGTCTCGGATGATTCGCTCACGCTGCTGCGGGGTCTTGGTTTTGTTGAAGAGGTTCACTTCTGGAAGCGCCTTTCGCCGAAGGCCGCATATTAAACGGCCCCCGGGAATCCCGGGGGCCGCTCTTGAAACTGCTTGAAGCTAGATGTCGTAGTACATGTGGAACTCCCACGGGTGTGGTCTGAGAGCGATCTGATCCAGCTCGTTCTTCCTCTTGAAGTCGATCCACGTGTCGATGACATCCGAGGTGAACACTCCACCGTCGAGCAGGAAGTCGTTGTCTTGCTCCAGCGCGTCGAGGGCCTCGCCAAGAGATCCGGGAACCTGAGGCACTCCCTTGGCCTCTTCGTCCTCCAGCTCGTACATGTCCCTGTTCACGGGCTCGAGGGGTTCGATGTTTCGCTTGATCCCGTCAAGTCCCGCCATCAACATTGCCGAGAAAGCAAGGTAAGGGTTGGCCGACGGGTCGGGGCAACGGAACTCGATTCGCTTGGACTTCGGTGAGTTCGAGTAAAGCGGAATGCGAACTGCAGCCGAGCGGTTCCGCATCGAGTACACGAGGTTGACCGGCGCCTCGTAGCCCGGCACCAGTCTGCGATACGAGTTGGTCGTCGGAGCAACAAGGGCCAGCAGCGCCGGCGCATGCTCGAGCAGTCCGCCGATGTACCAGCGCGCCATGTCCGAAAGGCCGGCATACCCCTCGCCGTAGAAGAGCGGCTCTTCGTCACGCCACAGGCTCTGGTGAACGTGCATGCCAGATCCGTTGTCCTGGAAGATTGGCTTGGGCATGAACGTCACGGTCTTGCCGTGCTGAAACGCAGTGTTCTTGATGACGTACTTGTAGAGCAGCGTGTGGTCGGCCATCTTGAGCAGGGGGCCGAAGCCCATGTCGATCTCGGCCTGTCCTGCTGTTCCGACCTCGTGATGATGCACTTCGACGTCGATGCCGACTTTGCGAAGGTTGAGAACCATCTCGGTCCGCAGGTCCTGATTGTGGTCCATCGGAGGAACCGGGAAGTAACCCTCCTTATAGCGCGGCTTGTAGCCCTTGTTTCCGCCGACCTCGGTTGCTCCCGAGTTCCAGATGCCTTCGACCGAGTCGAGGTAGTAATAACCGGAGTGCTGGGTCTGGTCGAAGCGAACGTCGTCGAATATGTAGAACTCGGCCTCAGGCCCCCAGAACGAGTGTGTTGCTACACCGCTGGCCATCAGATAGTCCTCGGCCTTCTTTGCGATGAAGCGCGGGTCCCTGGAATACGACTCACCGGTTACGGGGTCGCCGATGTAGCAGTGAAGGTTGAGCGTCTTGACTCCCCGGAAGGGGTCGATGTGTGCGGTGATCGGGTCGGGGAACAGAAGCATGTCCGACTCGTGAATCTGCTGAAACCCTCTGATCGAAGACCCGTCGAATCCGAAACCTTCAACGAAGGACTCTTCAGTCAACCCTTCGGGGGTGATTGTGAAGTGCTGCAACAGGCCAGGAAGGTCGCAAAATCGGAGATCGACCATCTCCACGCCTTCCTTGTTGATGAGGTCGAGTACGTCTTTAGCCGTGCTTGGTTGCGTTTGTTTTGCCACTGAATCCCCTCCTGCTTGTGGTTGCTGCAGTGAACTTCCGGCTGAACAATCCCCTTGATTGCCATCATTCGCAAGTCCGGGAAAAGGTTCGGGAAAACCCTACGGTAGGAATGTTTCTTGTCAGTCGCGGAGTTGTTACAAGCTTGTAAAGCGAACGAATCAAGACTGGGAAAGTCTGTGGACAAGAGTCCTCTCGATCTCCCTGAGATGGGCCGGATCGACGACCTTTTGCCCGTCGAGGTCCCTGACATAGAGCACGTCGACAACATCGTGGGCTTGCGTTTCCACCTTCGCAAGATGAATGTCGAGCGACAGGTCGGACAGTGTTTTCGTCAGCTCATACAGAAGACCTATCCGGTCCGTAGCGTGGGCCTCGATGACTGTGTAGAAGTCGGACGCACGGTTGTCGATGACAACCTTGGGCGGCGCCTGCTTCCCCTTCGACGCCTTCCTTGCGTAGTCGCGTCTCTTCTCTGCGATGCGAACGTCCAAGGACAGCTGTCCCTTGAGCGCTTTGGCAGCGTCCTCAGCGACGTGTTCGAAGCGGTGAGCCTCGGCCCCCACCTCCTCGACCCTGAACACCTCCAGCGCCAGGCCGTCCTCTCGAGTGAAGATCTGAGCGCCTACGACATTCAACCCGTGAAGGGCAAGGGCTCCCGACACCTTGGAGACCAATCCGGGCCGATCCTTCGCGATGACGACCACCTCCCAGGTGCCGTGTTGTGACTCTGGAAAGGCTGAAACGTGCACTCTCTCGTCCGGTTCGGTCGTCAGCATCAGCTCGGATTGTCTGACCAGTGCGTCGACCGGCTGCGAGATGAGCCACGCCCGCGGCATTGCCGACAGATGGGACTCCACGACCTCGTTGGAAAAGTTACTAAGCCCGATCCGCAGCGCATCGAGATGCTCGTGAGCCCTTTGCGAGACGGACGCCCCGACGAGCTCACCCTGCTCGATCAGGTGGTACAGGCTCGTGAATAGACGAACAACGAGTGTCGATTTCCACTTGGACCATGCGGCGGGCCCTGTGGCCACCCCGTCCGCGACCGAGAGCAGAAACAGGAGTCTGAGACGGTTGACGTTCTGCAGCTGATCTGCCAAGTCCACAAGAACGGACTCGTCGCCTATGTCTCTTCGGGTGGCGGTTTCACTCAGAAGCAAGTGGTTCCTTACGAGCCAAGCGACCTCCTCCACGTCGCGCGGCTCAATGCCCATGCGACTCACGGCGCTGCGGGCAAGTCCTTCGCCCCTGGCCGCATGCTCCGGCCCCCCTTTTCCGATGTCGTGAAACAGCGCGGCAAGAAGAAGCAGGTTCCGGTCACTTTCCGAGTCGACGGCGACGGAGCGGAGCAGTTCGTCCTCAGAGTGGGCGAATCCGGCGGCCATAGCCGTCACCTCGACTGAGTGAATGTCGACCGCGTAGCGGTGGTAGACGTTGCGCTGGGGTAGGCAGTGAATTCGTTCCCACTCCGGGATGGCCGTTAGAAGGACCTCCTCGGGGATCGTAAAGAAGGCCTCGGCCTGGCCGGCGAGTGAAAGCAGGAGATCGAAGAAAGCTGTTCGAGTCGAAGGTGTCCAGGCGGGGGCTCGCTTGAAGGCTTCGACAAACGCCTCAACGGTGGGAGAGCGCGAGATTGTGCCAAGGCTGCGGTCGAGGGCTCTTCCGATCTTGCGGCCCGCCGCGTAAAGACGGCGTAGGAGCTCGTCCTCGGGGGACAGCCAGTGCCCCTGCGGGACTTCGATCACATCGGCGGCTTCGCGCTGCAGCTGCATCGCAAGGCGGTCCGTCCTTCTGCCGGTCATCCAGTGAAGCTGGTTGCGAACTCTGTGGAGCAGGTCGGCCTGCTCCTTCAATGCGTCGTCGCCTCCGATCCAGCCGAGCGAGGAAAGATCACGCAGGCCACCTCGCCCCTCCTTCAGATTTGGTTCGAGGTCGGCACCGACATCTGCGCATTGCGCGCGCCTTACCTCCGTCGCCTCGCGCAGTCTGTCTAGAAATCCCTTTCTGCCGCGGGCTTTTTCTTTCCACTCGGCGAACAGAGCCTCGTCACCGGCGATCAGCCGGGCATCGTAATAAGAAGCCTCCACATCGAACCGCTCTGCCGCCAGCCGCAGGGATTCCTTCGGTGAGTACACGCCGTGTCCCAGTTCGAGGCCCGAGTCCCACATCTCGTACGAGAACGCCTTCCAGGCGGGGGCCACTTTCTGTGGTTTTGGATGCAGCACTATCAAGTCGATGTCGGAGAACGGCGACAGCTCGCGGCGACCGTAACCACCAACGGCAACAAGCGCATAACCCGCCGGGGGCCCCTGCCTCAGCCAGATCTCTTCTACGGTCTCGTCGGTCAGGTCGGAAAGCGCGCGCACCACCGAAACGCCGGAAGCGCCTGCGGCATGTTGCTCCCGCAGGCGCTCTCTTCCGGCCAATAGCTGTTGGATCTGCCTAGAGGGCATCCCTTCCCATCTCACCGGTGCGGATTCGGTAGACCTGCTCGGCCGTTGTGACGAAGATTTTTCCGTCACCGATCTGCCCGGTCTTTGCCATCTTCATTACTGCTTCGACCACCTGCTCTACCTGAAAGTCGTCGCATAGCACTTCGATCTTCACCTTAGGAACGAAGTCGACCTGATACTCGGCTCCTCTGTAAACCTCCGTATGCCCGCGCTGGCGGCCGAAGCCCCTTGTCTCGGTAACCGTCATGCCTTGGATACCGACCTCTCGAAGGGCCTCTTTCACCTCCTCGAGCTTGAAAGGCTTTATTACTGCGGTTACCAGCTTCATTAGCCTCTCCTAGATTTCGGCGGTTGCTTGAACGGTGGAAGCTTGAGGTTTTGGCGCCGGTGCGATGTGCTGCACCAGATGACCCGACTCTACAGTGGTGTATGCACTCTCGGAGTGCTGTGTGAGGTCGAGGCCGGTCAGCTCTTCCTCCTCGCTGACCCGAACTCCTACGAGCAGGTCCGTCACCTTCAGGATTACGAAGGTGGCCAGGAACGAGTAGACGATCGTGACCCCAATCGCCACCAGCTGTTTCGTAACCTGTGATGGGTTGCCGTAGATGAGGCCGTTCGCTCCGAACTCGTTGACCGCCTTGGAGGCGAAGACGCCGGTGAGCAACGCTCCGACCACGCCGCCGACCATGTGAACGCCGACGACGTCCAGAGAGTCGTCGTACTTGAGCTTCGACTTCAGGGAGACCGCCCAGTAACACACGACTCCCGCGACCAGTCCCAGGACTGCGGCCGCCCACGGCTCGATAAACCCGGCGGCCGGAGTGATTGCGACTAGGCCTCCGACTGCGCCCGTTGCGGCCCCGATCGTGGTCGGAGCCTTGTTGCGGATCCATTCAGCTGTGAGCCAGGAAAGCATGGCGGCTGCGGTAGCCAGGTGGGTATTCAGGAATGCAGTTGATGCAAGAGCTCCCGAACCCAGTGCACTTCCTGCGTTGAATCCGAACCATCCGAACCAGAGGATCGCGGCCCCCGTGATGACCATCGGAATGTTGTGCGGGTGGATGGCTTCCTTTGGAAAACCCTTGCGCTTGCCCATGTAGATGATCGCCGCGAGCGCTGCGATTCCGGCGTTGATGTGAACGACGGTTCCGCCCGCAAAGTCAAGAGCTCCAACGTTGCCTTCGCCGAGACCGAGGAAGCCGCCGCCCCATACCCAGTGAGCGACGGGGGAGTACACGAGCACCGACCACAGTCCGAGGAACAGCACGTATCCGCGGAAACGCATTCTTTCCGCTACCGCTCCCGTGATCAGCGCAGGAGTGATGACTGCGAACATCATCTGATAAGTCATGTAGAGGGTGTGCGGAATCGTCGGTGCCAGAGCGAAAGGCTCGGCCCCCACGTCCTGTAGAAACAGAAACTTGAGGCTTCCGATGATCTTGCCGCCGGGCGCGAACCCCAGCGAGTAGCCGATGACGAACCACAAGACCGAGACAAGGCCCAGTGCGAAGAACGACTGCATGATCGTCCCGAGAACGTTCTTTCCTCGCACCAGCCCTCCGTAGAAAAGAGCAAGGCCCGGCGTCATGAACATGACGAGGGCCGTTGAAACGAGAATCCAGGCGGTATCGCCCGTGTCTATTGCAGACATCCCCAGTACCCCTTTGGCTCATAAGACCGCCCCTCGCGGCCTTCAATAGGCGAGGAGAGTAAGGGGGCTACGTTTCCGATTTGATTCTTTTGTGTTACGGGTCGGTAACAAGACCAAAGGAGTAATCTCGATTGATGGAACTTCTGATTGAAACCAGACGCGAAGAAGAAGTCGGCGTGGTTTTGATGAACCGGCCCGCTCAAAAGAACGCTATGAACACTTTGATGTTAGAGGCGCTCATTCCCGCGATCACGGCATTCGCGCAAGATTCCACAATTGGAATGGTCATCACCGGAGTCGGCGGGGTGTTCTCGGCGGGGGCCGATATAGCGGAGCAGCCCGACTCGGCGGGGGCCTTGCGACGGATGCAGCTGTTCGCCGATCTGTATCAGGCTGTGGTCACGTTTCCGAAGCCATCGGTAGCCGCAATCTCGGGTGCTTGCGTCGGTGGGGGGGCTGAGGTTTCCGCCGGCTGTGACTTGCGTGTTGCAACGGCAAGCGCACGAATTCGATTCCCCGGTGCGCAGTTCGGCATTCCGATCGGGTCGGCGCGGCTGCCGCTACTTGTCGGCTACTCGCACGCCAAGGATCTGTTGATGACCGCGAGAACCGTCGACGGTGAGGAAGCTTTTCGGATGGGGCTCGTGAACAGGCTCGTCGAAGAGGACTCACTTGCGCCTGCCGCCTTGGAGCTTGTGAAGCAAATGGCCGCCAACCCGGGTTCTGTTACCCAAAAAGTCCTGCTGAACGAAGTGTCGATGCTTGAAGAAAGAACATCTGAGGAAAACACAAAGCTCATGCAGTGGCAGGAGGGCGCTCTCAAATGATGGGCCGGGGAGTACGAGTCGGAAAAGTGTTCGGGATCAGTGTCGTCCTGGACCAGTCGTGGTTTCTCTTCTCGCTCCTTATTGCGTGGTCGTTCAAGGACCTGTTCGACACCGAGCTGCGGCTACCCGGTCTGGGGCAGGCCGATTTCTTCGTGATGGGAGTCCTGGCTGCACTTCTTTTCTTTGTGTCGATCCTGGCTCACGAGCTCGCGCATGCCCTGGTTGCACGGAAGAAGGGAATCAAGGTCGAGACGATCACCCTGTTCATCTTTGGCGGAATCGCGCACATCAAGAAAGACCCCGAAAAGCCGGGAGACGAGTTCCAGATTGCAATAGCTGGACCGGTTCTTTCGCTGATATTCGGAGCGATCTTCTTCGGAATCGGGCTTCTCGCGGAGAAGATGCAGACAATGCCGGCGGCTGCGATCTTCCAATTGCTGGGTGTTGTCAACGGAGGCCTTGCGGTCTTCAACATGGCCCCAGGTTTTCCTTTGGATGGCGGTCGTGTGCTGAGGGCGGCCGTTTGGAAGGCGACGGGAAACATCTTGAAGGCGACCCGCGTTGCCTCGATCGGGGGCCGTATCGTGGCAATGGCGCTTATCGGCGGGGGCCTATACCGCATCTTTTTCAATGGCGATCTGTTCGGAGTTTGGTGGATCCTCATCGGCTGGTTCTTGAATCAAGCGGCGGCTGGAAGCTACAACCAGTTGCTGATGCGCCAAACGTTGCAGGACATGACTGTGGCTGACGTCATGTCGCCGGCCCCCAGTTCGATTCCCGGAAACCTTCGCATCAACGAGGCCGTCGACAACTTCTTCGTGAAGATGCACCACAGCGCGTATCCAGTTATCGGCTACGGCGATCATCTGGAGGGCCTGCTGACGTTGCATCAAATCCGATCGCTGGCGAGAGAACAGTGGGACGCCCTGACGGTCAGGCAGGTCATGTTTCCGATCCAACCGGCGATGGTCACAAGCGAGGATGAGCCGGTTGGCAAGGTATTCGAACGAATCACAGAGAACCCTGCGGGCAAGTTTCTGGTGATGAAGGAAGGTGCCCTTGTAGGGATGCTGTCGGTGTCTGACGTTGCCAGAGTCCTCAGGGCAGACGGCGCCGCGCCTTGAAATTTCGGGAGGGAGACCGCGTCCTTCTGATCGACCGGAAGGAGCGGACTTATCTGGTGACGCTC
>DATLOJ010000130.1:0-33545 GCA_035536315.1 Actinomycetota bacterium | reverse complement strand
TGGTGGCACTTTGTTACCCGTTTGTTAGCCATCCCTGACTTCAGAGTTGCGTTTTCGCAGGTCAAAGTGCCCCCGGCAGGAATCGAACCTGCGGCACCAGGTTTAGGAAACCTGTGCTCTATCCACTGAGCTACGAGGGCGAGGTCTCGCGGACTATCGAATCTCCCACGATATCCGGATAGTGAGTTCGTCAGCCGTAGGACCCTCGCACTGCTGATTCCGATCTCGTTGAGTCAGATCCGCTTTAGCTGTCGTATGCGACGCTAATTCCGTATTCGATGGCTGAGATCGTGAAAAACAGCTCTCGTTGATCTCGATCCTCTCTAAATCTGCAACGCCTCGGCGACCACCTGCCGGTACGTGTCGAGCGCGTCGTCGTTGCGACGGTGGTGGTAAGCCTCGAGCGCGTCTTCTTGAGAGCACTTCCCACTCAGCCAACTGTTGACTTCCTCTCCAAGGAATGTCGCGTGGACTCCGGCCATGTCCATTCCCTGGCCCGCGAATGGATCGGAATGAATTGAGGCATCACCCACCAAAGCCCAGCCCGGACCTCGAGGAACTCGAACGTAGCTCGGCTCGGGGGAGTGCCCCAGAACTCTCGACACTGCGGTGCATGCCGTGAAACGTGGCATCAATCCTGAGTGTCGTTGAAGGCGCTCCTGGAACCGCGCTGTTGCAGACCTCTTCAGCCATTTGCAGTCTTCTTGATCGAGGGATAAGGCAATGCACGTCTGGCCCCCATTGCTCGGAAAGACGTAAGCCAGTTCGCCTGGGATATGCGAGAACTCCGCCGCGTCGGGGGGTCCTCCCTCCTGCGACGCCCACCCCTTCACATAGCAGTAGTAGATGCCGCGTGCGGGCGGTGCATATTCCTCGTACTCGGCGGCGAGGGCTTTGGCCACAAACGAGTGGACTCCGTCGGCACCGACTACTAGTTGGGCCCCCTCATTCAACTCGCCGGTGGCTGAGGTTCCTGCCACTCCTACGACTCGGTCTCCCGCCCGCTCCACCTCCTTTATCCAGCAACCCATTCGCACCTCGGCTCCCGTGTTCCTCGCATGCTCGAGCAGCATTGGGTCGAGGGTGTCTCGCCGTACCGACAGGCCGAAACCGAAATCGCCTGGGTTTTGTGGGGGCTGCTCAAGACCTTCCGGGTTTTCCTCGGAGTACACGAACTGCCTTCCAAGGGGAGGTGAACCCGTAGCCAGGACGTCTTCGAGGAGGCCAAGCCGGTCGAGGATGGACACAAGGCGGGCTCCCCGAAAGAAGTGAGTCGAAATGGTGTCCCTTACCGGATTACTGCGATCTAGAAGGAGAACACGATGCCCCTCACCGGCTATCAGAGCGGCTGTTATCGCCCCGGCCACTCTCCCCCCCACGACGATGACGTCGTACTGGGACTTTCTCAAGATTCAGTAGCCACTACTCAAACTAGCATTGAATTTGTCGGAGAAGGCCGCCCCAATATACTTCTGGGCCTGCTGCGCCTTTCGCATTTGAGTCTGGGGGACCCATTGAGAGCCTTCCTGCTTGCACGTCCAACTTTGTCGCGTCTAAAGCTGGTCGTCGTTTGTTCGCTCGCCGCCCTGCTCGTCGGTGTTCAAGTAACCGGGGCCGAGCCTCCGGCCTACAGGTTCCCGACGGGCCCGGCAACGCCTCCGCTCGAAACGGCAACCCCGCCGGACAGTCTCTCGGCAGCTGAGTTCGCAGATCCACCGATGTGGGCGCGACCACAGGCGTATCTGCTGACGTCCCCCGACACCACCTTGGAGAGAACTAAGACCTTTCTGCAGCAGTTCAAGGACGCAGGTCTTGGCGGGATTACCTACGAAGCCGGCGGAGTCGCCGACAGCGTTGATATCGCTGGCCCAAACGTTCCTGGCCCTGGATGGCCATACAAGTATTTGAGCGAGGAGTGGTTCGTGTTTTGGGGGCAGGTCCTCGATGAGCTCGAGCGCCTCGGCATGACCGCTTACCAGCTCGACGTTCCTTTCACGATGAGTGGCTCGGCGCAGGGGCAGGTGGCTCAACCGGATCGTTGCGGTGACGGGCCGGAGCCGGATTGTGGGGACCCTTCGCTCGGTTGGACCACCCTGCAGGAGATTGTTCCTCAAACGCTTTGGCAACCCAACACCAGGCCCTATTGGCTCGATCCATTGAACCCCGACGCAGTCGATCGCACGATCCGGCTGAACTATGGCAAGCATTACGACCATTTGTCTGAGCACTTCGGAAAGACGCTTCAGGCGATGTGGAGCGATGAAGTTTCCTTTCAGCCAACAGGAACCCCAGACTCATTCCGCGGGGGAGCCGGAGGAGGGATCGCCCAGGCCATCCCATGGACCGGAGATTTCGCGCAACACTTCAAGGAGCAAAAGGGATACGAGCTCACTCCTCAGGTCCTCGATCGAATTTTCCACCCCAACCCCTCCGTTCCCGACGCGCGCAAGTGGAGTTACGACTATTGGGACGTAGTGAGCCGCCGATTCGCAGACACGTACTACGGCGGCATCTCCCGCTGGAGCGCCGAGCACGGCCTCGGGTTCATCGGCCAGCTTCTCTCTGAAGAGGTGACTACCGGGATGATGGCCGCCGAGGGCTCCTATTTTCGATCATCGGCTCAAGCAACAATCGACAGCCTTGACCTCATCACCAACAACCTCGACCTAGCGGGGGGGCCTAACTGCGACGGCGACGGCTGCTACGGCATCAGTCAGAAGATGCGCTCGTCGTCTGCGCATCTGTTCGGTCGCAAGCGCGTGCACATGGAGGCTTTCGACATCGACAACGCCGAGATCAAAGAGCGGCCGCAGATGCTTCGGGCCCGCATCGACCACGGCATCAGCCGAGGTGTAAACCACTTTGCGTGGCACTCCTACAACGACGACGGCTCAGGCTGGGGCCCTCGGAACGTCCTTTTTCCTCGTCAGAAGTACTGGAATGACTACACCGCGCGGCTTCAATACATGTTCACCCCCGGGGTGACCCTCCCCGACATCGCAGTTGGTTACGCGCCCGAGAATTTCTGGGTTGGCGATTCACAGAACCCGAACGCGTACGGCCTTGTCGCCGGCGCTCTGAGGTCGGCTCACTACGAGCACGACTTCTTCCCGATCGAGCTGATGGCCGATCCTGCAACGTCCGTGGAAGGGGGAGTAATTCGATACGGCACGCAGTCGTACCGGGCGATCGTGGTTCCAGACTGGTCTGCGGTGCACATCGACGTTGCGAAGCGCTTGCGCGAGTTTGTCGCCCTTGGCGGAACTGTTGTCAGCGTTGGCCGAATCCCGAAGTGGGAAGTTCAGGGGAACGACGCGGATCTTGCTCCGGTGATGACCGACATTTTCGGGTTCAACACCGCCACTCCACCGGCAACACTTAGAGTTAACTCATACGGTGAGGGCAAAGGCATCTGGGCCCCCGGAAACTTCAACGGCCTGATAACCAACGTGACCCCACAGCAACTGGCCGCTCTCGATCCGATGGTCGCGGCGCTTCAAACAGCAGAGCCCCCAAGGGTCGATATTGCCGGCGATCCCAAGCTTCCATCGGGGATCAGCGCCGTCCAGGTGCTTCCTTATGAAAGGGCGGGCTCGGATGTTTACTTCGTGAGCAACTTCCCAAGATGGGAAAACAAGGAGCCGGGACACCTCGGCTACTCGGTCGACTTTCCGGGCCAACCGGCTTCCATCACGGTCGACGTTCCGGCCACCGGAGTTCCGGAGCTATGGAACGCGGAGACCGGTGAGATAACTCGCATCTGGGAATACAAAGTTGTGGGGAACCGTCTGCACATTCCCGTTGAACTGGCTGCGTTTGCTTCAGCCGTCATCCGACTGGCCCCCGGCGATCCATCTGAAAGTCCTCACATCACCGACACGAATCTGGACGACGCCGTTATCAAGGGGGGCCAGGTTCGCGGGTTCGCGCCTGCCGGACTCTCCGGACCCGCCTACGCGGTCGTGAGAGTGGGTTCGGAGGATTTCCGCGTCGAGATCGAATCTCAGCCAGGCATCTCACAACCGCTCGACCCGGTTTACACCGTCACCTACACAGACGGTGGACGGGATATGCGTCGAGCCGGATCCTGGAACGAAACTCAGCTCGGCCCCCCGTTCGCGGGCCCGCGCTTTCCATTCTTCCGGGGAACCGGAACTTACGCGGCCAACGTTTCACTTCCCGATCCTCCACCCGGCGGCAGGGTCGTCCTCGATCTCGGAAGGGCAGGCGACGTCGCAGAGGTAACCGTTAACGACCAGCTATCCGGTTTCCGGGCGTGGCCCCCGTACGAGTACGACATAACCAATGCGGTGGGGAATGGAGCGGACCGCCTCGAGGTGGCTGTGACGGTGTCGGAGGCGGCCGCGCTCGGCGGTGACCCCCGGTATCCCGCCGGCCTGCTGGGTCCGGTTGCCGCAATCGCACAGCCCCTGCTCGTAATGGACTACATCAAGTCTGATCTAAGCGCCGACATCAATGCCCCGAGCACGGTCGTTGCGGGGGAATCCATGACGCTTCAATCCTCCGTGCAGAACATCGGAAAGCTGGCATCCGAAGACGTGAAGCTGACGTATCCGTTGCCGGCCGGAATCAGTTTTGATGCAGCAACCGTTCTCGACGGGACTGGCACTTGCATAGAGGCTGCCGAAATGGTCGATTGCAATGTGGGCCGGGTTGGTCCGGGGGAGAAGGTAGACGTGCGACTTTCTCTCGATGTGCTCCCTTCGGTCTCGAACGGATCGGATATCCGCACGAGCCTGCTTGCTTCGAGTCCCACTCCAGACGACGACTCATCCAACAACACGGCCTCCGACTCGACTGATGTGGACACGCTCGCCGACGTTTCCATGAAGCTGACTTCTGCTGAGAACACCTACAAGCCCTCGGGGGTCATCACCTACCGGATGGAGGTATCTAACTCCGGCCCTTCGAATTCGAGGTCGGTCGTTGCGGTACTCGATCTGCCCGGAAGCTCGACCGGAAGCTACAGCTCGGGATCTGCGGGCTGCTCTTCATCTGCGACGGCGTCGGCCACCCAAGTCACTTGCCAAATCGGAACTTTGGGGGCCGGAGCGAAGAGGACACTCGAGGTCAAATATCAGGTCAAGGGCAACAAGGGCACGATCCACGCGGCGTCTCTGGTCACTTCCAAAACAGCTGACCCCAATCCGGCCAACAACACCTCCAATGCGGGGGTTTCGGCCAGGTAGGCCTGAATGCATTGCCGTAAGACTCGGGCTCCTAGGTTCTAGAGTCCGCCCAATAACTTCTGGGAGGAATCACATTGGGAGATGAACAGACGATGACGTCCGATACCGCCATGCCGATGGAGGGCAAGGCCCGCTGGACACGCCTGGCGGTGTTGGGTTTTGTGATGCAGGCACTGGCCCCGATCCTCATGCTCGGAGCTGGGTTGGCTTTTGGTTACACGCCTGACCAAGAGGAGTTGTTCTTCGTTGTTCCCGCGGTGGTTTCTTTGATTGGTGCTTTCATCGTTTCGAAGTTCGGTGCCTGGGCCAAGCTCGTCGGAATCCTCGCAGCATTGTTTCCGATGGGGATGCTGTTCTGGACCGCTTTCGGCCTGACCGTCCCAGGCAGTTTCTTCGAATTCCTTCCTGGCTTGTTGATGATTCCCGGCGGAATCATCGCAATCGTCTCTTGCATCGCTGCATTCAGAAACGAGCGCAAGGGGATCAGAACAGCTCCTGCAGATTCCAAGGAGCGCAGGGCTCTGCAAATCGTCATTGGTGTTCTCCTTATTGCGGCGGTGATCTCTGGAACTCTCACCTTCATGGGCAGGGAGACGACGGAAGAGACGGGGGCCGCAACGATCGCCGGCAAGGAGTTTCGATTCGCACCGAAGGAAGTCGAGGTCTCGCAGGGGGACACGATCATCGTGACCTCGAACGATCCTTTCGGGCACACCTTTACGATCGACGAGCTCGACATCGACGAGACTCTTACTCCGGGGGACAAGATAAGTGTTCTGATTCCGAGGAAGGCCGGAACCTATGTCTTCTATTGCAAACCTCATAGCGACCCAAAGAATCCGGATCCCAAAGAGGATATGGCTGGGACTTTGACCGTTAGTTAGGTCAGAACAAGCTCAGGAGTCGGCGGCCCCCACAAGTCCAAGGCGCTCCAGCTCTTTCACCGGAACCGCATGGCAGTACGGCTCGTGCCCGTTCTTCTCGTAGTACGCCTGGTGGTAGTCCTCGCCTTCGTAGAAAGCAGTTAAGGGGACGATCTCCGTAGCGATGGGCTTCTTGAACTTGCCCTGGGCCCGCTCCAGCGATGCCTTCGCGGCCTCGGTCTGTTCATCTGAGTGGGCGAAGATGACGCTGCGGTACTGGTCGCCCACGTCGGGGCCCTGGCGATTCACTTGCGTCGGATCGTGCATCGCCCAGAAGACGTCGAGCAGCTGGCCGTATGAGACGCGTTCGTTCTCGAACGTCACCTGCACAGCCTCGGCGTGGCCCGTTCCGGCGTAACAGACCTGCTCGTAGGTGGGGTTCTCGCCCCGGCCCCCGCTGTAGCCGACCTTGACGTCCACCACGCCGGGGACCCGGCGAAAAACGTACTCGACTCCCCAGAAACACCCGGCCCCGAGAGTCGCTGTTTCGTAGCTCATGGATGAAAGCTACAGCAGAAATCGGGGCTGGGTCTCGGCTAACGGGCTAGTGATTCGCGGGGCTGGCCCGCTCTGCTCCGAACAGCTCCTGGGAAAGCTCACGCCACTGCGCTTCGGCCCAGCGCAGCTTCTCGACCGCCGCGGCCAGAGGAGTGAAGTGCACTCCCACTATGTTCACCCGCTGTGCTAGGTAGTGATCGCCTATCAGCGCGTCGAGCTCCCGTCTGGCCATTTGAACGCGCTGCAATATCTGGGTCAGCTTTTCGATTTGCTCTTCGGTCAGATTCACTGGTCGCTCCGGTGGTGCGGGGACTCCTACGGGCCTCGAGGTAGAAGGATATCTACCCGGCTTGTCGTAAACGCAGCACGGCTCCGGTCCCTTAGAGGAAAAGCGCCAGCACTCCACCAACGACCAGGCAGTAGGCCGCGAACGGAAGCAACCCCCTGCGTCGCAGATATCCGATGGTTGCCCAGATGGCCACGTATCCGGAAATCAAAGATGCGATGAAGCCCGCCACCATCGCCGCGACGCTTACTCCGGCCCCCGCCAGGTCGGGGGCCTTGAAGATGGAAGTGCCGGCAAGGATTGGAATGGCGAGCAGAAAGCTGAAGCGCGCGGACAGGTCGCGCGACATTCCGGCCCCCATTCCCGCTGCGATCGTTGCTCCCGAACGCGAGATCCCAGGGATGATCGAAAGAGCCTGCGCGAATCCAACGGCTACCGCACCTCCAATCGACAGACTGGTGGCCAGTTCGTCCACAGAATCCTCGGACTCCGGGATGCCCTCGGTGGGTTCGGGTTTTTGTCTCCTCCGGGTCAGGCCCTCGATGCCCGCCAGGATCACTCCCGTGGCCATCAGCTGTAAGGCCACCTGAAACGGCTTCCCAAAGGACCGTTCGAATCGTTCTTCGAACAGGTATCCGATAACGGCGGCCGGGACCGTTCCGGCAGCCAAGAGCCAAACAACTTTCCGTGAACGCGGCCGCCTGAGAGTCATAGCCAACTCAACGAGCTCCCTTCGGAAGTAGGCGATGAGCGCAAGCAGTGTCGCAGCATGCAGGAGCACCAGAAACGAAAGGGGCGGGTCGTCCATGCCCAAAACGGCCGGAACAAGAACAAGATGCGCTGACGAAGAGATCGGCAGAAACTCAGTAAGGCCCTGCACTACCCCCAGCAGCACGGCTTCCGCGACGCTCACGAGCGGGGGACTCTACCCTTGAACGCGGAGGAGCGCGCCGCCAGGCCCGGTTTTTTCCCACGGCGCCGCGCTTTGGGGAATCTACGCGATGCGCTCTATATCAGGTCAGACCGGAATCTCTTAGGCCGCGAGGTCCTCGACAGAAACCGATGGCGGCGCGGCCTCCTCAGGCGCCGCAGCCGGACCCAGAACTACCGTGACCCTCCCAAGCGTCTGGGCCATGGCCAGCCTCTGCGCTTCGTCGGGAGTGACGAAGATTGTCAGCGCGATGCCGTCCCGGCCCCCGAGGCGGTCGAAGCTCAGCCGGTCGGAGGCCTCCCCGCCATCTGCGTCTGAGCCCTGGGAGACTGCGGGGGGCGGGACTCTCCCTACTGCCGCGACTTCCTTGTGACGAAGAACTGTGGTCGTGCGCGGAGAGCCGATTACGTCCTGACCCAGAGTGACGATGACGTCCACTCTGTCTCCGGGTGTTGGAGGCGCTTCCAGTCCTGCGCCGAATGGGACGATCAACGAGAAGGCCCGCGTCCCAGGAGGCACCGTAGAGGAGAAACCTCCTTGAGAGCCCAACTTCTTAGCGACGACGGCTTCCCCGGCGAATAGGGGAACCGACGTTACTTTTCCAACGGCTTCGGACGATGATCCGAGAGCGCCCGCCGGCAGGTATTTCTCGGGGTGTTCGGAGACATCTAGCATCGATGCTTCCAAGACGGTTCCCGGAGCTATGTCCTGGGCAGCCACAACAATCGGCACGAGTTTGCCCGCTATAGGAATCTGTGCCCGAAGCCACGAAAGATACGAGTAGATCCCCAGCCCGGTTACGACAGCCGCTGCGATCGCAACCAGTCCGAACAACGATGTTCTGCGTTTACTAAGAGCAAGTGAACTCATGGCCTCCCCCTGCGCCGCGCGTACAGTTGTTAGGGGAAGCAGTGGGAATCCTACGGGCAGACTGGACCGTTTGGTATCCCACTTTTGGTGGAGGCCGGAGGTGCTAGTCGGATCCTTTGGACGATGCCTTGGCCGAACCGGATTCGGAAGAGCTCGATGA
Organism: Actinomycetota bacterium; assembly: GCA_035536315.1. Classification (GTDB taxonomy): domain Bacteria; phylum Actinomycetota; class CADDZG01; order JAHWKV01; family JAHWKV01; genus DATLOJ01. Next base: position 24,667 of record DATLOJ010000130.1, on the reverse strand, counting down.
GGAGCCGCCCGAGGAGTCGCCCGACGCGGCCTTCGAGGGCGAGCCGGAATCCTTGGAGGGACCACTGCTGCTATCCGATCCGGAATCCGAGCTTTTGGATTCGGAGGATGACTTCTCCGTAGACTTGGCGGCACCGTCCCTTGTTTTCGACTTTCCCTTCTTGGCGTCAGTCGAGTAAAAGCCGCTTCCCTTGAACATCACCCCAACCGGGTGGAAGACCCGGCGCAGCCTGCCCCCGCACTTCTCGCACTTCTCGAGCGGATCGTCGGAAAAGGCCTGATATACCTCGATTCGCTCCTCGCATGACGTGCATGCGTATTCGTAGGTAGGCAACTGTCTTGGAACTTTCTCGCTGGGTGGGCTATCCCACGATGCTTGAAGGGCAGGCTCTTTAGTGTACGGCGCGCGCCTCCCAGGATGGCTTCGAGCATCCCCGGAGGCGGCTAGTCACGCAAAGTTCGCTCATGCTGGTGCTGAAGGTCCGGTGGTATTCCCCCTAGAAGGATCAAACTGGACATATGTCCTTCTATTTTTAACTTGCCGAGGAGGCGTGACCGCATAAAGGTGGATGGCGCTTGTTCCGACAAATTAGTAGGCCCGTTTGGGCCATCAATCAACGCGGGCGGTTCTAAAAAGAGGAAATAGGTGTCCCTTCAGACAAGGCTGTTCGCTTTTTTCATAGCAATCGTGGTCCTGCCACTGGGCGTAGCAAGCGTTTTCGGCCAGCGCATCATCATTCGCGAGGTCGAAAACCGCAGCTTCAACGAGCTCAGACCGGCGCAGGATGCGGCTGTTGCGGTTTTTCGCGAAAAGACCTCGAGCGCCTCCGACCGGGTCAACCTGATTGCCGCCGATCCCAACTTCAGCGAGTTACTTAGGAGCGGAGCCTACGGTGAGCTGAAGACCTTCCTTCTCACAAGGCTCCAGGCTGAGGACAGCAAGATCGACTTCATAGTCATCGGCGACGCCGCCGGAAACATCCTGCTCGACGCAATGACTCAGTCTGAGTTCCTGGCCGGCGTCCCCCCTTTAACGCCCGCGGAGGCATTCCAGGAGGACGCGGCCCTTCCTGCTGATCGCCGGTTCCTCATGATTCGCTCCCGGGTAACTATCCGCAACCCATTGCCACCCAACGATGTTGGATGGCAGGTAATAGGTGGCAACTACCTCGACAGTGATTTCGTCAGCCAACTCTCGAGACAATCGGGGTTTCAGACCACTCTGCTCATCAACGAGGAGGCGATTGCAAGCACCATCGAAGTGGGAGGTGCCAAGCAATTCAAGATCGACGTCGACCCTGCTGAGGAGGGCAGGCTCGAGACCACAGTCGGAGGCCAGACTCTTTACGCCGCTATAAGCCAGATCGACAAAGGGATTCCGGTTAAGAAGGCAGCGTTGGTGGTGTCGCGCTCGAACGAGAACGTCTTGTCGACACAAGAGACCCTGAGGACTACGGGCATTGTTCTTCTTGTCGCGGCCGTTGTCCTGGCGGTTGTGCTGGGCTTCCTACTGGCGGGGGTGCTTTCCCGGCCTCTTCGTGAGGTGGCGGAGGGAGCGAACGCAATCTCAGCCGGCCGATACGACCACATGATTCGTGTCCGTGGGCGTGACGAGATTGGCCAGGTGGCGGCCTCGTTCAATGCTATGACGGCGCGCCTTTCGGCTCACATCACACAGCTGGAGGACTCCAAAGAAGAGCTAAAGGAGGCCTTCACCCGATTCGGCGAGATATTGCGTTCGACTCACGATAGGGACCGGATGCTCGAGATGGTCCTCGACAACTCCATGGCGACGCTGGGTGCAACACGCGGCGCCCTGATGCTGACGTCCGGACGTCACCTCGAGGTGAGCATGGTGCGCAACATCGAGGGCGGCGACTTCGATCTGGATGTGGCAAAAGGTGTTGCCGGCTACGTGGCCGAGGCCGGGGAGTCGTTGCGTTTCCCCATGGAGGACGATCCGGAGTTCACAAATAGCGCCAACCCCGACTACCGCACAGTCATCTCCGTCCCGCTGTACTCCTACGAAAAAGTGATCGGGGTCCTGAACCTGTACGACAAGGAGAAGGAAGAGATGTTCACCGCGGAGGATCTGAGCACCATGTCCTCGCTTGCCGATCATGCAGGTGTCGCGATCGAAAACGTCCTTCTGCATGAGGAGGCTCAGCGACTTGCCGTTGTCGACCCGCTGGTTGGCGTATGGAACCGGCGCTACTTCGTCAGGGCTCTGGAACAGGAAATCGACCGTTCGAAGCGCTCGGGCCGGCCCTTCTGTTTGCTCGTGTTCGACATCGACGACTTCAAGTCATTCAATGACACATACGGCCACCAGACTGGAGATTCCGTGCTGATCGAGCTGGCCGCCCGCGTCCAGAACGTCATCAGGAACGTCGACGTATTTGCACGCTATGGCGGTGAGGAGTTTGTCCTGCTGCTGATTGAGACGGATCTTGCCGGAGGCCTCAAGACCGGGGAGAAGGTCAGGTCCACCATTGCAGACGGGCCCTTCAGAGTTTCGACCGTCGAGCAGCCCCTCCCCGTGACGGTGTCGATAGGTGTTGCAGTATTCGACGAGCACGGGGCAGAGTCCAAGATGCTCATAGATGCAGCCGACATTGCGATGTACGCCGCAAAGGCCGAAGGCAAGAACCGCGTGGTCGTCTACAGACCAGAAGAAGGCATGTAATGGCAATTCGCAAAGCAGTGATTCCTGCGGCTGGTCTGGGTACTCGCATGCTTCCCGCGTCCAAGGTCGTTCCCAAGGTTTTGATCACGCTGGTAGATCGGCCCGTCATTCAGTACGCAGTCGAGGAGCTCGCAGCGGCGGGTATCGACCAGGTCTGCATTGTGATCTCAAAGGGCCAAGAGGCTGTTATCGATCACTTCCACCCGGCTCCGGCAATCGAGGAGGCCCTCGAAGCGCGCGGCAAGCAAGAATTGCTTCGAGATCTGCAATCGGTCAGCAGGATCGCCAATGTGACTTCGGTGTATCAGGATGAGCCCCTGGGCCTCGGCCACGCGGTTCTGTGCGCTGAGGATTGGGTGGGGGAAGAACCGTTCGTAGTAGCTCTTCCGGATGAGGTTTACGATCCCGCAACGGCCTGCGTGAAGGATCTAATTGCAGGATTTGAAGACAGTTCCAAATCGAGCATTGCTGTTACTCGAGTGCCTATGACCGACATTTCTCTGTACGGCGCGGTAGAGGTGACGGGAGGCGAGCCGTTTTTCCGTGCGACTGCCGTTGTTGAAAAGCCTTTACAGCAAGAAGCGAAATCTGATCTTGCATCGGTCGGGCGGTATGCCCTCCACCCCGAGATCTTCGAAGTACTGCAAAACCTTCCTGCCGGACAGGGCGGTGAGATCCAGCTTGCCGATGCGCTACACACTCTGGCCGAGCGAGACAGACTCGGGGCGTTTCGCTACGACGGACGGCGATGGGATGTCGGCAATAAGCGCGGATTGCTCGAGGCCACCATCGCGATAGCGGCCAATCGTGCAGATATGGCCGAAGCAGTGCGCGATCAGCTTTCTTCGCTGAATTGACCGCCGACCAGAACAATCGTCTTACGCACTCGACGCCGGACGGCGGGGCGAGGATGGTGGACGTGACTGAAAAAGCTCCCACCCCGCGGGAAGCCGTTGCAAGTGGTTTTGTCAAGCTCTCACCAAGCGCGTTGGAGCAGGTGCGCGAGGGCCGCGGCAAGAAGGGGGATGTTCTTTCTGTAGCGCAGCTTGCCGGAGTCATGGGAGCGAAAAGGACTAGCGAACTGATTCCCTTGTGTCATCCCATCGTTCTCACCGACATTGACCTCGAGTTCGATCTGGAGGACGAGGGGGTTTCGATTACCGCGCGGACCAAGGCTTATGACCGAACGGGAGTAGAGATGGAGGCGATGACGGCCGTCGCTGTGGCCGCTCTCACGGTCTATGACATGGTGAAAGGGGTCGACCGCGATGCGCGCCTGGAGCGTGTGCTGCTCCTCGAAAAGTCCGGGGGAAAGAGCGGGAATTGGCGCCGCGAGTTGGAGAAGGGTTGAGCCGAGGGCTGGAAGGCGCTCTTGCTGCGGTCGTAACCGTGAGCGATTCGGTGAGTGCTGGTAAAGCCAACGATGCAAGCGGACCGGCCGCCGTGAAGCTCCTTTCCGGGTTGGGAGCAGAAATCCATTCGCAGCGCGTCGTTGCCGACGAGCAGTCGCTGATTTCCGATGTGCTCGTCTCTCTTTGCACCGAAGGCGTGCAACTGATCGTCACAACCGGGGGCACCGGTGTGGCCGCACGGGACGTAACGCCGGAAGCAACATCCGAAGTATGCGAAAGGCTGGTGCCCGGAATCGGGGAGCTCATGCGTTCCGTCAGCCTCTCAAAGACTCCCCACGCGGCGTTGTCCCGGGCCGTCGCCGGAGTAAGGGGATCGACGTTGATAGTGAATCTGCCGGGCAGCCCCGGAGGAGTCACCGACTGCCTCGAAGCTGTGGCACCGATCCTGCCGCATGCGGTCCGGCTTCTCCAAGGTGATGCGCAGGGCCACATACAAACCTAGTGCAAGGTCCCCTGCGACTCCTCGTCTGATTTCGGACGCTTGAAGTAAGCAACAATTCCTCCGACGTCGGGTGGAGAGAAAACCGTAACTAGCTCCCAGCCGTCCTCGCCCCAGTTGTTGAGGATCTCCTGAGCCACATGAGGAATTATCGGAACGGACGCGTACTCCCACTTTTTCATCTGTATCTCCCTGGATTGTTGATTGACGGCTAGTTCGCCCAGTGGGCCACTAGAAGGGCGGCATTTCGTCGATCTCGGTTTCGTATGCAGCGGTCGGCAGAAAGACCCAAAGGCCCCGTTCGTGTTCGCTTCGGTGCCGCGGCAGAGTCAGGGCCTCCTCGTCGGGTCCCATGTCGGTTCCCTGGTAAAGAAGGCCTCCTCGTCGCTGTAGTTCTTCGACAATGTCTTGGGTGGGGTGGCCATCGAGCTCCATTGCTCCCTGATCCTACGCGCGAAATGACTCCCGAAATCCGCAGAACGGAAAAAACGCCGTGCTATCTTCCGAAAAACCAGCGGGAGGACAAGGGTCCTTTGACGCTATTGCTTGTAAGCTTGTTGACGGTGCTCTGGGGGGCCGTATTCGTACCGGCTCTCTTCAGGGCTAGAAAGCACACCTCTCCAATTGCCAGCGTGGGCAGTTTTCAGAAAGGGATGAATGCATTGGGCGCGAGCCAAGGAGTCTCGTCGGGCCGCTGGATAGTCATGCCCCCTCGTCCCCAGGACGAAGTTGTGACGCGCAAGCGGGCGATTGAACGCCGTCGCCGAATATTCACGACTCTGCTCCTGGCGTGTGGGCTCACTTTGGTTGCTTCGTTGTTTCCTGCGGCGAGGTTCCTCGTCTGGATCCACGTAATTCTCGATGTCGCGCTCCTGGCTTTCGTTGTAGCCCTGATTCAAATAAGGAGGTCAGGGCCTTCCCAGAGCCTTGCCATCGTTCAAGGACTTCCCCAGCGGGCAAAGCCCCAGAGACATTCGGCCCCCGAGATGGTGGAGGAGCCTCTCTTCTCCGCCGGGAGCCTGTAGCAGCCAAAAGTTTCGTATAACAAGGTATGGATTTTGACGCGCTCGGCCGTTCGGTGCGCGAGCAGCTCGATTCGAAGAATGCCGCCAGGGAGCAGGGGCTCAGGCTGTGCAGACAGACCGTGCGACTCTCGGCCAACGCAATAAGAGCCGTGCATCGATCAGAGGCGGGCCTTGCAGACGAACTCCTGTCACAGGCTCTGACCTGCTTGAACGATGCACAAGCTGCACTGAAGGAGCATCCCGACATCCGGCACGCGGGCTTCTTTCATGATGCGGCCAAGGAGTACGCCGAAGGCATGATCACGAAAGCTGTTGTCTTTGGTGAACCGATTCCAACTCCCGAGGACATCTCCGTCGATGCTGCTGCTTACTTGAATGGAATGGGAGAAGCCGCGGGAGAGATGAGGCGGCACCTGCTCGACCTGATGCGCTCTTCCAACATCGGCAGGGCCGAACAAGTCTTAGGAACCATGGACGACATCTATTACCTGCTTACGTCGATCGATTTCCCCGAGGCAATGACCGGTGGATTGCGCCGGACGACGGATGCAGTAAGAGCGATTCTCGAGCGAACAAGGGGCGACCTCACGACGACGATCATTCAATCGAGGTTGATAGAGGCCCTCGAAGCAAAGGAGAAGTAGGACCGCCCCGGCCGATGATCCTGCACAGGGTGCCCCCCGAGCACGGTGGCTACAATGAGTCGCTTCAGGGGCCGTAGCTCAGTTGGTAGAGTGCTGCGTTCGCAATGCAGAGGTCAGGGGTTCGAATCCCCTCGGCTCCACAAATTTTTTGTCGTACTTGGTGTGAAGTCTCGGTACATTTGCCGCAGTACCACTGGGCGCGGTCTGGCTTAAACCAACTAGAGAGGCGTCACTTGAATCTGGGCTGCTTTTACTGAAAGCCAAACCTCGGCCCCCGGCCGCAGGTTCAACTGTTCGGCCGAAACCCTGGTGATTTCGGCAACTGCACTGAGGGACCCCGCGGTCGTCACCCGGGTAATTCCATTTTCATGTCGAACTGTTCTGACGATCGCTTTGAACACGTTGCGGGCCGTACCTTCCGGACGCGTCTGGTGCAAGACCACCGCTCGGGGATGAAAGGAAACGATCACCCTGCCGTGGTGTTCGCCAACGACCGATAGCGTCGCTTCCCCGCCGACATCAACAGTCTCACCGGCGGCAACGCCGGGAAAGAAGTTGAGTCCAAGGGATTCGGCCGCGTAACGCGACTTTGGGTCGTCCGCGATGCGGTCGATTTCCCCCTCCTGGATAAAGCGTCCCTCTTCCATGACGATGACTCGGTTGCAAAGGGCCTTGGCCTCCATTGGGTCGTGCGTGACGATGATCGTCGTGCAGTCCGGATGGCGGAAATAGAGGCTCATATCCCGCCGAACCTTGGGGCGGGACTCTGCATCCAGCGCCGAGAACGGTTCGTCGAGAAGAATCACCTGGGGGTTAGTTATCAGGGTTCGAGCCAGCGCGACTTTCTGAGCTTGACCCCCGGACAAGGACCCCGGTTTCTGCTTCGAATGCGGCGCGAGGCCGAGAGTCTCGATGAGTGGCTCCGCAAGTACCCGCGCTTGTTTGCGCGGCACTCCTCTTAGTCGCAGGCCGTAGCCGATGTTGTCCGCAACGGACATGTGCGGGAACAGGCGAAGGTCCTGAAAGACCATGCCCACGGACCGCTGCTCGGGAGGGTTCCTTATCCCCGCTTCGGAATCCTCTACCACCCACTCGTTGATCGATACCTTGCCGCGACTGATCGGCCAAAGCCCGGCTATGGCTTTCAGCACTGTGGTCTTTCCGGCCCCGTTCGGCCCGACTATCCCCACAACCTCTCCCGATCTCGCCTCCAACCGGGCTTCGATAACGAGCGCGCCGGCGTCTGCTCTTATGTCCGCGTGGAGACTCATGCCTGGGCGCGGAACCATCGATCCCGCAGAACAAACAACACGAGAAATGAGACGACTAGAAGAATGGAGCCGAGCACGATTGCAGACTGAGGGCGGCGTTCCAAAGCCACGTAAACCGCGATGGGCATCGTCCTGGTGATTGCAGGAAGGTTGCCGGCGAATGTGATTGTGGCTCCGAACTCACCCAAAGCACGAGCCCAGCAAAGTACAAGACCGGCTGCAAGCGCAGCCTTGGACATCGGCAGAGTGATGTCTAGAAGTCGCCTCGAGGGCGAGGCCCCGAGCGATGCGGCGGCCTCCTCCGTTTGAATCGTTTGGGAAGACCTTAGCGCCGCCTCCACAGCCAGTATCAAAAAGGGCATAGCGACAAACGCTTCGGCGATGACGACTGCCGTGGTTGTAAACGGAATCGTTAGTCCGATCTTCGTTAGGCCTTTGCCGATCAAACCGTTTCTTCCGAATGCCAGTAAGAGCGCGAGGCCCGCAACAACCGGAGGCATGACCATCGGCAATATGGCGAGGGATCGAACGAACGATTTTCCGCGAAATTGGACTCGTGCCAGGACCCATGCCAAAGGGATTCCCAAGACAGCCGCCAACACTGTCGCGAAAAGCGAAGTCAGTAGTGAGAGCTTGAGGGCAGAGGCGACATCGCGATTGCCGAGCTCCGATCGCACGGAGTCCCAGGGAATCTGCGTAAGAAGACCCATGAGGGGAACGGCGAGAAACACCACGCAGAGGGCCGCGAGCAAACCAAACACGAGTGGCGTGGCGGTGTCCCCCGACCGGCGTCGCCGCTTATGGGGGCCTGGCTTCAAAGTTTCGATCAGGTTGTGTCGAAGCCGTGCTTCTTGAGAATCGCCTGGCCGTTTACCGAAAGAAGGTACCCGACGAACTTTTCACTGCCCTTGATATCCAAAGAGGTCTTCAAGACCGCGATCGGATACCTGGCTTGCACATTGTGCTCTAGCGGAATCTTAACTCCGGCGACCTTGGAAGAGCTCTTGATATCGGTTGTGTAGACGATGCCAGCGTCGGCTTCGCCGAGATCGATTTTGGCGACCACGGCTCTGACGTCGAGCTCGAGAGACTTTGGAGTCACCTTCACGCTGGCCTTGTTCAGAACCTCCTGCGCGTAGCGGCCCGCGGGTACGGCGGGATCGGCCAGCACAACTACCAGATCCTTACGGGCGAGATCGGTGACTGTCTTGATGTTTTTTGGGTTTCCCTTCGCAACAAGGATCTGCATGGTGTTCTTCGCGAACACCCGTGGTCGGTCGGAGATCAAGCCCTTTTCGTTGAGTGACTGCATCGTCACTTCATCGGCAGAGGCAAAGATGTCTGCCTTAGCTCCTTGCTCCAACTGGGAGGCGAGTGAAGAGCTGCCGGCGAAGTTGAAGCTGACTTTCGCCCCAGGGTTCTTCTTTTCGTACGCCTTGCCTATTTCTTCGAACGCTTCGGTGAGTGAAACGGCGGCAAAGATCGAGAGAGATCCAGCGGGAGCTGCAAGCTGGCTGTCCGGAGTTTCTTCCTCTACGGGGTTCTTTTGATCGGTACCACAGCTCACTCCGATAAGAAGAGCGAGCGAAAAGACCGCCGCGATTTTCATTCGCATAGGCGGTGATATTAGCCATTTGCTGAGAGGCATCAGTGGTTAATGGATAGCGTGGAACCCACGCAGTGACTTAGCCCTCGCCCCCAACATCAAGGGACCTTAATAGCCTAGGCTGCCTAAGCGACATTAAGTCATTACAGAAAGGGAGCGGATGAAAACTCGACTGCTGAGAGTGCTTTTGGTTTTGTTACTAGCAGCAGTGCTTCTGCCCGCAATCGGCACGGCATCGAAGCCTGCCTTTGCTAATCACTCGGACTTGGGGTTCTGGAACCTGGGAAGAGACGGCGGAGTCTTTACTCACGGAGGTGTGGATTTCTTCGGTTCACTCCCGGGGCGCTTATCCGAGCTTGGCCTACCTCAAGTAGAAAACGTCATTGGTATGGCTTCGACCCCTAATGGAGACGGGTACTGGATCGCGCAGTCCAACGGAGGGGTTCACGCGTTCGGCAATGCTCAGTTCCTCGGGTCTATGCAGTCTTTGGGAATCTCTCCCGCCGCGCCGATAGTGGCAATAGTTGCGACTCCTCCTTCGGTCATAAGTCAGGGGTACTGGCTGTTTGGTGCCGATGGTGGAGTGATCACATTCGGAAGCGCAGGATTCTTCGGATCACTGGCAGGTACCGCACTCGAGTCTCCGGTAACAGCCGCGGCCGCCGCCTCTAATGGCCAGGGTTACTTCATGATGGAACGGCTGGGTGGTCTGCATGCCAGAGGCTCCGCCGGGTACAAGGGCAACATTCGTGACGAAGTACGGAGCCCCGTGGTGGGCCTGGACAACTACTGGGCCTCTTTAGATGGATATTGGGCGACCGAAGCCAATGGTGGCGTCCACGCACGTGGCTCGGCTCCATTCGCCGGGTCGGCCTTCGGCTCAACTACTGCCCCGGTGAGCGGAAGCACCGTGCGGATCTCCGACGAGCAAATACAGTGGCTCGTTTCGCTAGACGGAAATGTCTACGAAATCAATGCTCCGGACTTTGGTAACGACGTCGGCCCGCTGGCGGCGCCAATCATCGATATCGAGGCCAACAGGTACCAGTTCGGCTAGAAGGTCTACAGAAGGGCAAAACGATGAGAACTCGACTGTTTCGAATGCTTTTGATTTTGTTGTTGGCTGCAGCGCTTCTCCCGGCAATCGGCACGGCACCGAAGCCTGCTTCTGCTGGCCACAACACGGAGGTGGGGTTCTGGAACTTGGGAAGAGACGGTGGGGTCTTTGCCCACGGAGCGGCCGGTTTCCACGGTTCACTCCCCGGGCGTCTTTCCGCGCTTGGCGTTCCCCAAGTGAATGACGTAATAGGCATGGCTTCAACCCCCACTGGACATGGGTACTGGATTGCCCAGTCCGGCGGAGGGGTCCACGCGTTCGGGGATGCTCAGTTCCTGGGATCGATGCAGACGCTGGGGCTCAGCCCAGCCGCTCCGATCGTGGCGATCGTTGCCACTGCCTTTGGACCCGGCGGCCAGGGGTACTGGCTTTTCGGCGCCGACGGTGGCGTGATCACCTTCGGAAACGCAGGATTCTTCGGTTCAGTGGCAGGTACCGCGCTGGAGTCTCCGGTAACAGTCGCGACAGGCGCCTCTAATGGCCAGGGTTACTTCATGATGGAACGGCTGGGTGGCCTGCACGCCAGAGGCTCCGCCGAATACAAGGGCAACATTCGTGACGAAGTAAGAAGTCCCGTGGTGGGCCTGGACAACCACTGGGCCACTTTGGATGGATATTGGGCGACCGAAGCCAATGGTGGCGTCCACGCACGTGGCTCGGCTCCATTCGCCGGGTCGGCCTTCGGCATTACAACTGCCCCGGTGAGTGGAAGCACAGCGGTCTTGTCCTCCGACCATATGCAGTGGCTCGTTTCACTAGACGGAAATGTCTACGAAATCAATGCTCCGGACTTTGGCAACGACGTCGGCCCGCTAGCGGCGCCAATCATCGATATCGAGGCCATTAGGACCTTGATCTAGATCGAGCGGAAGGAAAACGATGAGAACTCGACTGTTTCGAATGCTTTTAGTTTTGTTTTTGGCTGCAGCGCTTCTCCCGGCAATCGGCAGGGTACCGAAGCCTGCCTTTGCGGGTCACACGGGCCAGGGTTTTTGGAACCTGGGAAGAGATGGTGGAGTCTTTTCCCACGGCGCAGCTGGTTTTTACGGTTCGCTCCCCGGGCGTCTCTCCGACCTTGGCCACGGCCAAGTAGATAACGTCATTGGTATGGCTGTGAGTCCAACTGCTCACGGATACTGGATCGCTCAGTCCAATGGAGGGGTTCACGCGTTTGGGGATGCTCAGTTCCTTGGCTCAATGCAATCTCTCGGCCTCTCCCCCGCAGCGCCGATAGTGGCAATAGTTGCGACTCCTCCTTGGTTGTCCGGTCAGGGTTACTGGCTCATTGGGGCTGACGGTGGGGTGATCACCTTCGGAAACGCAGGATTCTACGGATCTCTGGCAGGTACCGCCCTCGAGTCTCCGATAACAGCCGCGACAAGCGCCACAGATGGCCGGGGTTACTTCATGATGGAACGGTTGGGTGGCCTGCATGCCAGAGGCTCCGCCGTATACAAGGGCAACATTCGTGACGAAGTAAGAACTCCCGTGGTGGGCCTGGACAACCATTGGCTCACGTTAGATGGATATTGGGGGGTCGAGGCCAGCGGTGGAGTGCACGCACGAGGCTCAGCTCCATTCAACGGATCGGCATTCGGCATAACCACCGCTCCTGTCAGCGGAAGCACTGCGTTCATCTCCTCTCAGGGCATGCAGTGGCTGGTTTCTCTTGACGGAAACGTCTACGAAATTAACGCTCCAGACCTCGGCAACGACGTCGGACCGCTTGCGGCGCCGATCATCGATATCGAAGCAACAAGGAGCGACTAAGGGCTACCCAGAACAGTCGCGGACTGGCCTGACCCAGACCGACCGGAAGAAACATGAAGAGAAAAGGGGCCCGGGAAACCGGGTCCCTTTCTGTTGCGAAAGGATTAATTCAGCCGAACGTACCGAACCTATTCACTTCGCCCTCACTCAGTGATAGAAGGGGACTTAACTTTCGGTTAAGGAGAAATGGAATGGCGAAGCGCCTGGTCAGGCTGTTATTGGTTTTGCTCCTGGTTTCGGCGCTGATGCCGGCTATGGGGTTGGCCTCGACGGCCGCTGCGCCAACTCCCACCGGGTTCTGGAACCTCGGGCAGGATGGAGGGGTTTTCACCCACGGAACGGCCGACTTTTACGGTTCACTTCCGGGACGCCTTTCGGCTCTTGGCCTTCCTCAGGTCAACGATGTTGTGGGGATGGCCTCGACCCCGAGTGGGCACGGTTACTGGATAGCTCAATCAGGCGGAGGCGTTCACGCATTTGGTGACGCTCAGTTCCTGGGATCCATGCAGTCGCTCGGACTCACTCCGGCCGCCCCGATTATTGCGATCGTGTCGTTTCCGGCCCTCTCGGATCCCGAACAGCAGGGTTACTGGCTTTTTGGAGCTGATGGGGGAGTGATTACCTTTGGAGCGGCGGGATTCTTTGGATCGATGGCCGGTATTCCTTTGGAATCTCCCGTGGTTGATGCTGCGACGGCGTCAGATGGTGAGGGATACATCTTCATCGAACGGCTTGGGGGCCTTCATATCCGAGGCTCGGCGATATACAAGGGCAACATTCGCGATGAGGTCCGAAGCCCCGTTGTAGGCGTGCATAACTTCTGGTTCAATCTCGATGGTTACTGGGGAGTGGAAGCCAATGGGGGTGTCCACGCACGTGGCTCGGCTCCATTCCGAGGGTCGGCTTTCGGTGCCACAACCGCCCCAATTAGCGGCATCACGTCTCCGTCCGCGTCCGGCTACTGGTTGGTGGGGCTGGACGGAAATGTCTACGAGTTCAACGTGCCCGATCACGGCAATGATGTCGGCCCACTGGCGGCGCCAATAATCGACATCGAAGCTAAGCGCTTTAGCGGCGCCAACGGTACCTAAGGTTCAAGCAAGAAGATCCGTTAAGTCTTGAAAGGAGAAGTCAAATGGGGAAAAGGCTAATCAGATTTGGTTTGGCCCTGGTACTGGTCGCGGCTTTGATGCCGGGCCTCGGGATGGGCGCGAAGCCCGCACTCGCGGGGCATTCGAGCGTAGGATTTTGGAACCTCGGCAGGGACGGAGGCGTTTTCGCCCACGGATCCGCCGGCTTTTTCGGCTCTCTCCCTGGGCGGTTGTCGGCTCTCGGCCATCCTCAGGTCAACGACGTTGTGGGGATAGCTTCAACTCCCTCGGGGCATGGCTATTGGATAGCTCAGTCCAACGGTGGCATACACGCATTTGGCGACGCCCAGTTCTTGGGATCCATGCAGTCGCTTGGACTCACTCCGGCCGCCCCGATTGTTGCGATCGTCGCCACCCCCTGGGGGCAGGGCTACTGGCTCTTCGGGGCAGACGGTGGGGTCATAACCTTCGGAAACGCCGGGTTCTTTGGTTCGATGGCTGGAACTCCATTGGAGTCACCAACGGTGGACGCCGCGACGTCGTCAGACGGTCAGGGCTACTTCTTCATCGAGCAGCTCGGAGGCCTTCATGTCCGAGGTTCCGCCGTCTACAAGGGAAACATTCGTGATGAGGTCCGCAGCCCGGTAGTGGGCATACACAACTTCTGGTTCAACCTGGATGGATACTGGGGCGCCGAAGCCAACGGAGGCGTGCACGCCCGTGGTTCGGGGACATTCAACGGATCAGCTTTCGGTACCACGACTGCGCCTATTAGCGGGATCACGTCACCCTATGGATTTTCATACTACGGAGGGTATTGGCTTGTAGGACTCGACGGTAACGTTTACGAGTTCAACGTTCCCGATCTTGGAAACGACGTCGGCCCCCTGGCAGCGCCAATCATCGACATTGAGGCGTCGAGGTACCTCGACTCCTCCACCACCTAGTTAGTTACTTAGAGAAAGGGGGCCGGGTAACCGGCCCCCTTCTTTGTTTTGAATGGTTTGAATCCCGGGGCCGGTTAGATCCAGCTCTTCATCAGCATGCGGTTGTTCCACTGCCCGTACTCCAGGCCTACCGCTGCGATGACCGGATACATATAGGTCAGCATTAGGACACCTGCTGTCACCAGGTAAACGATCGCGGCTACCCGGAGCCACTTGGCCCGCTCCGCAAGAGCCCCAAGCGCTACCGCAAGCCCGATCATCATGAAGGGGACGACCGGGGTCATATAGAAAAAGAAGAGCGGCCTTTGCACCAGGATCCACGGTACGTACTGTGCGATCCACCCCAAAACGACGACTCTTTCCGGCGCAAAACTCTTTCTGGATCTGATCAGCAGCCAGACTCCCGCCGCCATTGCCGGCCACCAGACGGCGGGGTTGCCAACAGCCATGACGTGACGGGATTTGGGCTCTCCTTCGTAGAAGTAGGCAACCGGACGCTTCACCACCGGCCACGTCAGCGCGTCCGACTGATATGCATGCTTGACCCTAAGCGTGAGGTGATAGTCGATCATTCTGTCTTGCAGGGATAGGAAGGACTTGGCCGCGCCGCTGGCCCCTGTGACGCACTCGCCGTTTTTCTCCTTGTAGGGGCAATTGCTCGATAGAGAATCGCTGAAGTACAGCGAGTAGCTCGTTAAATAAATCAGTCCGGGAATGAGGATCATCGAAAGGAAAAGCACTGCCAGCTCGGCCCCCGCCCCTCCGACCTTGAGAGTCGATTGCCTGGCCTTCTTTACGCGATCGGCGATGAGTCCCAGCGACCACACGGCGGCCAGAATTGCTGCGGCAGCCAGAGCCCAAGCGGCCGACCACTTGACCGCGACCGCCATTCCGAAAGCGACACCTGCTGAGATGCGCCACTCGAACTCTCGCGGGGGTGGGTCGCCGGGAAAGGCGAGGCGCAGGTGCTCGTGCTGAATCTGGACACGTTCTCGATCATGGGCCAGAAATAAGAAGCCAAGGACGACGAAAAACGCCTGGAATATGTCCAGCATGGCGATGCGGCTCTGCACGATCATGAGGAAATCTGTTGCGACTAGAAAAGCAGCAGCTCCGGCGACCCATCTATCGCGGAATAGCTTGCGGGCCAAAAGGAAAACGAGCAGAACAAGGAAGGTTCCAAAGATTGCGGACGAGATCCTCCAACCGAACTCGTTGTAGCCAAAAGTCTTGATTCCGGCGGCAATGAGCCATTTGCCCATCGGAGGGTGAACGTATGACTGTTCGGTCGACTGTTCCAGCCCGCAGAATCGGGGGTCCTCCCCAATGTAGAGGCAGGCATCCTTCGCGTAGTACGTCTCGTCGAACATGAGGCCCTCTGGATCGGACAAGCGCACGAGACGGATTCCAAGAGCCAATAGAAGGATGAGGAATGCGATTAGTGAGTCGCGCGCGGTCCAGGGGAGGCGCCTATGGCCCGGCGCAAGCGCGGGCAGTTCGGGGGAGGCGAGGTCGACCGGCGGCGGGGCAGGTACCTCGAGGACTTCCTTTATCCTGAAGAACCTCCTGGACTTGAAAAGTGGCGTCAGTATAGCCAGCAGTACTGCGGAGCTATGTACTAAGTGAAGCGAATCTTGTTGGTTAATGAAGACGCGCATGTATGCGTTACGGCCTCGATTGCCGAGCGCACCGCCGAAAAGATGCGGGGCTTAATCGGGAGGGATCTGCCCGGCAAAGGGACGGGTCTGTTGTTTCGAGCCAAGCAGATCCATACGTTCGGAATGGGGTATCCAATTGACGTCGTATACCTAACGAAGGATCTGACCGTTATGCGAGTGCGGAAAATGAATCCGGGCCGCGTGGGACCGCTGGTACTTCGGGCGAGATACGTGCTCGAGATGGGGGCCGGAGACGCGGCATCTTGCGGACTTCGTCGCGGAATGCAACTGAAGGTTCGCCACCAATGAAAGGCAGGCTCTTCGTATGCGCGACGCCAATCGGCAACCTGGAGGACACGAGCGCAAGGCTTATAAGGGTGCTCGGTGAAGTGGACCTCGTTGCGGCAGAAGACACTCGGAGGACGCGGAAGCTGCTGTCCCATTTCGGCTTGCATGCCCGGGTGGTCTCTTACCACGACGCCAATGAAAGAGAGCAAACAAAAAGACTGGCTGAAGGGCTCTCAGGTGGAGACAAGGTTGCTCTCGTCACCGACGCCGGTATGCCGGCAATTTCCGACCCCGGATACCGGCTTGTGCGCGCCTGTATCGACCTGGACGTGCCTGTAGAAGTAATTCCGGGCCCCTCGGCTTTGCTTCCAGCGTTGGTCCTCTCCGGCTTGCCGACTCACCGGTTCGCCTTCGAAGGATTTCTTCCAGCTAAGGGGCAGCAAAGGATGCGCCGGCTCCAGTCACTGAAGGACGAATCCAGAACCATGGTCTTCTACGAAGCCCCCAACCGGCTCCATGCAACAGCTGCCGATATGTACACGGTTTGGGGAGATCGTCCGGCCGCTCTCGCAAGGGAGCTTACGAAGGTGCATGAGGAGGTTGTCCGAGCGAGCCTTAAGGATCTTGTTCACATCTTGTCTTCCAAGGAGATTCTCGGAGAGTGCGTGCTTGTGGTCGGCGGCGCGACAGAGGAGGTCGCCCCCTTGGAGGTAGCCGTTGAGAAGGCGAAAGCGCTAGAGCAGACTGGAATGTCCAAGAGCAAAGCAGCAGCAGCGGCGGCGACCGCTTCCGGCCTTGCCAAGGCGCAGATCTATGAGCGCCTCATTAAAGGAGAAGGCTCCTGAGTATCAGGCCTGTGCGAAGGGATCCCATTGTGGATCAGTCTGCTGGGCCGACCCCGAGAGCTCGCCGACACATCGCGTGCAGATCATTCTTCCCTGGAACTCTTTTAGGTCGGTCTGTGTGCCGCAAAACACGCACGCGTTGCGTCGCGGAGTCAAGATGATGCGATCCTCCTCGACCGAAATTTCCAGCTCGGCCCCCTCCTTGAGCCCAAAGCTGCGTCGCAGCTCTGCAGGAAGGACGATCCGGCCGAGATCGTCGACCTTTCGGCTCACCCCGGTGTTCACGCGCTGCATGATAAACCCGTGACCGACTGGGTCGACTCCCACTGTCATCTGGACGCCATGAGCGATCCATCTGACGCGTTGGAACGCGCTGCCTCGGCGGGCGTCGAAATGGTGCTGACGGTTGGGTCCGACCTCGAGACCAGCAGACAAAACGTATCCATCGCTTCGCGCTATTCGAATGTCTATGCCGCAGTGGGAGTTCACCCACATGATGCAGAAACACTCGATGAGGTCACTCTCGGTGAGATTCGGGCCCTTGCGTTAACGAAGGGCGTTGTGGCAATCGGTGAGATCGGGCTCGACTACTTTCGTGATCTTTCTCCGCGCGCCCAGCAGCGTGAAGCCTTTGAACGCCAACTCACACTTGCTCGGGAGCTCAGCATGCCTGTGGTGATACATGTTCGGGAGGCGTTTGACGATGTCATCTCTATTCTCGGCTCCCACCCGGGCCCTGTTGTCTTCCACTGCTTTTCGGAGGGGCCGGACCAGGTGCTGACCGCGTTGGAGGCCGACGCATTCATCTCATTCGCCGGGAACATCTCTTACAAGTCGGCTGAAAAGCTGAGGGATGCGGCCAGGGTGGTGCCTCTTGACCGCCTTCTTATAGAGACCGATTCGCCCTACCTGGCCCCCGCGCCGCACAGGGGAAAGCCAAACGAGCCGTCATTTGTCCCCTTCGTCGGTCAAGCCGTCGCCGAGGCCAAGGACATGTCCCCGGAGGAGATCGCGGCTACAACGCGAAGAAATTTCCGCACTGCCTTCGAACTTTGAGCGTGGCGTCCGAACAAATGTTCGAGTAACTGTTGCCGCGGGGGGTGAGGGCAAGGTAACTTCGAGGGGTTGTGAGAGGGGTGTTCAGGGTCCTCCTCGCTCTTGTCTTAGCGGCCATGTGCGCCGGCTACTTTCTAGCTGAGAAGAGGGTGACCCTTGCCGATGAAGGCCGGGTCAAGACCGTGCAGACGTTCGCGCCGACGGTCGGCCAAGCCTTGGTCCGTCTTGGTGTTGAGGTCGGGCCTGACGACCGCGTCCTGCCGGGGGCCCGCGCAGACCTTGGACCCAAGATCGAGGTACGCCGCGCGAAAGACGTGGTTGTTGTTCTAAACGGGCAACGCAAGGTAGAGCGCGTAACCGGCAGGACTGTTGGGCAGATTCTTAGCGAGCTCGCCGTAGAGCCTGAGGGCGCGTATTTGAACCCCGGCCCGGAGACCGTCGTCACGAACGGGGACGAGATCATCGTCGCCCAGCCAGGTGAGGTCACCGTCGAGCATGACGGCGTCGCGCAACCGGTCGTCACGAATGTGTTGACCGCCGGTGGACTGCTGAGGCAGCTGGGCATTGTGCTGGGACCCCATGACCGTATCGAGCCCAGCATTGTGGCCCAGCCGGTTGCCGGGTCGGTAATAAAGGTTGTGAGGGTCAACGAGGCGATCGAGAAGACCCACTCGCCCATTCCTTTCAAGAAGGTGACCGAGAAGAGCGACTCTCTCGAGCTTGGTCTAAAGAAGGTGACGACCAATGGAGCGGACGGAGTGCTGGCTCGCAAGTACAAGGTCGTCTATGAGGACGGCAGAGTGAAGAGCAGGACGTTTGTCGGCAAAGAGGTTGTCCGGGAGCCGCGCGATGAAGTAACTCTGATCGGTACCAAGAAGACGGTGCTCAAGAGCAGCTCTCACACGCAGAGTGGGAAGGCGTCCTGGTACTCATATCCTGGTCTCTCAGCCGCTCATAGGACGCTGCCGATGGGTACCGTCGTGCGTGTCACGAACACGGCGAACGGCAGGCAAGTGACCGTCACAATCCGTGACCGGGGCCCTTACGTCGAGGGACGGATCATCGACCTTTCCGACGCGGCATTCAGCGAGATTGCTTCAACGAGTACGGGAGTTATCAACGTAGCTATCGAGTGGTAAGTCACAGTCCCGCTAGATCAAGCCTCGGTTCAAGCTGCAACAGATAACGCCTTCGCGCGCCCGAGAGCTCGCGAGCAGGTATGGAGTCCATCCCTCGAAGGCCCTGGGGCAGAACTTTGTCGTAGACCCCAACACGATCAGGCGCATAGTCAGGTTGAGCGGTGTGAGCTCGAACGACCATGTTGTGGAGGTGGGGGCCGGAATGGGAGCCCTCACGCTGGCCATCGCAGCCGTGGCAGACGAGGTAGTAGCGATCGAGTTCGACAGAGGCTTGCTTCCGATACTCGAGGAAGTCCTGGAGGCAGTGCCTAACGTTCGCGTTATTCACGCGGACGCGATGGCGCTGGATTTCGAGGAGGTTACGAAAGGGAGGCAGCACAGATTTGTCGGAAACCTTCCGTACAACATCGCCACACCGTTGGTCGCACGCGTGCTCGAGGACGCACCGTCGATCACCGACATGGTCATCATGGTGCAAAAGGAGGTAGGTGAACGCCTTGTTGCAATCCCGGGCTCCCGCGCCTACGGAGCGATTAGTGTCCGGGTGCGGTACCACTGCGATACGCAGCATCTTGGCCGGATCCCAAAATCCGTCTTCTGGCCGGTGCCGAAGGTTGAGTCCATTTTGATCCAGCTGACGAGAAGGGAGCCTCCCGTGGCTGTGCCATCAGCGCGGCTGATGTCCGTGGTCAGGGCGGCCTTTGGTCAAAGGAGAAAGACAATCCGTAACTCCCTTGTGAACGGACTGGACCTGGATGCGCAGCTAGTGGCTGAGGCCCTGGCGTCCGCGCGCATCGATCCGGAGTTCAGGCCGGAGATGCTCGGACTCGAAGAGTACGCCCGGCTAGCGGAAGCGCTGCCTGACTTCTCACAAACTCGGGGGCCGATGTGAAAGTCATCGCCCGCGCGAAGATCAACCTGTTCCTCGAAGTGAAGGGCTACCGTCCGGACGGGTTTCACGAAGTCGAGACCGTTCTGCAATCGGTGGACTTGAGAGACGAGCTCACCTTTGAGGACTCGACCGGAGTTGAAGTGGACATCGCGTGGGCGCCCGGGAGTTCCGGCCCGATTCCCAAGAGGCCTGATCTGGTAGAACGAGCTCTGTTGCTGACCGGGACCCACGCCAGGGTTCAAGTGCTGAAGAGCATCCCCATCGGCGCGGGCCTGGGGGGCGGCAGTGCCGACGCCGCTTCGGCTCTGATTGTTGCGGGGAATCGGGGGATCGGGGCAGACGAGCTCAGGCAAGCCGCCAGATCATTGGGGACGGACGTTCCGTTCGCCATGAAAGGAGGGACGGCCATCGGAAGGGGACGCGGAGACGAGCTGGAGGGAATTCCTTCGTCGCGCGCCATCTGGTGGGTCCTAGCTGTCCCGGCCTTTGGAATTAGCACAGCGTCCGTCTACGCTCGGACTGGGGTCAGTACTGCCCGTCACAAGGCCACTGCCCTCACCTCGGCGATTGCTACCGGGGACGCGGTCGCGCTCGCGACGCTGCTGCACAACGATTTGGAGGCGGCCGCGTTTCGACTTGCGCCCGAGCTCGAGGAGATCAAACGCATCGTCGAGGACTCGGGAGCACTCGCTTCAGTCATGAGCGGAAGCGGGTCGGCGATCGCGGGAATTTGTGCGGATGAAAAGGACGCAAGGGCGTGCGCGGCGACGCTCCGGAGGTCGGTGGCCCTGGCTCTTGCAGTCCCATCGACGCCCGTGGGGGCAGAGGTGGTCGGGCAATGACGCATTCGTGCCTTTGGTGCGGGGCTGCCGGTCTCAACTGACCGGTCTCAATTGAAACGGGGGCCGGACCGCGTGTACAGCCAGTAATATGGCCTTCGATCCGGGGTCGTCCAATTGGCAGGACGTCGGTTTTTGGTGCCGAATACCAAGGTTCGAGTCCTTGCCCCGGAGCGAATCCGGCCCCCTATAGGCTTCCCCCGTGCCCTCCCCCTCGTCTCAGCGCAATGCGCCCATCGCGGCCGTTGTCCTGGCAGCCGGCCTTGGAAAGCGGTTCGCTTCCGCCACTCCTAAGGTCCTTCACGAAGCGTCCGGCCGACCACTTATCCATCACGTGCTTGCTGCGCTGAGCGGCGTGGAACTTGCCCGCAAAATCGTGGTGGTCGGGCATGAGCGCGAGCGCGTCCAAAGCGCAGTTAGAGCGGTCGCGCCGGAGGCGATCTTCGTCGAGCAGCCTGAGCAACTCGGAACGGGCCACGCGGTGAATGTTTGCTCCGGCGTGCTCGAGGATTTCGACGGGGGCGTACTTGTCGCCTCCGGGGACATGCCGATGATCACCCAGGCGACGCTTCGCGCTCTTGTCGAGGAGTGGCGAAAGTCCGAGGCGCAAGTGGCCCTCCTTACGGCCAAGGTCTCCGACCCAACGGGTTACGGCCGAGTGCTCGAAAAGAATGGACGGCTCGAAATAGTCGAGGAGGCGGACGCGACGGTTGCAGAGAAGCTAATGGACATCGTATCCACCGGCTTTTGGGTGTTCGACAGGCGTTCGTTGTTTGATGCCCTGGCCCAAGTCACAACGGACAACGCTCAAAAAGAGATGTATCTGCCCGATGCCGCTTTGGTGATTCAGCGTTCTGGAGGGAAGATAGCCACCGTCATGTCCTCCGACGAGACAGAAGTAATGGGTGCCAACGACCGCGCGCAGCTTGCCGAGGTGGGCCGTTCCATGCGGCAGAGGAAGAACCTCGAGTTGATGGCCGCGGGGGTCACCATCGTGGATCCGGCATCGACTTACATCGAGGAGTCGGTGGAGGTGGGACCGGAGACGGTACTCAGGCCAATGACCTTTCTCGACGGTGCGACCGTCATTGGCTCTGGATGCCGAATCGGGCCGAACGTTCAGATTGTGGACTCGATCGTGAAAGATGAAGCCACCGTCACTTTTGCAGTAGTCAAGGGCTCGGAGGTTGGCGAGCGCGCAGAGGTTGGCCCGTTTGCATATCTGCGGCCCGGGACGAAGCTGAACGCCGGCGCCAAGGTGGGGACCTTCGTGGAGGTAAAAGGATCGATCGTAGGAGAAGGGTCGAAAATCCCCCACCTCTCTTATATGGGCGATGCCGAGATCGGCCGTGACGTGAACGTGGGAGCCGGCACGATCACCGGCAACTACGACGGGGAGACCGGCGTCAAGTCGAAAACGGTTCTCGAAGACGGAGTTCTAACAGGATCTGGAACCACCCTGGTCGCTCCGGTGTCCTTGGGCAAGAACGCAGTCACGGGTGCGGGGGCCGTTGTGACGAAGGACGTTGCCGAGGATGAGGTGGTCATGGGCGTGCCGGCCCGCCCTGTTAGAAAACGCAAGAGGAAAACACGCGACAATGCTTGAGCAGCGGGCCGACTGAGGGGAATCTGGTGGAGATCGGAGTCAAGAAGAGGGCGATGATCTTCTCCGGCAGCTCGAATTCCGAGCTGGCCGAGGAGATTGCGGCACATCTGGGAATGCGGCTGGGAGAAGTGGATCTCACCCGTTTTGCCTCTGGAGAGATTTACGTGCGCTTTCGGGAGTCCGTTCGGGGAGTGGACGCATTCGTTGTCCAAAGTCATTGCAGCCCCGTCAACGAGATGATCATGGAGCAGTTGCTGATGATCGACGCGCTGAAGCGCGCGAGCGCGAAGCGAATAAGCGCAGTCATCCCATTCTTCGGCTACTCGCGCCAGGACCGGAAGAATCTTGCTCGGGAGCCGATATCGGCGAGGCTTGTAATGGACCTTCTGTCTGCCGCCGGCGTCGACCGAGTCTTGACGGTCGACCTTCATAGCGGCCAGACGCAGGGGTTCTACGACGGCCCGGTCGACCACCTGACGGCGCTCCCGATCTTGTCCGAGTACGTCCAGGAGAAGTACCCGGACAACCTGGTCGTTGTGGCACCCGACGCGGGCCGGGCGGGCCACGCAGACAAGTATGCCCGCCACTTGAACGCTCCGATCGCCGTCATGAGCAAGAGCAGAAGGGCCGACGTTCGCAACGTATCCGCCACAAGAGGCCTGATCGGAGATGTCAGCGGGAGGCGATGCCTGGTGGTGGACGACATGATCGACACGGCGGGGACTCTCACCAGCGGCGTCAATGAGCTTATCGAGCAGGGGGCAACGGACGTCATAGCGGTGGCCACCCACGGAGTGTTCTCGGACCCGGCCATGGAGCGAATCGAAAAGTCCGCCCTCTCAGAGGTAATCGTCACGAACTCGCTTCCGCTTCCGAAAGAGAAGCGGACCGACAAGATCACGGTCCTTTCGATCGCGCCCATATTCGCGTCCACGGTGAAGGCCGTCTTCGAGGACGAGTCGGTGTCTGAGATCTTCCAGGGCGAGCACCTCGAGGGCCTGCCTCCAGAGCGCAGCCCATATCAGGACGAGGAAGACGAGCAGTAAAGAGCAGCGCTACCAACCAGTCCACTACCCCCTATACTTGAATCTCACCCATGGAAGTCACTCTCACCGCTGAACCGCGCTCCGGCAGAGGCAAAGGCCCTGCCAGGCAGTCGCGCCTTTCGGGCAAAGTACCGGCCGTACTTTACGGACATGCCGTCGACTCGACGCCGATTGTGGTTGACGCAAAGCAGATGACCACGGCCCTTCACACAGAAGCCGGAGCCAACGTGCTAATCCATCTGAAGCTCGATGGCGAGGAGTACCTCACGATGGCCAGGGAGATTCAGCGCAACCCCATCAGAGGAACTCTTATCCACATCGACTTCGTCGCCCTCGAGAAGGACGTCAAGATCGAGGCCGACATCCCCGTGCAGATCACGGGCGAGTCGCGCGGCGTGAAAGAAGGCGGCCAGCTGGATCAGCATCTTCACGAAATCAAGGTTTCCGCCCTTCCCACCAACCTTCCGCCCGCAATCGAAGTCGACATCTCGGATCTCGGCATCGGCGACGTGGTTCGCATCTCGGACCTCACCCAGCTCCCTGGTGTCGAAGCCCTGAACGATCAGGAAGAAGTTGTAGTTGGAGTGATCGAGCAGGTCGAGCTCAAGGTCGAGGAAGAAGTTCCGGAAGCCGCCGAGGTTCCCGAAGGGGAAGCTCTGCCGGAGGGCGAAGGGACAGAGGCTGCGCCCGCAGAGGGTGCAAACACCCAGGGCTCCGAATAACAAACTCGGCCCCCTGGGTCGCGGCAGGACTCGGCAACCCCGGCAAGAAGTACGCCAAAACTCCACACAACGCAGGCGCGAGAACCATCGAGTCGCTTGCCGATATGGCCGGGGTAAAGCTTGGGAGGTCGAAGATGTCCGCTGTGGTCGCCGATGTCCACAAATGGAGCAGCCGCTGTCTTCTGGTCAGGCCAACGACCTATATGAACGAGAGCGGAAACGCTATTGCGCCAGCTCTTCGATGGTTCAAGGTTCCTCCAGAACAGTTGATCGTCGTGCACGACGACATCGA
The DNA here is from genome assembly GCA_035536315.1 of Actinomycetota bacterium. Lineage (GTDB taxonomy): Bacteria > Actinomycetota > CADDZG01 > JAHWKV01 > JAHWKV01 > DATLOJ01. The sequence goes on along the minus strand of DATLOJ010000130.1, from coordinate 277 downwards.
TCTCGCCCGCGGCAGGCTGCGCGTCAAGTTTGGTGGCGGCAATGCAGGGCACCATGGGTTGGACTCGATCAGCAAGTCCATCGGTACGAATGACTTCTACAGAATCCGGATCGGCGTGGGCAGACCCGACTCAACTGATAAGAGCGAGGCAGAGTTCGTCGTTGGATCGTTGCCCGCGTCTGCCGCTAAGGAGTTATCGGCGTCGGAACGACGGGCCGCTGAAGCCGTCGTTTCGCTGATCGAGCGTGGGCTCGAGGCAACGATGAACGAATACAAC
>DATLOJ010000129.1:0-17271 GCA_035536315.1 Actinomycetota bacterium | reverse complement strand
GTCTGTGTGTACTCGTTGAGAGCGCGGCCCCGGCCCTTCGTTTCGACTCCGATCGAATGGAAAGAAGTCAGAGCCGCTCTCAAGAAGTCAGATGCCGAGCTGCTTTCCTTTGATTTCGAGCAGGTTCTGAGAAGGGTCAAGAAGAAGGGCGACCTTTTCGGTCCGGTTCTGGTGGACATGCAAAGGCTCCCCAATCTCAAGGCCATCAAGAACAAGGCCTGAGTCGTGTCGCTCACAAACAAGCAACTTGCCGAGTTGCTCGCGATTCAAGCGGAAACCGCAAAGGGGCATCTTCAGCGCGCGTTCAGAAGAGCGTCCCGAAAAGCCTTCACGTGGCCGGAGGAGGCGAGCGTTCTCGCGGAGAAGGGCATCAGCCTCCAAGAGCTGGAAGGAGTCGGCCCGTTTCTCGCGAGGCAGCTTCACGAATGGCTCGACGACCCGCCCGATGCACCCGAACCCGACGAGACTCGAAGAGACTTCCTCACAAACATCGAGGCTCAGGAGGAGCTCGATCGAAACCCCGAGTACAGAGATGCTCTTGGCGACCTTCAGATGCACACGACCTGGAGCGACGGATACGCGAGCCTCAGCGAGACGGTGGAGGCGGCGAAAGAAGCCGGCCACCAGTACATCTCGATCACCGATCACTCCAAGGGGCTGAAGATCGCGGGGGGAATCGACGAGGCAGAGCTCTCAAAGCAAGGCAGGGCAATCAAACGCCTTAACTCGCAACTCGAGAAAGAGGGGGCCCGGCTCACCGTTCTTCGTTCGATCGAGATGAACATCACGCCAGCGGGCGAAGGCGACATGGAGACGGAGGCTCTCGAAGAGCTGGACATCGTCCTCGCCTCCTTCCATTCCAGCCTTCGCAAGAAGGAGGACCAGACGGAGCGCTACATAGCGGCCATTCGCAACCCGCAAGTCCAGGTGCTTGGCCACCCGAGAGGTCGCATTTACAACTTTCGCTTGGGGCTGACCGCGGACTGGGAGAAGGTTTTCGCGGTAGCGGGAGACAGCGGCAAAGCATTGGAGATCGACTGCTTTCCAGACCGGCAGGATCTAAATGTGGAGTTGCTAAAGCTTGCCCGCGAGGCGGGGGTGATGATCTCGATCGGAACCGACGCGCACCATCCGTCTCAATTCGGGTTCCTGGATCTGGGCCTCGCCGCGGCATCCAAGGCCGGAATCGACCGTTCGAAGATTCTCAACTTCATGCCCGTTGAAAAGTTGCTCGAATGGGTGAGTGAAGTGAGGCGCGATGCTGGATCGCCGCGGTAGTTATGGTGGTAGCCGCTAGGCCCCCGGCCCGGTCTTGCCCGCGGAGAGCTTTATCAGAAGGATCACCAGAACCGTTGCTGCCAGCACTCCGCCAAGGATAAGCAGCCCGTCGCTTCCCTTTTGAGTCTCACGCTTGGTCTCGAGCTTCTTCAGCTCTTCAGGGCTCTCGCGCTCAATCACGTAGAGACCCCCATTCATGTCTGCCGCGTAGGCAAGGCCGTCTTTGTAAACGACGTCCCAGATGAGGGGCTGCCGGAAGAAATCGAGCCGCGAATAGAAGGGCCCGAGGTCGGCGCGGCTGATGATCTGTCTTTTCGACTGGTTGGGCACCATGTAGCCGAGTTCCTTCGCAGTCTTGCTCTTGCCTGCCATCGCGTCGCGCCAGTCGAGCAACCAGACGCCGCCGTGGTAATGCGCCATCCAGAACACACCATCCTCGGCCATCCAGATGTTGTGGGCGGAAAAACCGAGGTTGCCCCCGGGCCGGTCGGAAGGGTTCGTCCATGTTCCAAGCAGCTTTATGTTCGCGTGGTCGGTTGTATCCAGTAGCCAGACGTTAGTCGGAATCTCACCGTGGAAAGGAACGAGTGCGACTGATTCGGGACCGACGAACGTGTAGCGTTTCTCGCCGGACCGCCACGTCCACGCGTTGTGCGCATACCAGAGAGCGTTCTGCTTTGCGATCGGCGGTTCCCACAATCCCACCTGGAGGGGAGTGGCGGGGTTCGTCACGTCGAAGATTCGCCAGCCGACGATCTCGCCCGACAGATAAAGGAAAGTCTTGGACTCGACCGGGTCGTCATAGAGGAAGACGTCGTGCTGCCCCGATCGGCCCACGGGGATCTCGGTCACGGGTGTGAGAACTGTTTTTCCTCGTCTGGACTCCACCTTGTTGATCGAGATACCGAATCCGTTCTTGATTGCGAAGACGTAACCCTGGCCCCCGATCTCGTGATAGGCCAGCATGTGAGTACCGCCCTCGCCGATCGGCAAGAAGTGGTCGAGCTGGGGGTTGCGTGGGTCCGAGATGTTGACGGTGAATATGCCCCCCTTCCCGGGAACATCCTGGCTCGAGACGAACGCAACCTGCGCGTCGGGTCTCAACTTCACGTCGGTGCCGCAGTCGGCGTCCGGCTGGTCACATCCCGGGGGCATGAATCGCGAGAGGGGCTGTGGATCTCGCGGGTTAGCGAGGTCCACCAGGACGAAACCGCCGTTCTCGAACGTAACTGCTATCGCGCCGATGGTGCCGGCGACATCGAACTCTCCAAACAACGTCGCCTCCGGAACGATCGTTTCGAAGCTCTCGTAATCGACCAGCTTCAAACCACACTTGAAATCGTGCTGGGCGCCGTCCTTATGGTCGTGAGAAACCTCGTCCGGCATTGGGTCGGGATCGTCCGGACCAGGATGGCAAATCCCCTCCTTGGTGGTGTCTCTAGTCGAGGGGGTGTCCTGAATCGATGAGGGAGAAACCGCGAACGCCGGAACGGCGAGAGCAGTTACAAGCGAGACGATCAGAAGGGTTCGAAACAATTTGGTGCCGAACTCTTGCGTGTTTTCTGACATGTGGGTGATCCTACTCGGCGCGCCCCGCACACCTGACAGACATCGGCCTTGTTGTTGCCGGCGGACCCCTCCTCCGGAAGAGATGCGGGTGCATGTCGGGTGGATCGGCGGCTGGCCCTATCAGGTGGCTGACCGGAAACTCAGCCGGCGGAATCTAAGCGGGGGCCTTGCCGCCAAGGCGGGGCTTTTGCTCGAGGTGGCCAAGGCCGTTCCACGTGAGATTGACCAGGTGCGCGGCGACCACTTTGCGGCTCGGCCTCTTTGCATCGAGCCACCATCGGCCGACTTGAGCGACGGCTCCGACAAGAGCCTGCGCGTATAAGGGAGCCATCGCGGTCTCGTAACCTCGCTGGCCGAACTGTTCTGCAAGCACGTGCTCGACTCGTGTGGCGATGTCACCGATCAGGCTCGTGAACGACCCGGACCGAGTTTCCGCAGGAGGGTCGCGAACGAGAATCCGGAAGCCCTCGCGTTCTTCCTCGATGTACGTCAACAGCGCGACGGCGGCCTGCTCGAGGAGCACCTTTGGGTGAGTCCCCTTTAATGCCGCGATGATGCCGTTCTGTAGCAGGGTCATCTCTCTGTCGACGACGGCCGTGTAAAGACCGGCCTTTCCACCGAAGTGTTCGTAAACGATTGGCTTGGAGACCCCGGCCCTCTCGGCAATCTCCTCGATCGAGGAGGCTTCGTAGCCAAGTTCTGAAAACACGTTCCGTCCGATGTCGAGCAGTTGTGCGCGGCGCTGCTGACCCGTCATCCGGACGCGCTGTGCAGGCTCTGCCATGGCTTGGCTCATTTCGGTAGGACGCTCCCGGGTTTTTGTGCTTCCCGGCAGATGCAAAGTGCCAATTGTCTTAAGCGGCGGCCTTCTGACGCCGCTTCTCTGCAAGATCCTGTGCAGAGGGCCTCTTTACATCGTAGACCAGGCCAAGGCGCTCCATCAGCGTGATAGCGAATCCACTCGGATCGAGCTGACCTTTTTCGAAGCCATGAACTGCGGATGTGGGGAAGGCGTGGTGGTTGTTGTGCCATCCCTCACCAAACGACAGCAGAGCCATCGGAAGGTTATTCGTGCTCTGATCGGCCACCTCGAAGGTCCTTTTGCCGAAGAAGTGGCAGATGGAGTTGATGCTCCAGGTGATGTGGTGGAGGAAGAAGATGCGAACGAGGCTTCCCCAAAGAAGCGCGGTGAGCATTCCGGAGACGGTCCGCGTAACTGCCAGGCCGATGAGTGCGGGCAGGGTAAACGACAGGATGATCCACAGAGGCGTGAGCCTGCTGATCCTATTGATGACCTTGTCTTTGATGAGATCCGGTGCATATTTCTTGATGTTCGTCATGTCCGTGTCGAAGAACCATCCAATGTGCGCGTGCCAAAGCCCTGTCACTACACCCTTGAACCCCTCTGCTTCCGCGAGGTGGGGTGAGTGAGGATCTCCGGGTTGATCTGAGAAGGCGTGGTGGCGCCGGTGGTCTGCCACCCATTTGATGATCGAGCCTTGCACGGAGAATGACCCGGCAACTGCGAGAGCTGCGCGAACCCACGGCTTGGCCTTGAAGCTCCTGTGGGTGAAGTACCGGTGGAAACCGATTGTGACGCCCATTCCACTGAAAACGTAAAACGCCAGGAACAGCGACAGGTCGAGCACGCCGATTCCCCTGTTCCAGAAGACCGGGATCGCGATCACTACGGCCAGGAACGGAAGGATTGTTATTACAAGGGTAAGGCGGCGCTCGAGCCGGTTTTCGACCTCCGGTATGACGATTGTGATGTCGCTGTTGGTGGCGGTTGCCTTGGTTGCGGGCGGTGAGTCAGACCTGCGGGCCGCTGCGGCGGTCTGGGACATGGTGGCTCCTTGTTAAGGTTACGTAACCGTAGGTTACGGTGAAGTAACCACCCTGTCAACCTGAACCTGGGGCCTCCACGAACGTGCTGCCGAAGCCGGGCGGGGAGCCAGGCGATCGCTTACTGGGCGTTTGCCCCAGCGCTTCCGCAATCGCGAAAGCCGATGCGGTCCCCCTTAAGGAGAGCGTCGTTCGACATGGCGGTGAACCTGTCCAGCACCTCCAGGAACCTGTCCTCGTCTCCGGCCCTCGCCGCCGCTTGTAGGTCCACGACCACGGCCCTGAGCGCGTCGTTGGCCGCGAGCCATTCGTCGATTGCGGCTTTGTCGGCAGCCGGTGGGGCGATTGCCTTGAGGTCCGTTGTGAGCTTGTCGGTTATCACCAGTATCTTGTCGATGAAGTTTGCATACTCTTCAAGGCTCTCGGGCTGTGGAATGGCGTTCTGTTCATTGTTGGCCGTGCCACAAAGGGCGTCCGCTTTGGCGATGTACGCATTCTTGAGCAGGCCTGGAGTCGGTGCTGCGACAGACGCTGCGGCAGCGGCGCCTGCCTTCCCGCAAACCTTAAATCCCGCAGTCCTCGCGCTGTCATCTGCCTTCTTGAACGCCTTGTCGGTGTCGGCAACGGCCTTTTCGGTACCGGGAAAGTCTTCCTTCCCCGCAGCCTTGCCCAGCTCTTCCGATGCGTTGCCTGCGGCCCGTAGGTCATCGACGAACGCTTTGGTTTTTGCCGCGTCATCCCCGCGAGGCGGCTTCAAGGCCGCCAGTTGGTTGACCAGCTTCTTGGTTTCTGCGGCGAGCTTCTCTCCAAACTCCTTGACCTTGGCCACGCTGTCGGGGGCCGCAAGGGAGGTGATCGCAGCCTCACCCCGCTTGCACAGCGCATCGGCCTCTGCGATGAACGCTGCGAGAGTGGGTCCGCACCCGGTGGCGGAGAGGAGTAGCAGGACGATTAACGCGACAGGGCGAAATTTCATGTCTCGACGCTACTCCTGAGGGTCGCGTAGGCGCAAACCTAAGCCGATCTTAAGCGCAGGCAGTCACTCTGACTGCGGAACTCGTCTCGATCTTTGCGTCCGGGTGTCTCGGACCCCACTTTCGAATGGCATCAATGAGTTCTTTCCGGTCAGCCGGCCTGTCCATGACGAAGTCGACCCTGACGCACGTGCGTTCGGCTTCCCGCCAGGCCACGTAATAGTCCCCGCCCCATCCGTCGGCAGATTCAACGGCTTCCTGAGGATCGCCTCCTTCGGCGAGTAGAAGGATCAAGGCAAATTCTCCGAAGACACCCTCATCGAACACCTCACCACCCGCGGCGGGCGGCGGCACGGTCTTTGGGGCCTGTCGCTTCAGATATCGCTCGGGATGCAGTATCTGTTCCGTGGTGGTCGGGGGATCGAGGAACGCCTGGTCCAGGGCCGCCTGGCCCCCGGAATCCAGGATGGCGTCGACCAGCTGCGGCCCAACTTGATAGGGGAAGACCAGCAGCTGCAGAAGTACCTCTGGGAAGTCGCCAATTGCCACGCCGCTGCCGGCTTTCTCTTCCTCGAGCTGGTACTGCCGGCGCTGCTCCGACGGAAGCTGCTCGAAGTACAGCTCTTCGATTCGAACCGCGTCGCCCTCTATTAATGATTGAAAACCATGCCAAATTTCGTCCGAGCGTTCGTCGTACTCTGGTCTCTCGAGGTTGAAATGTTGATCCTGAAGCGCGTGGGTTAGTTCATGCACGAGAACTCCGCGAAGGAAGGGAGTGGACTCTTCTCCGCGAATCACAAGCTCGTCGGTTTCAGAGTCGTAGAAACCGAGCACCCCTTCACCGACGAGCTCATCCGCTTCTTCGGCCAGGTTCACGTCTTTATCGATGAGCCCCAGGGCTCGCAGGACGTCCTCGCTATCGTCGGCCTCTTGTTCGGCGAGTTCGTCGCGCTCTTCGGCTAGTAGCTCTTCCTTGAACTTGGTCTCGGACAGAACCGTAACGGTCACATCGCTCTTGAAAGTCAGTCCCCTCTTTTCCTCGACGAACTTCTTGAGCGACTCGACCTCTCGTAACAGCGCCTGCTTCTCTGCAGGCTTCGGCTCGCCTCCCTCCGCGCGAGGGTCGGCCTCGTCGGGTTTATGGATGGTGGTGACAAGAACGAAGACGCCAAAGGCCAGTGTCGCGGCGATGACGATCGCGAGCCAGACCAGGCCGACCTTTCGGACGGTGCTGTCCGGTGGAAGCTCGGGGGGTGAAGGCGGGGGGGAGGTGAATTCCGGGTTGGGTTGAGAATCCGTCACCTAGGCATTGTGGCATGTCAATGAGAGTTGAATTGAGCGGGCCCCGAAAGTGGAACGCCGGCTCGCGCGCCATGGCGGCTCCAATATGCTCGAAGGATGGAAAAGCCGCCTGCACTCGAGCCGGCTCTCGTCCAAGAATTTGTCGTCGCCGGCCACGCAGACCTCGATCGCACGCAGGTTCTGTTGGAAGAGGTGCCTGGTCTCATCAACGCAGCGTGGGATTGGGGCGGAGGAGATTGGGAGACGGCGCTCGGAGGGGCTTCGCACATGGGACGCAAGGACATCGCGGAATACCTTCTTTCAAAGGGAGCGCGTCTCGACCTTTTTGCAGCGGCACTGCTCGGCTTAGCCCGCGTTATCCGCGCTGCGATTGATGCCAACCCGGACGTCGTCAACGCGCTCGGCCCACATGGAATTCCGCTAATGACGCACGCGGAGCTTGGCGGCAACAAGGAGGTCATCCAACTTCTGAGTTGACGGCGCGCTTTCCTCGACTCATGCGCTCGGCCCCCCGGTTCAAAGCACCTCTAGACTCCCGCTCTAGTGACCCATTTCCAGTTCTTTGTAGCTCGAGTGGCGGACCGTTACAGCGCTCATCTGGGAGACGGGGGCCCACTTTCTGCGTTCGACATCGGATTGATCGTCATCGGATCAGCGATTGCGATCGGTGGGTTCCTACTGCTGAACATGAAGCCCTCATCCGTAACAGGTCCGGGCAAGTTCAAGAAGCTGGGAGCCCCGCTTCTTGGTATCGGGCTGTGCATTGTGGCGTTCGGCCCGGGTTTGATTCAGCACAATGGCGACTGCGTGCAGACTCCGCAGAATGCTGAAATTGAAATCCTTTCTCCGCACCGCCATGAGGTAACTCCCACCCAGGTGCGCGTCAGGGTCGAGACCTCGGGGGCCGGTCTTGAAGATCTATGGTCGAGCGAGGACCGGCTCGAATCCGCTCACCTGCGTCTTCTGCTCGACGGTAAAGTGGTCTCGCGAGTCGATGCCGCCGTGCAGATCGTCGACGCTGTCCCGGGCGATCATGAATTGGTTGCTGAGCTTGTTTCAAGCAACAACAAACCCTTCTGCGACCGCGTTACCGACGAGGTGAAGTTCGCAGTGGTGGAGTGAAATCAGAACAAGGCAAGCCCTTCATCCACTCCCGGAAGGATTGAAGGTGACCCTGCGGGTGGCGGACTATCTGGTCGCGATTCGCTTCCAGGTCTGTTCCGGGTCGACGGCCGTTATCGGGCCTCGAGATATGCCTTCAACGCCGCAAGCCGCGTTTTCCAGGCCTCTTTTTGAGCGAGCGCCTCATCGGCATCGGCGAGCTTTTCATGCTGAATCGCGACGGTCGATTTAGGGCCTTTGTCGATGAACCCAACGCTGACCCGAGTGGATCCGTCATTCCAATCGAACCGGGCAGACTTTTCCTTCTGGGAAGTGCGAAGGCTCATCGTCCCGTCTGTAAGCCACTTCTTTCTGTTGGCATCATTCACAACGGCCTTGAACGAAGCGGCTACGGGGGCCGAGATGGTCTTGGTTGATGAGATTGCGAATCCGTTTGCGCCCTGGTATTTGACGCGCAGACCTCTCGCTCGTTCGTAGCCAACCGTGACGGATTGGCACCACCAACCGTCGACGCCGTGCTCTTCGCTGAGGAAGCGAACGATCTCTCCGTGCTTTTTGTCCTTGGCTTCCCACTTGTCCAACAGCGAGAACCATGCGTTCCAGGTCTTGCCGGTCGCCTTCTTCATGGCCTCATCGGAGGGAAGGTCCTCCACCACGGCAAGCTGCTTTCGGGCCGCCTGGTTTCGGCCGCTCTTTTCCACCGACTGCTTGCGCGCCGCGGTGTAGCTCTCGCCGGTCTTTGACATGCGCTCACGAACGTGGCGTTTGAATGCTTTTGATTTTGTCATCAGCCTCTCCTTCGTCATGGCCGCGGCCAAAGGACTCACGCTCCTTCGGTTACGACCCGAAGGGTGCTGGCAGTTCGTTCCGAGGGCTGGGCCCCCTTTGCCTCGCACAGCCGGTGGCGTGAGCGCCGGAACCGAGGTTAGGCCTGGAACTTGGCCGCCGGCAAAGGATACAAGTTGGATTCCCGAAAGAGAAGCGCGAGTGTTAGTAGCAGTCGCCCTCGAAAAATGCCTTTTTTTCCGTGGGCCACTCGCCGAAGCCGTATCGCTTACCGTGATCGATGTAGCAGTACGCCCCTTCGATGTCGCTTCGTCTCGACTGCTGGGTGTTGCTCCACCACTTCATCGTGGCATCGTTGAAGAATGTGTGATCCGTCGAGCCGAATCCCACGCAGGCTTGGTAGTAGGGGGCGTCTCCGCAGGCCGGATTGGGAAAGCGGGCCTTCATCAATCCCTGTTGAAACGTCTCCGGAGTTAGGTTCGGGCCGGCCATCTGGATGCCGGACGCGATCATTAAGAGTGGCCAATACATGTATCGCTCTTGCGCTTCTCCTTGCTCGTCGTTGTAGCCGGGATCCATCTCGGTCATTGCCCAATGGATTGGCAGATCCTCTTGGGCGTTTTCCTTGTTTCGAAAATCAATTCCGAATGCGTTGTCGCACTGCCTTTTCGCAGGGCTGATGATGCACGCACCCTCCTCTAGCTGACCTCCGTAGCTCGAGACAATCCACTCCGGCAAATAGCCCTGTTGCTCTGCAGCCGGGTAAATCTGGAACGCCATGGTCGCGGCGAAGGCCCAGCTGATGATGCTGGTGACTTCGGCGTTTTGAAACTGGATCATCGCGTTTTGCTTCCCAGCCTGGTCGGCCAAGTCGCCGGAAACCTCGACAGTTTCCTTGATCCGAACTCCACATCGCGAAAGCTCTGCGACCAGAGGGGCCGTGTCGGGGGTGCTGCCGTCGTTGGACCGGACTTTGATCATTCCGAATACTCGGGGCTTGTTCGCTTCCCTTCCCTCTGCGTAAACGGCGTTGCCTCCGGCCAGCTGCTTACAGACGAACTCTCCAAGGTTCCTGGCGATCGCGGCGACACCGGGGTGAGTGTTCCATTGATAAGGCTGAAACTCCGAGTAATGATCCTCGTCGACCAAGAGCCCCCGGGCGTTGGAAGTCGAGATCACGCCGAGGCGTGCAAGCGCGTCCATGTAGTGGTACTCCGCACCGCCATGGTCTGCGTAAGGAGTGGAAGCAAAGACGTTCATTGCATCAACCCCCGCTGCGTCTGCTTCCATCTGGGCCTGGTTGACCACGTAATCGTCTGGCCCGGGGCCGGGGTATGGCTCGACGTGAATCTTCCTTCCGTAAAACTCGAAGCGTTTGTTGAAGAAGTTGACCAGGTTGTTCATCCCTTGGGTCATCCCTGGAGCTCCCTGATCGGGGCCCGTCTCAATCCAGGGGGCCGCGATTCGAATCGTGTCCCGAGTCACTCCCTTAGAAGTAGCGCCTCCGTTGTCGCCTTCCCAGTACGGCACACAGGGCGGGGACTGCGGGTCCTCGATCTGTCGCGGCGGATCTCCGACGCACTTGCGAACCCGCGGAACCTTGATTGATGGAGCCTGCCCACCTCCGCCCCCGCCTCCTTCGCCGGGACCGCATTCTGCGCCGGGAAGACACTCGCCCTCTCCCGCGCCGGAGCCGAACTGGCTCGATTGCTCGGAAGGGGCATCGGTTATCTGCTCGACTGCCTGCGGCGCAAACTCCGCGATTGTCGGAGGGGGCGGCTGGCGTGCACTGAGAGCAAAGATTGCGAGAAGGAGCAACATCACAGCGGTGATAGCTCCGTAAACCAGACCGGGGGCGCGCGGAGGTCTTCTCAACCGATTTGGCTGCGGATTTAGACCGGGCCTGGCCCCGGCTTGCGCCGTTGCCGTCATGCTCCGAACACGAAGCAATCCTACCGCCGACTCCTTCTCGAACGGTTCCTGGCGGATGGGGGCTCCGGAGACAGGTACTCATCGGACCTTGCCCCTGGCCACCTATTTTCCGGTTGGCATATCGTGACAGCAAGGCAAGCATGGGAGGCGGCATGAAGAGGGTCACGTTCCTACTGGGTTTCCTGGTGGTCAGCTCGCTGTTGGTCTACGTGGAGCCGGCCCATGCGGCTTGCCACGTTGCCGCCTTTCAACAATCCAGCTATAGCGGGGCCGAGAACAGCGGCAGTGTCAAACTGAAAGTCATTCTCGAGGTAGGACAAGCGCACTGCTCCGGCATGGTGGATTACGCCACCGAACCGGGAAGCGCAGAAGTAGGCAAGGACTTCACACATACTCAGGGGACACTGCAGTTCACCACAGGAGATGATCGTCAGGAAGAGATCATCGTGCCCCTCCTCGATGACTCATCTGCGGAGGGCAACGAGGAGTTTCAAGTAAGGCTTTCTAACCCGCGGGGTAATGGCACCATTTCTCAGACTGGAGGGCCCGCCCGGGTGACGATTACGGATAACGATGCCCCACCCGCCCCCGCATCAGGGCCTTCACCGGCAAGAACCTCTCCTTCGCCCTCGCCTAGCCCAAGTCCGTCCCCATCGCCTTCACCCGAGCCCTCGCCGTCGCCATCACCTTCGCCGGGCCCGAGCGTTACTCCAACGGTGACTCCTAGAGCGGTCGCGACGGACGAAAGGGAAGACGACGGTCCGTCCACCTGGCTAATCGTCGGGGCCCTCGGTGCCCTTACCGCGGTGGGGGCCGGCGGTGGGTGGTGGTGGCTCCGCCGCAGGCCGGTCTAGCCTTCAAGTAACAGATAGAGGGAGGTCCCGATGTCCGCTGACGCACGCCGGGAAGAAATCATGAGCATGTTCCGATCCTCCAGGGAGGAGTTGATGGGGGCCATCGACGGACTCACCGATGCGCAAATGGTCGATCCTTCGATCGATGGCTGGTCCGTCAAGGACCATCTGGCTCACATTAGCGAGTGGGACGAGATGCGATACGTAGAGATCCTTCGGGTGTCCGAGGGTCTTCAGCCGGCCGTTCCACTGTTCGGCCCGCAGGAGATGGACCAGTTCAACGAACTCATCATCTCGAAGCGTCGCGAGTGGTCATTGCAGCAGGTGCTCGCGGAACTCGAGTTCACCCGGACGAAGATCCTGGAGGCCATTGCCAGATGTAATGACGCAGCTCTGGATCAATCGAACTACCGTGCCGTAGGGCTCGAAGGTGGAGCGCAGCACGAGCTGGAGCATGCGCTCCATATCCGTAACTGGAGAGGTTCAACGGATTCAAAGCCCTCAGTCTGAGGTGAGCATCGGACCCCCTGGTGGTCAGCGCCGCCGTTCGAGATACGACTCAGCCAGCTTCCGAGGGGCGCACGCCAGCCACCCGTCGGTGAGCGCCTCTCGGAGCTGAGGGGCCTTGATCTTCCTTAGTTGAATCAGAACTGCGGGATATCCATCGAAGTGCGGAATCGTGAAGATGCCCACGACACCCGACGCCAATATCGCTTCTTTCTCCACCACATCGTCAACTCGCACCGCTAGGATCGGGCCGTCGGGCGGCTGGACGTCCCCAAATCTTTTCAGGTCAGCCTTGCTGAATCCGCGCTCCCACGCGAAGGCCTTACCTGAGACAAGCCAAGTCCGGCTGCCGAGCCTCGAGCCTTCCGTGACTTCCGGAAAAGACTGGGCGATGCGCGCAGCAGCTTCCAGCGACGCCACTTAGGTTTCCCGTTCGAAAAGACTGCCTTGCAACCTCCGCTCCTGACGTGAAGGACCGCGGTCCCCTAGTTAAACTCAAGATCCCGCTGGTGGTAAGCGGTGCCTCTGCCGATGGGACAGTTGATGACCGACTCCACTGCGCGACGCTTGGCGAAAGCAACATTCGCTTTGTACGTCATCCTGGCGGTCACATACTCGGCCTTTGTACTAGCGACCGGCCCCATCCCCGGGAGGGCGTCTGATTCGAAGCTTGGGGACTTGCTGTTTCGCCTCATCCCGGCATCGTTCGCAATCGTCGCATTCTTGATCCTGTCGCGGCAGCCTCGAAACAGGATCGGCTGGATCCTCATGGCAATAGGAATTGGATGGGAAATAGGGCCGTCATCGATCGGGGAGTATGCACTCAGCAAGGGAATGGCCTGGGGTGAGATCGCCATCGCTCTTTCCGCGCCCACCTGGGCTCCACCTATTGGCCTGATGGGGACCTCATTGCTTCTCCGCTTCCCCACCGGCAGGCATTTATCTCCGCGATGGAGGGTTGTCGAGTGGATTGCGGCCTTCGCGATTGCAGCTGCGACGCTCGGGATCATGTTCGCGCCGATCGATCTCGAGGAGGTCGGGTTTCCCAACCTGCAGAACCCCCTTGGTATTGAGGCGCTCCGGCCGATCGAGAAAGTGTTACCCGTTTTCCTCATGATGATCGGTGCCACGACCGCGGCCTCGGCAGTCGGACTTGTGGTTCGATTCCGCAGGTCTAGCGGCCGAGAGCGTCTCCAGCTGAAGTGGCTGGTAGCGGGAGGAGCCGCGGTTGTGCTCATCTACATCATCGCGATTAGCCTGGCGCTGCCTTACGGGTGGAGTACGCCAACTACTCCGCTCTTTGCAAAGGTTCTTCAGACCATTTCGATTACTTCGTTCGTCCTCATCCCAATTGCGATTGGCTTCGCGATTTTGAAGCACCGGCTATATGACATCGACGTCATCATCAACCGCGCGGTCGTTTTCGCGATCGTTGTTGGTTTCATCACTGCTGTGTATGTCGGAGTCGTTGCCGGAATAGGTGCGGCTATTGGGCGAGGTACCCGATCGGGCATAGTTCTGCCCATCGTGGCGACGGCGATCGTCGGATTGGCGTTCCAACCTTTGATCACAAGAGCCCGCAGGGTTGCGGACAGGGTGGTCTACGGACGCCGGGCTACGCCGTACGAGGCCCTCGCGGCTGTGGCCAGCCCGGGCTCTGCAGCAGAACTGAGTGTTCGAGTAGCACGGCTCGCAGTGGAGTCAACCGCCGCGCGGGAGGCGGTGATGTGGATTCGGGCGGGGGAGGAGCTTCGGCCCGCTGCGTGGTGGCCCGAGGATGGCCGTGCCCCGAGTCCCGTTCGAAGCTCTGGGAACTCGGTGCTTCTACCGGGGGAGCGTTACGTCTATCCGCTTCTTAGCGGAAACGAGGTGCTCGGCGCTATCTCTGTGCGGCTGGGGCCGGGCGAGGCGCTGCCCGCGGGAGACGAAGGATTGCTCACCGACCTTGCCGCCCACGCCGCGGTGGCGATGGATCGGGCACAGAAGTCATTCGACCTGCCGGAGGGCGTTGTCACTTTGCTCATGACCGATGTCGAGGGATCCACGGCGCTTTGGGAGGAAGACCCCTCCGCGATGGCCCGTGCCCTGTCAGAGCATGACGCACTGGTTCAGGAGGCGGTCTCTGCCAATGGGGGCCTGCTCATCAAATCGCGAGGTGAGGGCGACAGTACGTTCTCGGTATTTGTCGATGCTCCGGCAGCTGTGACTGCTGCTGTCGCCATGCAAAAGTCGATTTCACAGAATCGGTGGACGACTCCGCGCCCGATTCGCGTGCGCGCGGCGATGCATACCGGTGAGGCTCAAGTACGCGACCGCGATTACTACGGGGGAGTGCCGAACCGGTGTGCACGAATCAGATCCATCGCGCACGGCGAGCAGACGATCCTTTCCAAATCAACCAGAGATGCAGTTGGGAATTCGCTTCCCAGGGGTGTTTCCCTGCTCGACTTGGGTGGCCACCGCCTCAAGGACTTGTCCGCCCCCGAGCATGTATTCCAGCTTCAACACTCAGACCTTAGATCCGAGTTCCCCCCGCTAAGGACCTAGATAGGCCTCTAAGTTTTGTGTCTGCCCAGAAAGAACCGGTACTCGATGGGGAGTTCCTCTTCGATCCCGAGCTGCCACATCAAAGTCGTGATGTCGCCGTGGTGCCCCCGCTCATGTAGCAGCAGATGCGCTATTAGCTCACCCCGGCTGTAACGCAGAACTTCTCCGTCGATCTGCATGTCGTGGAGGAGAGCAAGTTCCTCATCGCCCCACCCTCGCAAGGCATCTCCCAGCGTCGCGCGTACACGCGAACGTGCGGCGTCAATTTGCTCCCACGTCACAAGGTCATCTGGGCCAACAGCGGGTAAGGGCCTCGATTGGAGCTCGACGATGGCGGGCAGCCAGCGTTCGTACGCCATCACCATATGTACAAGGCAGCTCCGTACCGTCGGCCATCCCGAGTGCTGAGCGATGATCAAAAGTTTCGAATCCGGCAGCACCCGACGGAACTCATTCCAGACGTAGTCGGTGTACGCGAAGAGCTGCTCGAGCTCGGGCTTTCGCATCAATCCTTCCTATGTCAGTGGGCGGAAGCTGAGGAGACCGCTGCTGAGGAGTCCCTCAAGCGTCTTTCCGCCAGAGCAGTTCGTAGAGGTTGACCGGTTCATCGAAGCCTTTGAGTTCCATGGGGCCAACATCTTTCCAGCTCAGGCCCTTGCCCAAGGAGAGTTCGCGAACAACGTTGGACGCCAGAACTTCGCCAGGCTCTGAGGCCGCGCAAATTCGAGCGGCAAGCTGCACCGTTGCACCAAACAGATCCTCGTTTTCAGTTACCGGCTCGCCTGCGGTCATCCCAACCCTGACGCGTGTGGGGTAAGGCAAATCCGATGATTCGCTTTCGAGCCTTTGCTGAATGTCCGCCGCGCATCGAGCGGCCCCAACCACTGAAGGGAAGCAAGCCATGATTCCGTCCCCGGTGTGCTTGACCTCGTGCCCCCCCGCATCCTTGACAGCCGAACGCACGACGGAGTCGTGGGCTCGCAGGATCTCCATGGCCTTTTCGTCGCCAAGTTGCTGAGTGAGATTTGTTGATCCCTCCATGTCGGTGAACAGAATTGCGCGCAGACCGCTATTCGCGATCGGCTCACCGGGTTCAGGTTCATCGATCTTGCCCAGGAAGTTGGTCACTCTTTGAGGATCCACTTCGATGATTCGACTGGCTACGATTCCGTGTGATTCGCGGTGCACGGTTTCCGCGAGCTCCTTGCTGGGTGAATCCACGAGACAGAACCCAGTCAGGGATTCCGCGTCGAACCAGTATGTGACGTACTTGACGCCGTACTTCTCTTGAATAGCGAGGTCCGCTTTATGCGCCTCGGCGAGGTCTTCTGCAGTGACGCCCGGGACAAACTCGTGACGATCCATAAATAGAGGCATAGGCGGAGTTTAGTGAATTTTCCCGTCTGAGCCGGGGTGGTCCTCACAATGGCGAAGCCACCGTGAAGCTGGCCACGGGACGTCCCAGCCAACGGGCAATCCTTACCACGGCGACGATGCCGATCCCCGCACCCTTGGAGAAGCGCGTCAGCTGCGCCGCAGTCACGCCTCCGATTTCCTCCGCAACCTGCCTCCAGGTCAGATGCCGCTCGACACGGGCTGCATCGAGCGCTCGAAAGATCGCTCCTGTGTCGAACCGCAAGATTCGATCAGGGCGAAGACGTGGAAGCACTTCCTCGGACTTCGCCTTGTCGTTGTGGCCGGGAATGAAGCTTTCGGGAGTGCGCTCGAGCCAGACCAACAACTGCAAAGCAGCGTTACCGATTACCTCCGGCTTTGTTTTTAGAGTGGTGATTGTCGAAGTGGCAATGGGTGGACATGGCACGTCCCCGAACAGCGCGTTGACCTCACGTGTGAGCCCGCTCCAGCTCAAGGAACGAGCTTGGCGCTCCGAGTCCAAGGCAGTAAACAGCGCATTCAAGTCGATGTCCGAGACGGTCACGGCCCCTGTTGCGAGTCGGATAACGATTCGGACCACGCAGCGTCAAGCAAATCGAATCCCTGCCGCCAGCCATCTTCACTGGCTGAAATCTCCCCCTCCGGGACCTCTCTTAGCTCCCCTGCGATGTCCTCTCCGCTTACTTCGAAAGTTACAACGCTGCCGCCTTCATCCGAAGCTATGTCGATCCAGATCGTGTCTGTGTTGGGTGAGAACTGCGGCATGCCGTAGCCGTAGACCAATCGAGACGGCCGCTCGACCACCAGGTACTCACCGGTGGCAAGGTACTCGGTGTCGTCTTCACGACGGATGACGGTCCAGCGGCCCCCCACCCGAAGGTCGATATCGAATGTGGTGTTTTCTCCCCACCAGATCCTCATTGACTCTGGGTTCGTAAAAGCGTCATACACAACATCGGGAGCAACGGAAAATCGGCGCACAATTCGGAGCTTCAACTCCTCTGGCCCAGTTCTCAGCCGGCGGCTTTCTTCACGAGCTTCGCGATCTTTGACTCTTCGGCCCCTGTCAACTCCTTCAGCGCGAAGGAGGTCGGCCACATGGCGCCTGCGTCGAGGTTTGCCGTGTCGCTGAAGCCGAAGGTCGCGTACCTGGCGCCGAA
>DATLOJ010000128.1:0-3262 GCA_035536315.1 Actinomycetota bacterium | reverse complement strand
CTCGGGAAGACTCACGTTTCTTCAGAGGTCCATGAAAAGGTCATTGCCGATCTGGAAGGGGCAGGGGAAGCGTCCCCTCATCTCGAGGCTCTGCGCTCCACTGCCGAGAGAGCGCGTAATGCGGTTTACGCCGCAGACTTCGACGAACTCGGACGATCGATGACGGACAACACCGAAGAGCAAAGAGGCCTTCATCCCGATCTAGTAAGTGAAGACGCCCAGGAAGTCATCGACATCGCGAAAGCGCACGGGGCTCTGGGGTGGAAGGTCAATGGGGCGGGAGGCGAGGGAGGATCGCTGACACTTATGGCCGGCCCTTCCGCGTCTGCGAGGCGCTCGCTGCTGCGTGAGATCACAAAAGCCAACCCGTTGTTTCAACCAATACCAACGTATCTGAGCAGGTTCGGCCTGCGTGTATGGGAAGGCGGGGGCCGGGATGGCAAGGACCTTGGGAGGAACCGATGAAGGGATTGATGCAGGACTATCCGTTGACGATCCAGCACATCTTTTGGCGGGCCGAGAAATTGTTCCCGGAAAAGGAGGTCGTCACTAGAACTCCGGACGGGGTTCATCGCTACACGCTCGGAGACTTTGCCGCGCGAGTGCGCAGGCTCGCTGGTGCCCTGCGCGCGTCTGGCATCAAGCCGGGGGACCGCGTGGGAACCTTTTGTTGGAATACGTATCAGCACCACGAGCTTTACTACGCGGTGCCGTGCATTGGTGCGGTACTCCACACGGTCAACGTAAGGCTCTTCTCTGAGCAGATCGCATACATCGTCAACCACGCTGAGGACCGCATCCTGTTCTTCGACGCATCTTTGGAGGAGGTGCTCGGCCCCCTTGTCCCCGAGCTGAAAACCGTCGAGAAGTTCGTTCGCATTGGAAGCGCGAGCGGCTCGATAGAGGCGGAGAATTATGAGGAGTTCCTGTTGCAGGCAGAGCCGGTCCAGGAGTGGCCGCAGCTCGATGAGAACGATGCTGCCGGCATGTGCTACACCTCGGGCACAACTGGAAACCCCAAGGGAGTTGTCTACTCCCATCGGTCGACTTTGCTCCACGCGTTCGGTCTCAACACCGGCAGCGGCAACGGGCTGAGGGAGAGCGACGTCACCCTGGCCATCGTCCCGATGTTTCACGCGATGGCATGGGGACAGCCCTATACGGCGACGATGGCCGGCTGCAAACAGGTTTACCCCGGCCCCCATCTTGATCCAGTCTCTCTGCTTCAGTTGATCGCAGAAGAGAGGGTGACATTTTCCGCGGGAGTACCCACGATCTGGGCGGGGGTGCTGAACGAGCTGGGAAACGGCAATTACGACACGTCGTCCGTTCGGGTGCTTATGGGGGGAGGGTCGGCGGTCCCTCGCGCTCTTATCGAGGGGTTCTCGAATCATGGCCTCACCCTGGTTCAAGGATGGGGCATGACGGAGACGTCACCTGTCGCAGCAATGAGTCATGTCAAGAAGTCAATTGCAGAAGGCACTCGTGACCGGCAGCTCGACTATGCGGCAAAGACGGGAATCATCCTGCCGGGCGTCGAGTTCCGAATCGTCGGGGACGACGGAAAGGAGCTTCCGTGGGACGGTGTGGCCTTTGGTGAGCTTCAGGTTAGGGGGCCGTGGATCGCGTCCTCTTATTACAACGACGAACGAAGTCCGGCGTCGTTCACGGAAGGATGGTTGCGGACGGGCGACGTTGCGACCGTCGATGAGCTTGGCTACATCCAGCTCGTAGATCGAACCAAGGATCTCGTCAAAAGCGGTGGGGAGTGGATCTCTTCGGTCGAGCTCGAGGTGGCGATCATGGAACATCCAAGGGTGCTGGAGGCTGCCGTTATTGCGATTGAACACAGCAAATGGACGGAAAGGCCCCTGGCTTGCGTCGTGTTGAAGCCGGGCGAGGATCTCAGTAAGGAAGAAGTGATCGAGTTCCTAGAAGGCAAAGTCGCAAAGTGGTGGCTGCCCGACGACGTCGCCTTCATAGACGAAGTGCCGAAGACATCGGTGGGAAAGTTCGATAAGAAAGTGCTCAGAGACAAGTTCGCCGGTTACAAACTGCCGACCGACGAATAGTGAGCGCTATTTAGCGGCCGAGCCCCAGTCTCTTGTGAGTTGCTCCCATGCATTCGTCCATAACTATCTGCATCCCCGCGTCGCTCGCAATGTCTGCGGCTTCTTGAGAGCTGATACCGGATTGCAGCCAAAGAACCTTCGCGCCGATCAGCGCTGCCGAACGCGCAATTCCAGCGGCCTCGTTAGAGGGGCGGAACACATCAACTGCATCGACCGGCTCCGGTATCTCTTCGAGGGATTTGTAGGCCTTCTCACCCAGAACCTCCTCGTCAGAAGGGTTTACCGGAATGATTCGATATCCCTGGCGCTGAAGATAGAGCGGGATCTTGTGACTGGGCTTTGCTTCATCGTCGGACGCCCCCACGACCGCGATTGTCTTGATTTGCCCAAAGATTTCGGCAAACTCCTCATCTGACAGGCTCGGAGAGTTCGGCTGCATGACGAAGTCCTTCCCTTAGCTCGTCGATACGCGCGAGGCGAGTATTTTGAGAATCCCCACTGCAACCTCCGGAGCAAGATCCAGCATCGCCCAGAAGTCGGCACGGCCGACCGCGATGCATTTGACCGGAGTCTTGCTTATTACGGTAGCGCTTCGGGGGCCTTCGTTGATGACGGCCAGCTCTCCAAACAGCTCCCCAGGTCCGAGCTCGCGGACGAATGCGTCGCCGGCCTTCACAACCACTCTTCCCTCTTCGAGAATAAATAGACCCGAGGCTTCGTGCCGGGCCGCAACGAGGACCTGCCCAGCCGGAGCGTCGAACTCTGTGGTCATTGCTGCGATACGGCCGAGCCGTTCATCGTCGATGCCTTCGAAGATGGGGATCGCCTTCAACCGGTCGATCGATGGGGGCGCTGCGGAGCCGGACATGACGAGCACTTCATATCACTTGGCGCGCCCTGTGATATATACGTGCGCAACAACTTAATAAAGCCGTCTTGTGGTGCCTCGAAAGAGGCTTAATGCGAAGTTCGGTGAGAAACCGACGCGGACCCGCCACTGTAACCGGATAGCTATCTGCGAAGAAGCCACTGTCCTTAGGGATGGGAAGGCAGCGGAGAAGCGAAGACCCGGAAGCCAGGATCCGCCCAAGACGGCCGACTCGAGTTGCTCCTCGCGGACAGGGGGCCTCTTATGAAGACAGGATGAATAGAGGCCTTCGTTCTTTCGGGAACGGGGGCCGTTTTGGTTT
>DATLOJ010000127.1:0-22675 GCA_035536315.1 Actinomycetota bacterium | reverse complement strand
GGTCGCAACAACAACGACGTCCACCTTCTCAGCAAGCTCGTTGGCAAGCTGTGCGGCGGTTGTGATGTCGCCAGCGTAGTCCGCCTGCTCGATCGTTACCTTCGCGCCCCTTGCTTTGAGATGCGCCGTCGCAACTTCGGCAGCGCCAAGGCTCGGCCCGGCAAGGTCTCCGCCCTTGCCTCCGGTCGTCATCAGCAGTCCGACCCTGACCGAGGCGAAGGAGTCTTCGCTCGCCTGTTCATCGTCCGCATCGGAGCATGACGCGGCAACCAGGAGAACGAGAGCGGCACTTGCAATGAGTCGTCGTCTCAAGTCGTGCTCACAAGGAAAGCGAGCTTCCACGAACGAATCTGCGCGGAGATCGAGGTGTCGGGGACGTTGAAGGTGAAAACGCCGACATTGGTAGGGAAGTAGTAAGTGCCGAAGCCGCGCAGCTCGCTTCCGTATTCGGCCTGTGGCTCCGGCCCGTTCGGCAACGACGGCGGGTTCAGCCCGAGTCGTGTCGGAAAGTGGGTGAGCGCCTGCGTCTCGCTCCAGATGCGCGTCCCGTTCTCGTTGAAGAAGTCTGCTCTGCCCTTGAGGTTGCGGACCGGCGCCTCGCCAAAGTTGCCGACCGCGACGATGAGGTAGTAGCTGCCGAGCCGCGGGTCGATTCCGAAGATCGGAAGCTGCACCAGAGCCGATGCGTCGCCGGATCGAAAGCCCTTGAAGCCGGTCGCTTGCCGGATGCCCGGTGTGGTCGGGGAGATCTTGATGTTCACCATGCGAAGGCCCGGTGGAGCGGCCTCGCTCACGGTTACAGCCTCCTGCCCGCCCCCCAGTGCCGCTCCCGTCGACTCTGCTTCCTGTCCTTCTTCTTGAGATCCGCCCAGCAGGGGAGGTTCCGTCTGTGCAACTTGATCGTCGGCCCCCGGAATGCCGGCCGCGCAGGCAGAAGCGAAGAAAAGCATTACCAATAACAGAATGACCGGACGCGCGCGCATCAAAGCCAGAACAACCTGAATCGTGCGAACAATGCGAGAACGACCACGAGCGCGAACGCAGCGATGGCGGCGGCCGCTATTTGCTCTTTCGGCCTCCGGTCAACCTCCTCTGGGTCGGTCGAGAAGCTCAGCACCAACTGACCCTGTGCGTCCTTCGGCTTGCCCATGAAGGTCGATGCCTGCTGCGCGCGCTTCAGCGCGGCAGCCTTTGCAGCCGTATCGATGTCGATGGCATTTATGTCGAGCTGAAGGATCGAGCGGGAAGTGTCGATTCCGAAGATTCCGAAGTTCTGCACGGAGTCGGCGATGTACCGCCAGGTCGCGCCGAGCTGGTGGAAGGAATCGACGAGCGCTTCGATCCCCTCGACCAGCGTCTGAGTCCCCCAGATGAAGGAGTTTGTCGCGGCCCTGTTCCCAAGCGCCTGTCTGATCTGATCCAGGCCCTCGTCTTCGATCACGCGAAGGCCTTTTTCAATCTCGAGCTGCCCAAACGGGTATTTAACGGTTGCGTATTTATCCCACCCTTCGGCCCCCGGCTTGTTAGTGATGCCAAGGATCGACGCGCACTCGTTGCTGTGGTCCTCGTACACGAGGCAGTAGAAGTTGTGCTCCAGGATCGCCAACTTGAGCTTCAGGATAGTGACGGCGACCGCTCCGTTGGTCGCAAGCGACGCGGGAGCTTCGGGCAGATAGGGGCGCGGGTCTTTGGGTCCTCCCGGAACGGCCGGATCGACCGGCGCGCCCAGCATGATCTCGAGGTCCTTGAGGTTCGCCCACATGCTTTCCGAGAGCAGCTGATTGAGCTGGTCTTCCGGTGAACAGGTGACGGGAGGCACACACGAAGTCAGTGCCGGCTGGTCGGTGGACTTGCCGATGAATGCGCGCAGCAGCTGAAGCGATCCGATCTCACCTTTCACCCCGTTGCGCGTGAGGTGCACCGCATAGGAAAGGGTGTCGGTCGCGCGTGCAAGCTGCTCGGTCCCTTTTGCAACGGTCCACATTCCCCATAAAAGGTTTGCGTCGGTGAACGAGCCTGAGTCGCGGTTTCCCTTCTCCGGACCGATCAAAGGAAGCGCGAGGTTCGCGAAAGTGTCGTCGAGAACGGAGAAGAGCCCGCCGAGGGCGATCAGGTTCTCGCGCAGCAGGTTGAGAACGTCGTAGTAAAAGGAACGCCGGCCCTTCTGGAACTGGGTCCCCGCAGACGACAGTGCTTCTGCCACCGGTTCGGGGTAGACGGGCTGTGCCTGCACGTCGATCTTCGGGATGCCCGGTCCGTTGGCTCTGCCCTCAACAATCGCATGCTGCTCGTTCGGAAAGTCCGGCGGTGCGAGGTACAGACTCCAGCTGATCGCGGAGTCCTCTCCCTTTCTTCCGATGATCCCGTTAGTGCTGAGGCCGTCGTACTTCTCATCGGGGAACTGGATCTCGGGGATCTTGACACTGAACGGGGTCGAAACCTCAGCGATGGCGGTCACCTGCTGCTTCGTTTGAACGTCGGTGTAGGTGACTTCCTCGGTTCTCTTGGTGAGGTTCGTCAGAGTAATGACCAGCTTGAAGGGGCCGTGGTGGCTGCCGAACTCCCGCGCGTTCACCTGGCGTGTCGCTTCGTCGGCCCCCGGCTCTCCGGTGTAGTACTTGATGCTCACGCCGAGCGGCAGCGAGCGCGGCCCGTCGGCAGTGACGTACTTGCCTCCCGGGGCCTTCTCGGGATGACCCGAAAAGTACACGTCGGCATGGCCGGCCTCCGGGACGTCGACATCGAACGACATCGCTCCGTCCTTCACCTGCGGCTTCTTGCCGCTCAGGCCCTTGGGATCGCTGAGCTCGCCCGGGTCCTCGATGTGCACGTCGCCGCCACCCTCCCGGCGGATCCGGTACCACTCCTTGATGTCGACATCTATGGGGTCGCCGTTCGCATCCATCCTGACGGAGACGTACTCGGTGTCGGTGATGCTGTTGGCTTTGGGCGCGGTCGTCGTTGCGGTCGCGCCTGGGGATGCGGTCGCGGTCGGGCTGGATGTGCCGTCGGGTGCCGCCGTGCCATCGGGGGCCGGAGTGGCAGGGGTCTGAGCGGCCGCCGCTTCCGGAGTCACGGCTACGGCCGGCGACTGGGAGGCAACACCCAGCGCGCTCAAGTTGGCGAACAGCAGGCCGGCTACCAGGGCAAGAGCTACCCGGCGCAGCAGAGGTCGGTTCAGTCTTTAGGCTCCTCGAAAGTTTCGGAGTTCGCCCTGCTTAATATGTCTGAATATGCACCGCCGCCGGGCATCAGCCGGGATCTTATTACTAGTTGTGCTGGTTGCCGCATGGTCCGGCGTGGCCCCCGCGGCTACTCCTCAGCCACAAATGACAGTGGCGGCTCATTCCCTTAGCTCACTGAGCACCGTTGCATCTGGGCTATCTGCGGCCGAGCCTCCAATCCGAATCGGCATGCTCTCAGTCTTCGACTTTGCCGCCGACTGGATGAAAAACGGCGGGCAGATGGCCGCCGACGACATCAACGCGGCCGGTGGGATCAACGGACGAAGAGTAGAGCTCCTATTCGAGACCGACTCCGCCCTCGGCAATCAGGGCGTGAAGAACATGCTGAACGCGGGGGTCGACGTCCTTGTCGGCCCCGAGGTGTTCACCGCCACGCAGCAAAACACGGCAGCGATCAAACAACGCAAGCTCATCAACCTCCTGCCGCTTTCCCCGGTCGGTGAGATCGCCGACCTCAACAATCCGTACGTCTACAGGCTCGTTCCCTACGACCGGATCCAGGCGGAAGCGTTGGTGCACCACCTCGTCGACGTAAAGAGGCTCCGCCGCATAGCCGTCCTGTACGAGGACGACTTCCTGGGAAAGCCGGGGGCCGGGCTGGTCCGCGACCAGCTGAAGTTCAGAGGGCTGACGCCGGTCAAGTCGCTGTCGTTCAACCGCGGCGACACCGATATGTCCACGCAGGTTGCCGCGCTGAAGGGGTCCAAGCCGGACGCCGTGATCGTTTGGAGCCTGGCCAGGGAAGCCGCGCATGTCGCTCTGGCCGCCAAGAGCCTGAAGCTCGGCGCGGTGCTTGCCGTGCCGATCGAGGCCGCAGTCGGCGAGTACGTCGAACTTGCCGGCGATGCAGCCGAGGGAACTATCTCGGTCCTGCCGCACAAGACCATCAACAACTGGGCCCCACCAGGCTCGTGGCGTGCCAACTGGTTCGCCCGCTACCACCGCCGCTTCACTATCAATGCGTACAAGGGCACCAAGGTGCCGAACCTTCCGATCGCGCAGGCTGTCGTTTACGACTCTTTGATGATGTACGCCGAGGCAGCGCGCAGAGCCGGCAGCACCGACGGCGACGCGGTGAGGCGAGAGCTCGATAAGGGAGAGCCCTTTGCGATGGTCACTCACGACTTCGCATTCTCGGCAGGCAACCACGAGACATATAGCAAGGAGGATCTCTGGGCTTTCAGGCTCGACAGGGGAGCGGCCACGTTCGCCGAAGACCCGAGGGCAGACGTGCAAAAGGAGCGGGAGGCCTGGCAGCTCTTCGCACTCGGCTTGCTCTTCGACCGTAAGAAAGGAGTTGCCCTGATCCCTTATTCAATAGGGACCTTCCCGGCCCCCGGGCCCGTGAGGGTCGTCGACCTCAGATGGCGCGTGCACGGGGTGCAGTTCCTCACGCACGTAGACGCAGGGCATTTCGGACTTCCTCCGCGAACGCCGAAGGGAAAGTACGCGGTCGTCGACCTGGAGGTGACCAACCTGTCTTCCGCCGCGCGCAAGGCGCCGTGGGTGTTCGCCGTAGACCAGGCGTCGAGCCTTTACATCCCCGACGCGCCGGCCACCGCGGGCCTGTGGATCGCGGGGGGGCCGGAAGCGAACTTCTTCATGTTTCAGCCACTTCCGGCGGGTGCGACGGTTCGGGGGCCGGTTGTCTTCGACGTTTCGAAGGAGGCGACCGAGCTTCAAGTCGGTGTGCCGAACGACTTCATCTTCTCCGACTACGCGATGGTTTCGGTGAAGCCCGCTTGAGGTTTCTGAGGAGAGGCGCCCTTTCTCTGTGTGTTGTGCTCGTTGCTGTTTCAATCGGGTGCAACCGCGACGACTCGGTGAGGATCGGCGTGATTGGGAGCGGAGGATCGTTCGCCGCGGTACAGGAGGAGTTGCGCAAGGGAGCGACTCTCGCGGCCGAAGGCCTCAACCGCCGAAAGGCCCCGGGAGACTCGTCACTCGAGATCGAATATCGAACCGCCGCCAACGCGTCCGAGCTTAGGACTCGTGTAGGGCAGCTTGTGCGTGCCGGCGTCTCTGCGATCGTGATGACGGAGAACCTTGTGGAGGCCGGCGGTTCGCGCGATCCCGCGCGTGAGGCTGGAGTGCCCGTCCTAACGATCGGTGACTCTTCCCGCCGTTCCGGCAACAAAGCCGGTGTCTTTCGGCTTGGACCCGGATCGGAGAAGCAGGCCGCTGCTCTCGCGAACTGGCTCACAGCGACGCGCGGAATCACTGATGTCTCCATCGCCGCGGGCAGCGGGGACGCGTGGTCCGGCAGTGGAATTGGATTGATGACGTCTGCTCTGGAGAGCAAAGGTACTCGCGTCGCATCCACCGTCCGCCTGTCGGAGGGGATCGACTATTTGCAGCCTGCACAGGCGCTTCAGGCGGCCGGCGCGCAAGCGGTGATCGTTTGGGCCGGTCCGGCAGAATCCGCCAGGCTCGTCAATGCGATTCGAACCATCGGATGGGACGTGCAGCTCGCCGGGCCGGGCTTGCTAATGCATCCGTCCTTTCGGTCGCTGACCGGCCGCAACTCAGACGGCTTCGTCGCTGCGGGTCCCACTCTGGCGGAGGAGAAGTGGATGGGGCCCGATTTACGCGACTGGTTTCTGGACTATCACGACCGCTTCACGCTTCTGCCCATCGAGGAGCAGCGCACTCTTGTGGCCGCTTTCCCACTTGCAGCGGTGAGGTCGTTCGATGCGGTGTCCATCGTTGCGGAGGCCGTAAGGGCCGGGAAGTCGGATGACCCGCGCAAGGTCGGAGAGGCACTCCGCCGGATCGACGCGTACGAAGGTTTGCTCGGTAAGTACGACCTGAGGACGAAAGGCGGGGCCGAAGAAACTGGCGCACCGAGGGTCGGACGCTTTCTGAACCTCGCAGTTGTTTACGACGTGGAGGCCGGGGCCGACCTTACGCGCGCCTCGGCGTTCTACAAGACTCAGGTCTCTGCGTTTTACGTCCCGCAGCGGTATCTCGACACAGCCGAGGGCCAGAAGCTCACCGAGCGAGTCCTCGAGGATGTCCTGACCAACCCCGAGACAGTCGAGTTCTTCACGCAGTACACCGCGCCCCGCCCCCCGCCGGGACCCGTATGACGCTGGTTCTTCAAGCTCTGGTGTCCGGGATCGGCACGGGGGCCGTGTACGCGCTGATCGCTCTTGGCATCTCCCTGACCTGGATGGTCACCCGGACGTTGAACTTCGCCCATGGCGACGTCCTGATGGTCGGCGTGTTCGCGTCGTTCGTGGCTCTTGCCTTCGGAGCGTCTGCAGTGGCGGCGCTAGTTGTTGCAGTCGCGGTTGGGGCTCTGCTTGGACTCGCACTCGAGAAATCCGTGTTTTTCCCCTTGCGCAAGAGGCCCGGATCGCTTACGTGGCTTCTCGGCGTGGTGCTCTTCGCGGCCGTTTTGCGAGCGGCCGGAATAGCACTCTTCGAGTCGAGGTCGTACCCGCCGCCTTTCAATTTCGGGACGGGGGGAATCGACCTGCCCGCCGGGGCCGTGGTCCCGGTGCAGTACCTGTGGATCGCCGGGATAGCGATCGCAGCGGCGGTCGTACTGGACTTCGCCATGTCGCGCACGCACTACGGCAGAGCGGTCCGCGCAATCGCTTCATCGCGGGACGTTGCCGAGCTCATGGGTGTGAACACCGAAAGGATCATGGCCGTTACGTTCGCGATTGCGGCGGCAGCAGGCACTCTGGCGGGGCTCTTGATCGCGCCGGTGACGTTTGTCTCGGCGTCGCTGGGCTGGGTGTTCACTCTCAAGGGCTTCACGGCCGCTGTGCTTGGAGGCATCGGCAGAATTCGCGGGGCCCTGCTCGGCGGAATTCTCCTCGGAATATTCGAGCAGGGCCTGGCTGCATTGGAGGCGTCGACAGGGGCAGGGTGGCTGCAGGCCGGTTATCGAGATGCAGCCGTCTTCCTTCTTCTGATCGCCATCCTGGTTATCAAGCCCAGCGGCCTGTCGTCGTCACGATCGGAAGAGGCGCGTTATGCCGCGTAACCCGGCCCCCCTTCTTCTGTCGGCGTCGGTCCTGGGAGCCACCGCTTTCATGCGCTTTCATCTGCTCGCCGACCTGTGGGGAACCGTTCTTATCCTTGCGACCGTTGCAGTTGCTCTATCTCTACTGACCGGCCTCAGCGGCCAGGTCTCCCTTGGTCATGCAGCGCTGATGGGTGTTGGTGCGTACACATCCGGTGTGCTCGCGGCGAGGTCAGGGCTTCCGATCGTGCTGTGCGTCGTTGCCGGAGTCGCGGCTGCGGCAGTTGCCGGTTTGCTTCTGGGCGCACCCGCTTTGCGGATCAGGGGCCAGTTCCTTGCGCTCGTGACGATTGCGGGCGGATACATCTTCCTAAGAGTCGTTTCCGAGCTCGAAGGCACCGGCGGTGACTCCGGCCTTGTCGACGTTCCCTCAATCTCCATCTTGGGAACAGAGCTGATTCCCGCCGACTACGTGTGGGTTGCGGCCGCGGTCTTTTGTTTGTTGCTCATTGGCGCAGACAACCTGAAGCGATCCAGAATTGGCAGATCGCTCGCTGCGGTCAAGGATTCAGAGGTGACGGCCGCAGTCTCGGGCGTCGGCGTCTTCGGAGCCAAGCTTTGGGTTTTCTGTTTGTCCGCCGGAATGTGCGGCCTCGCCGGCGCTGTCTTCGCCCACAAGGAAGGCTTCCTTGCTCCGCCATTCTTCGATCTCAATCTTTCGCTGGCCCTTATTGCCGCTTGCATCCTGGGAGGAATCTCCTCGCCGACGGGATCGGGGGCCGCGGCGATCATGCTGTTGGCTCCCCCGTTGATTCTGCCGTTTGTTGACAGACGCGAGCTTCTTTATCTCGGCCCCCTTGCTCTTGCGGCGCTGTTCTTCATGCCAGACGGGATAGCAGGAGTCGCGCGCAGAAAGGGCAGGAACGGACTCGGGTCGCTTCAGCCAAATTGGAAGAAGACCGAAGAAAAGGATCCTGCGCCAGACGCGCATACGCCCGCCTCGGCTTCTGGGCTGCTGACAATCGAGGGACTCAGCAAGAGCTTCGGCGAGGTGCGCGCCCTTTCCGAGGTGTCGCTGAAAGTGACGCCAGGAGAGATTCACGCGCTGATAGGACCGAACGGAAGCGGGAAGACGACCCTGGTCGACTGCGTCACCGCAGTGTTGAAGCCCGACGCGGGCACGGTGGGCATCGACGGCAGGAGTCTCTCCGGCCTCCCCCCCCATCTGGTGGCGGGGGCCGGAGTCGGACGCACTTTCCAATCGATTCACACGATGCCGAGCTTCTCGGTGCTGGAGCTTGCGGCTCTCGGAGCCGTCAGGGAATCGCCGGCGAGTCCGATTGCGTGCGTTCTTCGGCTTCCGTCTTCTCGTGCACACGACCGTGGCGCGCAGCGCCGTGCTGCGGAGGCTCTTGCCGCTGTTGGGCTCGAGGACCGCTCGGCTGAGGGAGCGGCATCACTTTCCTATGGGCAGCTTCGCAGGCTCGACATCGCTCGCGCTCTTGCGGGCGAGCCGCGCTTTTTGATTCTCGACGAGCCCGCTGCGGGAAGGAATGAGCAAGAAGTCAAGGAGCTCGTTCAGCTGCTGCGGCGGCTTGCGGCCTGCGGTGTCGGAATTCTGCTCGTCGACCATCACGTAGAGCTGGTCATGTCGGTTTCAGACCGGGTGACGGTTCTCGACGAAGGAAGGACCATCGCAACCGGAACCCCTGATGAGGTTCGTCTGAACAGCCGGGTCGTCGACGCGTACCTCGGCTCCCCGGACGAGACCGAGCAGCAAACCCGATGAGCTACAACCTTCTCGAAGTCGATGCCCTCCGGGCCGGGTACCTACCGGGGTTCGACGTTCTTCGCGACGTGTCTCTTCGCGTGGACGAACATGAGGTCGTAACGATTCTGGGTCCGAACGGGGCCGGGAAGTCCACGCTTCTAAAAGCGATTGCGGGCCTCCTCAGGCCGCGGGCAGGACACGTTCGCCTGCAGGGTGAGGAGATCGGTGGGCTGGCTCCCCACTTGCTGGTTCCGCGAGGAGTCGTGGCGGTCCCTTCCGGCAGACAGGTGTTCACCGACCAATCTGTCGAGGAGAACCTCCTGATGGGCGCGTACCACTACCGCAAGGATCGAAACAGAGTCTCGAGATCGATCGGACAAGCTTTCGATCGCTTTCCGGAGCTGAACGTGTTGAAAAAACGGCCCGCAGGGAACCTGTCTGGTGGACAGCAGCAGCTGCTATCGATTGCGCGCGGGCTGATGGCACGCCCCAAGCTGATGCTGCTGGACGAGCCGACCCTCGGCCTGTCGCCCCTGGCAGCCCGTTCGATCTTCGGCCTGATCGCCGAGCTCAAGCAGGAGGGCGTGACGATTTTGATGGTGGAGAAGCTGGTCAAGCCCGCAGCGAAGGTGTCGGACCGGATGATCGTGATGGAGCTCGGCGCCGTTGCTCTCGAGGGCAGTGCAGCGTCGGTGCGTAACGATCCTGCGGTCTTGAGCTCCTACCTGGGGAAAGTAGAGCCGGGCGTTACTCCGGTGGGGTGATCGTGGGATCGGGGGCCGGAAGATGCTCCTCCGTTACCGAGGGCGGAAACTTGAGCGATGCGATCACGGTGATCGCCAGCACTCCGATGATGAATCCCAGTGACGCATAAATCGGAATCTCGAAGTGAAAACGGGACTCGTGAGGAAACCCTGCGAGGATCATCTTCACTCCAACGAAGCCGAGGATTATCGACAGGCCGTACTTCAGAAGATGGAACTTACTCATGCTTCCGGCCAGAAGGAAGTAAAGAGCTCTCAGCCCCAGGATCGCAAAGACGTTCGACGTCAGAACGATGAACGGATCCGGGTCGCGCGGGTTGGGAAAGATCCCAAGGATCGCCGGGATCGAATCGATCGCAAAGAAGATATCGGTGGTCTCGATGATCAAAAGAACAACGAACAGCGGCGTCGCAAGCCGCTTCCCGTTCTCTACCGTGAACAGCTTCTGACCGTAGTACTTAGTCGTCGTTCTGAAGTAGCGCCGGAAGATCTTTAGGACGGGGTTGTCCTCGGGTTCTACGTCCTCGGTCCCCTTGGCTATTCGGTATGCGGTGAATATGAGAAGCGCGCCGAAAACGTAGAGCACCCAAGAGAAGCTTTGAATCAGGGTTACGCCGAGTGCGATGAAGATGCCGCGGAAGATGATTGCTCCGAGGATTCCGTAGAACAAAACCTGGTGCTGATAAGCCGGCGGGACTCTGAAGTAGGTGAATATGACGATGAAGACGAACATGTTGTCGACGGACAGCGAGTACTCGATCAGGTACCCGGTGAAGTAGAGGCCCGCGCTCGTGCCGCCCTTCCAGAAGTACAGGATCACGCCGAAAACGACGGCGAGGCCAACCCAAACAGCCACCCAGCTTGCCGATGCCTTCGTAGTCGGTGTCTTGGCCTCTGAGTGGAACACCTTGAGGTCCAGGAGCAGCATCGTCAGAACGAAGACGATGAAACCCCCGTACAAGAGAACGTTGCTCATGCGTTAGTTGAAGTTAGCGCTCTAATAGATAGCGTCGTCTGCGACTCGTGCGTAGGCGTCCCCGGGTGACAGGTGCACGACGCTGGCTCCACCCGCCGAACCGGTCGACCCGGGAATGTTGTGGTTCAGGACGCTCCCAGGATCGATGTCCCGGGCGAGAAGGCCCAGCTTGACGAGCTCGGGCACGGGGACGCTTATGGCGGCGTGCCGGCGTGCGATTTTGATGAAGTCGAACATCCGATGCGGATCGGCAGTTTCTGCTCTGAACTTCGCGAGCGATGCGATTAGAAGGGCGCCCTGGTTCTCAGTCCTCGAAAAGTCTCCGTTGGGAGTGCCCTTGCGGTTGCGGCTGAAGGCCAGGGCTTCTCCTCCTGTGAGGTGCCGGGGGCCGGCGGGGAAAAACGCAGCCGAGGGTGTGTCGTTCATCGCGTACGGGATCACCACATCGACTCCTCCGAGCTCATTGACCATGTCCATGAAGTGGCTGAACTCGGTAATCACGTAGTACTGGATGGGAATACCCGTTAGGTTCTTGAGGGTTTCCACCATCAGTGGCCCTCCCCCCGACGAGCAGGCCGAGTTGATCTTTTGGGTTCCGTGGCCCGGAATGTTCACCCAGGAGTCGCGCGGGAAGTTGAGAATCGTTCCGGCCTTCTGTTGCGGATTGATAGCGACGATATGGATGGCGTCGCACCGCCCGCCGCCGCCGTCGATCGGCCCTTTGCGGGCGTCGCTCCCGAGAACCGCGATGAACAGCGGCTGTCCGAGCTCGGGCTTCCAGGACGCGCCCTGCACCTTGTGAATCCCCACGGCCTCTTGCGCTGCGTCCGCCTTGAACGGCTCTGCGAGCCAGTACCCGGCCGAGAAGACGAGGCCCCAGAGCATGAAGAGGGAAACGATCACCAGATGCCGCCGGCGCCGCCGCTGAACCGCAGTGATGTCCCTTCCTGGACCGGCAATTCGCTGGTTCATAGCCGTCCTCCCGATAGTTCGCCGGCCGGAACACCAAACGCTGCCTTCTTCGTCTCGGTGTCGGCTTTTAGCTCGACTGTGTACGCAGAGATCTTGTAGCCGTCACCTTCGGGCTGGAACCAGAAAGTGGCGTTGTGGGTGATGGCGACCGGGCCGTCGGCCTTTTCCTTGGCCTCACCCGTAGCTTCGAACAGAACCGTCGCAATGGCAACGGGAGCACTCAGGTCCTCCTCGATCAGAAAGCTTACCTTCGTTGCTTCCTGCTTCTTGGGAACGACTCGCTCGAGCTTGGGAGCGATGTCGCCAAGAGCAAGTGCTCCGACGTTCGGGGGCAGGCCCGGTTGGGCTTCCGCAGTGAAGTGCGGATTTAAGTCGAGCTGCTTCCCCGGATCGAGAAATGCCGCCTGGTAATAACGATCGAGGGCCTGCTTGATCTTCTGACTCTCCTGATTGGCCTTGTCTGCCGCTTCGGGCCGGTCATTTGTGTCTGCGGCTAGGACCTGGACGATTTGGATGTGGGCCTTGGTCGAGTCCTGCTTCTTCTTGCCGATAATGGGTGCCCCGTCCTTGCAACTGACCGCGACGAAAACGACGGCGAGCAGGGCTATGGCGAAGCGAACCTTTCTAGACATCGCCCCTATTGTTTACGCCAGACGCCAGAACCTCAAACCAGGGCCAATTCAGGCACGGTAATTCAACGCTCCAGCGATCAGTAGAATGTCCCCCGTCTCGTTTGGGTAATAGCTTGCGAAGTCTTTTGAGAGGGGAACTTGAGTCATGGATCTGAATGTCGAGGTTGAAAAGGCCGGGGATGCCTCACTTCTCAAGGTAAGCGGTGAGGTGGACGTATTTACGGCCCCCAAGATCAGAGAAAAGCTCATCGATCTCGTCGATCAGGGTGAGCACAACATCATTGTCAGTCTCGAAGGGGTCGATTTCCTCGATTCGACCGGCCTCGGGGTTCTCGTAGCGGGCCTGAAGCGCGTGAAGATGCACGAGGGAACCCTTTCGGTTGTCTGCACCAAGGAGAAGATCCTGAAGATCTTCCGGATCACCGGCCTCACGAAGGTCTTCCCCATCTACGACACGGTCGAGGAAGCTGCCAAGGGCAGCTCCTAGCCCTAAGCCCTTCACATGGTCCCGGACCGATCCAGCCGGGACACCCAGTCAGAAGGTGGCATAATCCCGCCGGGCTTTGGGCCCCGGGGCCCCTTGTTCAGCCCCGAAATTTCCGACATATGAAACGGGAGGTCTAGCTCGCATGTCCACACTCGCGCTGGCTGCAGAAGGTAAGTCGCTCGATGTGACGCTCAACTCGCTCGAGGAGACGGCCCTGTGGGTCATCCTCGCAATCTCAGTTCTCGCGCTGGGCGTCGCCTTTTACCTGCGGGCGCAGGTTCTTTCTGCGCCGGAGGGAACCGAAAAGATGAAGGAAATCTCTCGGGCGATCCAGGAAGGCTCGAACGCATACCTCAGAAGACAATTCTCGACTTTGTCCCTTTTCGTGATCCTTCTCACTATTGGCCTTTTCTTCCTCCCGGCAGGCGCGGTGAAAGCCGACGAGACCATCATCAAGGTCGCCCGCTCGATTGCGTTCCTTCTGGGCGCAGGTTTCAGCGCAGCGATCGGATTCATCGGGATGACCACCGCTGTGCGTGCGAACGTTCGCGTCGCCAACGCAGCCCAGGAGTCCTCGAAGAAGGCCCTGACGATTGCGTTCAGGGCTGGTGGCGTGTGTGGAATGTTCACCGTCGGTCTCGGACTCCTCGGAGCTGCCGCGATCTTTCTTATCTTCAAAGGTGACGCAACTACCGTCCTGGTCGGGTTTGGATTCGGTGGCGCCCTGCTTGCCATGTTCATGCGGGTCGGTGGAGGAATCTTCACCAAGGCCGCAGACGTTGGCGCAGACCTCGTCGGCAAGATCGAGCAGAACATCCCCGAGGACGACCCTCGCAACGCCGCCACCATCGCAGACAACGTCGGCGACAACGTCGGCGACTGCGCGGGTATGGCCGCCGACATCTTCGAGTCTTACGAGGTCACCCTTGTTGCTTCGTTGATTCTTGGTTTCACCGCTTACGGCGCCCTTGGCCCCCGTGGCGCGGCAATCGGCGTGATGTTCCCGCTGCTCGTTCGCGCCATTGGAGTCATCACTTCGATCTTCGGCATCTACATGGTCTCGCCCCGCAAGGAAGGCGAGAGCGGAATGAAATCGATCAACCGAGGTTTCTTCTCGTCGGCAGTGCTGTCGGCTGTTCTCGTCTTCGGCCTGACATACGTTTACTTCCGGCCCGGAGGCGAGGTCGACTGGGCTCCCGCATGGGCGGTTCTGATCGGGCTCGTGCTCGCAGCAGTGATCCACTACCTCACCGAGTACTACACCTCCACCGAGCGCGCTCCGGTTAGAGAGATCGCAAGATCGACTCAGACCGGGCCCGCAACGACGATCATCTCCGGCTTTGCCGTCGGTCTCGAATCGACCGTCTGGTCGATCCTGGCCATCGCCGGTGCAATCGTCGGTGCGCTTCTTCTCGGCGGAGGCGACGAGGCAAAAGCTCTTTACATGATCGCCCTCACCGGTATGGGCATGCTGACGACGGTCGGAGTAATCGTTTCGATGGATACCTTCGGCCCGATCTCAGACAACGCCCACGGAGTCGCAGAGATGTCCGGTGGACTCGGGGGCCGGGCCGACGAGATCATGACCAGCCTCGACGCGGTCGGAAACACCACGAAAGCAATCACAAAAGGGTTGGCTATTGCGACTGCGGTTATCGCAGCCACGTCGCTGTTCGGTTCGTTCCGCGACGCCATCATCGGCACCGGCGTGCGCATATTCGAGGACTTCTCTATTCGCATCGACCGGCCCGAGGTTCTCATCGGCCTTCTGATCGGCGGCGCGGTTCCGTTCATGTTCTCGTCGCTGACGATCAGGGCGGTTGGGCGGACGGCCTTCTCGGTGGTGCAGGAAGTTCGCAGGCAGTTCCGTGACCCGGGAATCATGGAAGGAACAGTCAAGCCCGATTACGCCAGGGTCGTGGACATCGTGACGAAGGCATCGCTTGCCGAGCTCGCGACTCCGGGCCTTATCGCGGTTGTCACGCCTATCGTCGTCGGGTTCGCGCTCGGCGCCGAGGCGCTCGGCGCCTTCCTCGGTGGAGTGATTCTTTGTGGCCAGCTTCTCGCAGTCATGCTCTCCAACTCCGGTGGCGCGTGGGACAACGCCAAGAAGTTCATCGAGGACGGCGCTTACGGCGGGAAGGGCTCGGACAGTCACACCGCCAGCGTCATCGGCGACACAGTCGGCGACCCGTTCAAGGACACAGCGGGCCCGGCCCTCAACCCACTGATCAAGGTCATGAATCTCGTCGCGCTCCTGGTAGCGGTGCCGGTTGTCGTTTTGGTGAACCAGAGGCCAAACATGCCGTTCAGAGTCGGCATCGTTCTGGTCGGGCTGGTGATTCTTGCCGGGGCGTTCTACGTGTCGAAGAGCCGCAAGACCGAAGACATGGAGCAGGAGCCTCCATCGGAACCTGCGAAGAAGGTCGAGCAGGCGGCTTAGGAGACTTTCGCAGGCTCCTTCTGGTCTTCGCGAGCCCTTGTGTCCAGAGCGCGCCGCCTCTTCTTGTCTCCGATTCGGTAGGGAACGTTGATGACAACGACGTTCGGTTCGAATAGCAGCGCCGTCTTGATGAGCAGCGCAGTCTGGTTGTGCAGGACGTGCTGCCACCACTTACTGACCACGTACTCGGGCACAACAACCCCGATCGCGTCGTTGGGGTTGGGCCGGTGCTCGCGAACTTCTCTGAGCAAGGGTTCGATCAGACCTCGGTAGGGAGAGTCCACGATCTCCAGGGGGACGGTGATCCTCCAGTCTTGCCACTGCTCCGTCAGCATCGCGGCTTCCCCCGAGTCCGTCTGAATTGTCATTGCCTTTAGCTCCGACGGGTTAAGAGCCTCCGCGTACTCGAGCGCTCGCAGAGTGGCCTTGTGAATGGCCGAGACGACGACGATCATCACCAATCGCGCCGGCGCCTGAAGCCTCTTCGGCTCCGGCTCCACGTCGGGCTGGAAGGGAACCGACACAACCACCACACCGTCCTGGACTAGAAAGGCTCTCTTTAGCCTCAGCATCAGCGTGCTTTTGAACAGTTGGATCAGCCACCCCTTGTACTGAGGGTCTGGAAGGATCACCGTGACCGGGTTTTGCTCTGACGGGTTCATCGACTTGACCTCGTTTACCAGGTCCTTGACGCGGGAGCCCACTTCTTCCAACGGGGTGCGGATTCCCATTGTGTCCCAGCGGTTGATGAGATCCATCTTGCGTACGGCCGGAACTCGAAAGCCCACCGCCCTTATGTCCTTTGGTCCAATCGCCCGGGCGAACGCCATCGCCTTGGTGCTTCCGCGAAAACGCGTAACCACAAGAACAACGCGGTTGGTCCTGATCTTTACCTTCTCTTTGTCGCCCCGGAGCTCCTCGGACACAAGCTCGTAATGCTTCTTGACTCGCGACAAGATGAACGCAAGTGCCGGTATTAGACAGATGATCAGCCAGGCCCCGTCCAGGAATTTGGTCGAGGCGACGATGATGAGAACGAGGAACGTAGTGAGCGCACCGATTCCGCTTACTAGTGCTTTGAACCTCCATCCTTTGTCCTGATCGCGCCCGAGCCGCTCCGCACGCTTCTTCCGGCGGAACGCTCTCACGACCATCCCGCCCTGCGAAAGAGTGAAGCTGGTGAAAACACCCACGACGTACAGCGGAATGATGTGGATGTGGTTGGCCTTGAAATGCCAGAGGATGGCTCCCGCGGCGATCGACAAGATCATGATCCCGTTCGAAAAGGCAAGGCGGTCGCCTCTGTTCTGCAGAGCACGCGGCAGATACCTGTCCCTGGCGAGTATCGAAGCGAGCCTCGGGAAGTCGGCGTACGCAGTGTTGGCCGCAAGAATCAGGATCAGAGCGGTGAACGACTGCACCGCGTAGAACATGGGCGTCGCTATCCCGAATACGGAGCCGGCAATCTGAGACGTGACGGTCTTGCCGTCGTGAATCGAATGCGCGTCGACGCCGACCTCGTGCGCAAGGTAGGTAATCCCAAGAAATAAGAAGGTCAGAAGAATTCCGAGAATGCCCAGAGTTGTTGCTGCGTTCTTCGACTCCGGCTTCCTGAATGCAGGAACGCCGTCAGATATCGCTTCGACGCCGGTCAGGGCCGTCGAACCCTGTGCGAACGCTTTGAGAATCAAGAAAAGTGAGACCGACTGAGCCGCAGTACTCGGGGCGTGGTCGACAACGTGCGTCACGTTGCCGGTCAGGACCTTGTAAACCCCCCACGTGATCATCACTCCCATCGTGACCAGAAAGCCGTAAGTGGGGACCGCGAAGACACTCCCCGATTCCTTCAACCCGCGCAGGTTCAAAAAGGTGATGAAACCCACAAGGCCCAGCGCAAACGCCACCCGGTGGTCCTTGGCGGCAGGAAACGCCGCGCCGATTGCGGCAACACCTGCTGCAACTGAGACCGAGACCGTGAGCACATAGTCGATGAGAAGTGAAGACGCCGCGATGAGCCCGGGGGCCGGGCCAAGGTTTTCGTGAGCAACCCGGTATGCGCCGCCTCCTTGCGGATAGGCCCTGACCGTCTGTCGATAGGAGGTGATGACGATGATCAAGACGGCGGTTACCGCAATGCCGATGGGCAGGGCGAAGCTGATCGCCGCAGTTCCGGCCAGAATGAGGGCAAGCAGGATCTCGTCCGTCGCGTAGGCCGAGGACGACAACGCATCTGATGAGAACACCGCCAGAGCAACCGTCTTGGGGAGCCGGTGGTGTCCCTCCTGATGGGTCGAGACGGGCTTGCCGACCAGGATCCTTTTGATTAACCGGTTCATGGGTGGAGCATAAAGTTTCGAAGGAACTGCGGGCGGGTTGTATCGTCTACGCAATGCATGCAGTGATAGTCGGCTGTGGACGCGTGGGGGCCGAGCTCGCGTCCAGCCTGGGTAAGAGAGGCTTCACCGTCGCCGTGATCGACAAGGACTCGGCCTCCTTTGTTAAGAGGCTGCATCCCGATTTCTCCGGCAAGAGCCTGGTGGGCCTTGGGTTCGACCGCGTGATTCTGGAGGAGGCGGGGATAAAGGACGCACAGATCTTCATAGCGGTGACGAACGGAGACAACTCGAACATCGTCTCGGCCCGGGTTGCCAAGGAGTACTACCAGGTGCCCAATGTGGCGGCGCGCATCTACGACCCCAGAAGGGCTGCCATCTACGAACGGCTCGGGATCTCCACCGTCGCGATAGTGGCCTGGACCACCGATCAGATCCTGGCTCATGTACTTCCAGCATCGGAATCGGTCGAGTGGACGGTGGGGTCGGGAGAGGTCGTAGTCGTGGGGGTTCAGGCCCCCGAGCACCTTGTGGGAAAGCCGGTGTTCGATCTCAACCTGCCCGGCAAGATCCAGGTAGCTGCGCTCACTCGCTTCG
Organism: Actinomycetota bacterium; assembly: GCA_035536315.1. GTDB lineage: Bacteria > Actinomycetota > CADDZG01 > JAHWKV01 > JAHWKV01 > DATLOJ01. The sequence goes on along the minus strand of DATLOJ010000127.1, from coordinate 4,479 downwards.
GCGAATCCCTGGTCGCCGACGCAAAGACTCTTGTTCAAGAGGGCGACTTCATCCACCTATCCGTGCTGCGTTCGTTCTTGCCTCAGTTCGATGCCACGTTGCAGAAACCCGAGGAGGACCTGTGAGAGTCGCAGTTGCGGGAGCCGGCAAAGTAGGAAGGTTCGTGACTCGCGACCTTCTGAACAGAGGCCATGAGGTGCTGCTAATCGAGATGGATCAGAAGCTCATCGAGCAGCACAAAACCGATCTGCCCTGCACCTGGATTCATGCCGACGCCTGCGAGCCGTACGACCTGAGGGGAGTGGGCCTCGAGACCTGTGACGTCATGGTCGCGGCCACGGGAGACGACGAGGACAACGTCGTTACGTCGCTCTTGGCCAAGCAGGAGTTCGGAATTCCGCGCGTTTTGGCAAGAGTGAACCACCCCGCCAACGAGTGGCTGTTCAACGAGTCATGGGGTGTCGATGTCCCGGTCAGCCCTCCGCACCTGCTCGCATCGCTGGTCGACGAAGCGGTCACCGTCGGAGACCTGGTGACCTTGCTGCGGCTGGAGCAAGGCCGTGTGCTTCTCGTCGAGTTCAAGCTTGACGAAGCCTCGCCGGCGGTGGGGAAAGTTATTGGAGACCTGACCCTTCCACGGGACTGCGCGCTTGTTGCCATCGTTCGAAGCGGGCACGTGATCGCTCCCAGGGAGGAGACCCCCATGATGGTGGGCGACGAAATCCTTGCGCTGTCTACGCCCGATACTCAGGGCGAACTCGAAGAGCTGCTCTCCGGAGTTGTGGGCGGATCGGACCGAATCGTCGGTTAGCGGGGTGCGGGCCGGGGGCCCGCTAGGAGGCGAGGAGCTCGTAAGAGGGGTTGATGATCTGAAGGGTTTCGCCGTGGAAGATTGCCACGGTGCCCTCGAGAATCAGCCGCTGTCCAAGGTCGACGCCGGGGATCTTGCGTCTGCCGAACCAAACCCCGGTGATCCTGTCGGTCCCGTCGTAAATCTGTACCTCGAGTATCGAGGTGTCCTGCCTCGGGACGACTTTGATGCTTTCGACCACCCCCGCAACTCGCCTGCGCGACCGGGCCCGGCAAACCGCGATCTGGTCGACGGCCTCGATCTCGCTACACCACACCCTGACTTCTTGAGCCTGAAGCTGCTCCGGTGTCTCACTGAGGCGCTCACCGAACTTCTTGAAGATGCCCATGACCCTTCTATTATCGGCGCGCCTGGAGAAACTTGAAGTCGGGGAGGTGAGTGGTTCGCATGGATAGGGAGGCCGCCTTCGATCTCGTGCGCCGCAAGAGCACGAAAGAGACCACCATTCGCCACCTTGTGACCGTCGAGGGGGTGATGCGAAGCCTGGCGAGACACCTTGGCGAAGACGAGGATCCGTGGGGACTCGCGGGTCTGTTTCATGACCTGGACATGGAAACGACCCACAACGACCTCAGCCGCCATGCATTCGTGGCTGCGGAGTGGCTCAGAGAGGCCGAGGTCGACCCGTCGATCGTCAACGCGGTGCTCGCCCATGCGCATGAGGAGTACCGAACGGACCTGATGTCTCAGGCCATCGTTCAGGCAGATGCAGTTGCGGGGTTTCTCGTCGCGTGCGCCCTGGTCAGGCCAGAGAAGAGCGCAGGGATGAAGGTTTCGTCATGCAAGAAGAAGCTGAAGGAGAAATCGTTCGCGCCTGGGGTCGAACGCGAGGAGATCTTTGCAAGTGGGGAGAAGATCGGAATCCCGCTAGATGATTTCCTTCGAATTGGAATCGAGGGAATTCAGTCGGTCGCCGACGACGTTGGGCTTGCCTCTTCCTCTTGAGCAGATCCGGCGGCCCGGGCCTTTCTGATCTTACGCACGTACCAAATCACGACGACGATGAGAATCAATCCTCCGATCACATAAGCGATCGGCTCCGTGTAGGGAAGGATCGTTTCCCAATGCTCGCCTAGCACGTAGCCGGCCCAGAGCAGCGCGAAAGACCAGGGGAGACAGCCCAGAAACGTGAGGACGGAAAACTTGATGAGCGGCATGCGCGCGACACCGGCGGGGAGAGAGATGAATGTTCTTACGACAGGCAGAAGGCGCGAGAAGAAGACTGCGGCATCCCCGTATTTCTCGAACCATTTGTCTGCCCGCTCGATGTCGTGTTGCTTTATTAGGACGTACTTGCCGTAGCGCTCGAGCAGAGTGCGGCCGCCCGACCTTCCAACTGCGTAAGCGGCCCACGACCCGGCTAAGTTGGCGAACGCACCGATCATTCCGGCCCAGAAGAAAGACATCTTTCCCTCCGCGGCGAGTAGTCCGGCCACGGGCATCGTTACCTCGCTCGGTAGCGGAATGCACGCGGATTCCAGCGCCATGAGGATGAAGACGGCCCAGTAGCCGGCGTCTCCAACGTAGGCGACGATCCACTCTTTTAACGCGTCGAGTAGTTGTTCCATGCGGGCGAATTGTACGGGTGCACGGAGCGCAAAGAGCAACGCTTTTTGAACTTTGAAGAAATGGGCGCTGCTTGACAGAACGCGAAATGAGGCTCACTCTGCGCAATCGCTGACCGGATGGGAAGCGGAAGGGAATACTGCAATCGTGGCGACAAACCTCGTGATCGTCGAGTCGCCGGCAAAGGCGAAGACGATCGAGAAATATCTCGGCAAGGAATTCAAAGTCCTCGCGTCCGTTGGCCACGTCCGAGATCTGCCTCCTAAGAGTCTTGGCATCGATGTCGAAAACGGGTTTTCCGTCGAGTACGTGATCAATGAGGACAAGCAGAAGGTAATAAAGGCGATCGAGAAGGAAGCGAAGCGCGCGGACGCCGTTTACCTCGCAACTGACTTCGACCGCGAGGGTGAAGCAATTGCATGGCATGTGACCGAGGCCTGCAAGATTCCGGAGGAGAAGCAGCAGCGCATAACGTTCACGGAGATAACCAAGAAAGCCGTATCCGAGGCTATCGAGCATCCGCGCAAGATCGACGAAAGACTTGTAGATGCGCAGCAGGCCCGCAGGGCCATCGACCGTTTGGTCGGGTACCCGGTTTCTCAGCTGCTCTGGCAGAAGATTCGCTACGGCCTGTCGGCAGGGCGAGTCCAGAGTCCGGCGCTGCGGCTGGTTGTGGAGCGCGAGCGTGAGATCAAGGCGTTCGTCGCGGTGGAGTACTGGACCCTCGAGGCACTCGTAAGCACAGAGCGTGAAGAGAGGTTCACCGCGACTTTAGTCCAGATCGGTGACCAGAAAGTGCCGGTGAAGATCGCCAAGGACTCACCCGACGTCGAAAGCCGGATCCCGGACGCCGCCAGAGCAGACGCAATCAAGGCCGCACTCGACGGCGCCACCTGGAGCGTCAGCGACGTGCGTACGAAGGAAGTTGCCCGGACGCCGGGCCCCCCTTTTATTACGTCGACTTTCCAGCAGGAGGCCTCTCGCAAGCTGAGCATGGGGGCGAGGCGCGCGATGAACGTGGCCCAGCGTTTGTACGAGGGCGGGTTCATCACTTACATGCGCACCGACTCGACGACCATGAGCGCAGAGGCCGTGGGCCAGGCTGCCTCCTTGATCAAGAAGGACTTCGGCGACGGGTACTGGCACGGCCGGTACAAAGCACACGACAAGAAGGCCAAGGGCGCGCAGGAGGCGCACGAGTGCATCCGCCCCTCTGAAATCGACAGGCCCCTTGCGGAGGTCAGTGCGGCCATCCGCGAATACGGGGGCCGGGACGCAGCGGCGTTACAGAAGGTCTACGACCTGATCTGGAAAAGAGCTCTCGCATCCTTGATGTCACCCGCCATCTTCGATCAGGTGTCGGTCGACGTCGCGGCGACACCCGCACAAGGTCCCGTCCATCTATTCAGAGCTACCGGATCGACGATCAAGTTCGACGGCTACATGCGTCTTTACCTCGAAGGCAAGGACGATGAGGAGGAAGACGACGAGAAGCGCCTTCCGGCCCTCGAGAAGGAGCAGGCCCTTGACCTCGAGGAGCTGAGGCCGGACCAGCACTTCACACAGCCCCCTCCCCGTTACACAGAAGCGTCCCTGATCAAGGAGCTCGAGACCAGGGGAATCGGCAGGCCGTCGACCTATGCATCGATCATGGCGACAATTGCCGAGGAGCGGCGGGACTTCACAAGGCTGGAAAACAGACGGTTCTTCGCAACCGACACGGGAGAAGTGACGACCGACTTTTTGGTGCGCTACTTCGGCGATCACTTCATGGACTATCAGTTCACCTCCGACATGGAGGAGCGTCTCGATGAAGTCGCGGAAGGCAACCTTGCTTACGACCCGATCGTTGGCTCGTTCTACATCCCGCTTCAGGACAGGCTGAACAAAGCCGGCGAGGTTCCGAAAGAAGAGGTGACGACTCAAGCCACCGATGAAGAGTGTCCCGACTGTGGCCACATGCTCGTTATCAAGCTCGGCAAGCGCGGGAAGTTCTACGGGTGCACCAACTACCCCGACTGCAACTTCACCAAGCCGATGCC
>DATLOJ010000126.1:0-6361 GCA_035536315.1 Actinomycetota bacterium | reverse complement strand
GGCTAGACGGGCCGGTCAGAGGCAACGGCAAGATCATCCAGCAGCTCGAGTCTTTGTTCAGGGGGGCCGGCTGGCACGTGATCAAGGTCGTCTGGGGACGCGAGTGGGACGACCTTCTTGCAAGGGACCATGAGGGCATTCTCGTCAACAAGATGAACACCACCCTCGACGGTGAGTTTCAGAGATACGCCGTCGAGTCGGGCTCTTACATTCGGGACCACTTCTTCGGACCCGACCCGCGTCTGAAGAACATGGTGTCGCATCTGTCGGACGACGACCTTTGGCGTTTGAAGCGCGGGGGCCACGACTACAGGAAGGTCTTCGCTGCGTACCAGGCCGCCACCGAGCTGCGCGACAGGCCGGTTGTGATCCTTGCCAAAACGGTCAAGGGGTGGGCGCTCGGCAAAGAGTTCGAAGCGCGCAACGCGACTCACCAAATTAAGAAGATGAACGAGGAAGAGTTCAAGCGTTTTGCCGAGCGGCTGAACATCGAGGTTTCCGAAAAGAAGATCACCGGCGAAGAGCTGCCCTTCTTCCATCCGGGAGAAGACTCAGACGAAGTGCAGTACATGAAGGAGAGCAGGAGAAGACTTGGAGGCTTCCTTCCGGAGAGGAGAGTCAAGCCGAAGCCTCTGGTTCTCCCCGGCGACAAGATCTACGACGTGTTCGAAACGGGAACAGAGCAGCAGAAGCGGGAGGTCTCAACGACGATGGCGTTCGTCGGGCTTCTCAGGGACTTGATGAGGGACAAAGAGTCGGGCGAGCGAATCGTTCCGATCATCCCCGACGAAGGCAGGACGTTCGGCATCGAGCCTTTGATCAACGACTTCAAGATCTACGCGCATACCGGCCAGAAGTACGAGCCGGTCGACCACGCCATGCTCCTTTCGTACAAAGAGTCACGGAGCGGGCAGGTCCTCGAAGAGGGAATCACCGAGGCCGGGTCCATGGCCTCCTTCACCGCTGCCGGCACGTCCTATGCCACGCATGGCGAACACATGATTCCGTTCTTCATGTTCTATTCGATGTTCGGGTTCCAGCGAATCGGCGATTTGATCTGGGCATTCGGCGATGCACGCGGGCGCGGATTCCTTCTGGGATGTACGGCCGGCCGGACGAGTCTCAACGGCGAGGGGCTTCAGCATGAGGATGGTCACTCGCACCTTCTTGCCTCGGTTGTTCCAAACGTCAAGACGTACGACCCCGCCTTTGCATATGAGACCGCGACAATCGTCAGGGAGGGTCTCGACCGAATGATCAAGGGGGGCGAGGACATCTTTTACTACCTCACCCTCTACAACGAGAACTATGTGATGGCGGCCAAACCCAAGGACGTCGACGAAGGAATCCTGAGTGGGTTGTATCTATTCAAAGGGTCGAAGAAGAAGAAGGCGGCCCACCGGGTTCAACTGATCGGCAGCGGCTCGGTTCTGGCGACGCAAGTTCTTCGAGCCCAAGAGCTTCTCGAAACCGAGCACGAAGTCTCGACGGATGTTTGGAGTGCAACCAGCTACAAGGCTCTGCGGGAAGAGGCCCTGGACGCGGAGAGGTGGAACCGTTTGCACCCCACAGAAGCTCCGCGAATCCCCTACGTCACGAGAACCTTGAACGGAGCCGAGGGGCCGGTAATTGCGGCCGGGGATTGGATAAGAAGCGTCCCCGACCAGATTTCGCGCTGGGTCCCGAATGCCTACTACTCCCTCGGGACCGACGGTTACGGGCGAAGCGACACTAGAGAGAACCTCCGCAGGCACTTCGAGATGGACGCGGAGCACATTGTGGTTGCTGCCCTGTGGGCTCTCGCAAGTTCCGGTGACCTCAAGCCCGAGAAGGTTGAAGCGGCGATCGAGAAGTACGGAATCGATTCAGAGAAGATCAATCCACTCGACGCATGAAACTTCGGCGCTCTAAGTGAAGCTCGGCATTGTCGGGCTTGGGCGCATGGGTGGCAACATGGCCGAGCGGCTGAGGCGCGACGGCCACGAAGTTGTCGGCTACTCGCGTAGCAGCGGGGACGTGGCCTCTCTGGAAGAGCTCGCCTCGGTACTAGAGCCTCCGCGAGTGGTTTGGACGATGCTTCCCGCTGGAGACCCCACGGCCGCGACATTCGACCAGCTCATGCTTCTTCTCGAGCCAGGGGACACCTTGGTCGACGGTGGCAATTCGAACTATCACGAGTCGATCGTCCGGTCCAAGGCCGCGCGTCAAAAGGGAGTCGGTTTCATCGATGCGGGAGTGAGCGGTGGTATCTGGGGACTCGAGGAGGGTTACTGCTTGATGGTGGGCGGAGAAGAGGCGGATGTTGAAAGGCTTCAACCAATCTTCGATTCTCTGGCCCCGCCTGGGGGGTTCGTGCACTGCGGACCGAGCGGTGCGGGCCACTTCACAAAAATGGTTCACAACGGTGTCGAGTACGGAATGATGCAAGCGTTCGGCGAGGGATATGAGCTTCTTGCAGCGAGTGAGCTGGGGATAGACATACCCGCAGCGCTTTCCGCTTGGCGCTATGGATCGGTGGTGCGGTCCTGGCTTCTTGACCTGCTGGTCAGGGCTTTGGAGCAAGACCCACAGTTAAGTGAAGTAAAAGGATGGGCTGAAGACTCTGGCGAGGGCCGGTGGACCGTTAACGAGGCCGTTCGACTTGCTGTGCCTGCTCCAGTCATATCGGCCGCCCTGTATGCCCGTTTTGCATCCAGAAAGCCCGATTCGCCGGCGATGAAAGTGGTTGCTTCGCTGCGAAAAGAATTTGGGGGACACGCTACAAAGGGGTAGGCAATCTTGCTTGGCCCGGCTACAATCCTTCAACTCCATCAGTTTCCGCGGGGGATTCCTGTCTTTTCTTGACTGACTCCTCGCGAGACGCGTGATAACACCAAAAGGGGAACCGGGTATGAAAAGAATGAAGGTCGCCATCCTTCTGCTGGTCGCACTCGTTGCGGCGCCGCAGTTTGCATACGTATCGAACGCAGCACCAGTTAAAGAGCATCGCGCAGGCGTTTCGACCAACCTGACTCCGCTGCTGAAAGATGACAAGGCGTTAATTCCAGTAATCATTCAATTCACGTCCGCCCCGACTGTGGCCGACAAGGAGATGCTTCTCAAGGCAGGCTTCCTTGAGCCGATGGTCCGTTATTCGATCATCCCCGCCCTTCAGGCCGTCGCTCCGGCCGCATCGATCAAAAGCATTTTCGACGAAAAGCGCGTGAGGTACGTCGAGCACGACAGAGTCATTCCCTGGGCATTGGATCGCGCAACTCAGGTTTCGCGTGCAAGCGATGTGTGGGGGGCCGAGTACCAGGCTGATGGCCAAACGCTCGACACTGGCTTCACCGGCAGGGGAATCGGCGTTGCGGTAGTCGACAGTGGTGTCGACGCCACTCACCCCGACCTTCTTCACCACACGATTGCCAACCGCCTCGGACTTCCCGCCAAGACTGTCGCCAACCTTAAGCTCGTGGGCCGCGACTCGGTGGGTCTTTACGGAGCAATCATCCCGGTGGGCAATGTAGTTGGACCGTTCCTCGAGGCGAACGCTCTTGGGGTGGACATGCCCGACACCGATACGACGGGAGGTCACGGAACTCACGTAGCAGGTATTACGTCAGGTAATGGGACCGCCTCCGAGGGCAAGTACAAGGGAGCGGCCCCCGGTGCGAACCTCATTGGATTCGGAGCCGGAGAAGCTCTCCTTGTTTCGTCGGGTCTAGCGGCATTCGACTGGATCCACAACAGCTACGAGGACGGCAACCCCTACAACATCCGCGTGGTCAACAACTCGTGGGGTGGCGCAGGCGACTGGGACGAAGATAGCGCGGTAACGAAGGCAGCCCGACGGCTCGTCAACGACGATGGAATCGCAGTGGTTTTCGCTGCCGGCAATGACGGTGGTAACGGTTTGGCGATCGAGACTTCAGTCTGGGCGAACATCCCGGAGATGATCTCGGTGGGTAATTACTACGACCGTTACGGCTGGGTCACGGGCTCTAGCTCGCGGGGTATGCGCTCTCTGCAGCGCACCTGGCCGCACGTTTCGGCCCCCGGAACTCAAATCATCTCGACCGCCGCACAGGGCAAGCCCGTAACCTACGTATGCACGGGCCAGGACGCGCTCATCGATGAAGAAATCGTGGCCTCAAGCGAAAGTCCTGATTCCGAACCGACTGTTGTTCCTGCTCCTCTGCCGACCGCGCAGGAAACCGATTTGGTCGACGATGAGAAAGAGGTCATAGGCAACTACGCCTCGTGCACTGGAACCAGCATGGCAGCTCCCCACGTGGCTGGGGTCGTGGCTCTTATATTGGAGGCCAACCCCGACCTAACGCCTCTGGTGGTGCGCCAGATTTTGATGGAGACGGCCAACATGCCGGTCGGTCGCAACTATGACGTTGATGGTTATGCCATCGGCCGCGGGGTGGTCGATGCAGCCGAGGCGGTCGCCGTTGCCCTGAAAATGCGCGAGGGCCTCAGCCTTCAGGATGCCCTCCGGCTCGCGTACGTCAACTACGGCAACAGTTCCAACCTCGAAGATGCTGAGCTCAACCAAGCCGTGCCCCGCAACCTCGAAATTACTTCTCCCGCCGACGGCACTGAGCTTGGGGGGAGCACGGTCACTGTGGCCGGGGACTTTAACGCGAACGCTGGCCGGATTACCGATGACTCAATTCCCTTCGCACCTTTCGTTCCGAGGCAGCCGATCACCGGTGATGCCCAAATCTACCAACTGGGTCTACTCGACCCATTCGTCGCTCCTCGCCGCGTCCCGCATACATTGGTAGGCGGTTCATCCGTAAACCTGCAGATCCGGAGCATTTCCTGGAACGAGACGCTCACCGTCCCTCCCGGCGCGTATCCCGCTGAGCACAGGATCTACCGGGCCGACGGATCGACCTTTGCGAATTTGACAACGAACATCCGGCTTTCCGGCACCGAGTGGTCGACCGCGAGTACACAGTGGAACGTCCCGGTGAATGCTCCGGCGGGAGACTACGTTTTCGAAGGAGCGGCATTCGCAGGTGGTGCCAGGTATGTGATGGACCGTCTTCCGTTCCGGATAGCAACCGCGGGCTCTTCTTCTGTCCCCGCAGGTTCATCCTTCTCCTCATCGTCAAACGATTTCTCGACCCCTACTACCGAGCTGCCCTTCCCGCTCAACGTAATGAAGGACACCAACAGCAACACTTCCTTCTACTCCACTGACTTCGAGGGAGGAGATGCAGGCTGGACCGTGCGCCAGGACTCAACCTCTGCGGTCGGACAGCAAACAAGCTGGACGTTTGTAGATTCATCCGATGCTCAACTTGTCTGGGCTTATGACGAGGAGGACGACTCGGATAAGTACTGGTACGCCGGGTTTAGGCACGCGTCTCGAGACGTGAACTGTTGCTTGCCTTACACCCCAGGGGCGGACGTAAGCATCCTTTCTCCCGAGGTCGACCTTACCAGCGCCGGCACGGCGAACCTTACCTACCGGCGAGTCGGATTCTCCGATGCTCCGGGGGATCAGCTGAGGGTCTTTGCAGCCCCTTCTGGGACGCAAGCCTGGCAACTGGTGGACAGCATCTCCGGTAACCATGATGAATGGGCTCAGGCAACCGCGAGCCTTAATTCGTTCGCCGGCAAGAAGATCCAGCTTCGTTTCCAATTCATAACTGACAACTCCACCCCGATATTTCCGAATCCGCTTCTTGAGTCTTTCTTAAGAGGCTGGTACGTGGATGACATCGCAGTAGTTGGCCAGGACGACGGAGGTGGCTCTGTAGTGCCCGTCATAGAGCCGGCTCTTTCGGCCAGCCCAGATGAGGGCATGTCGCCACTTACTACGACCCTCAGCTGGAACGTGGCGGCGAACGCGCCGATCACCAGGGTCGAGCTCGACTTTGGGGATGGCTCCGATCCGTATGTCACCACAGCGACTGCAGGAACGGCTTCGCACACTTACGAGGCCGGTTACTGGACGCCGAAGGTGACTGCCTTCGTCGGCACTCACTCGGCTACGGCCTCGACCAGCGTCGACTCGATACCTGCAAACACCATCCAGGTTCGCATTGACGGCAAGCCGTGGGTGAGTGCCGGAACGGCCCTCAACTCAGACCGTGACTGGTCGGCAGTTCTCGACCTGACCGGCCTTCCCGAGGGCGACCACACGATTCAGGCCCGCCACTGCGACGTGGATGCAAGGTGCATCTACGACAGCGTTGGGGTCGTGAAGATCGAGCCTCCGGTCCTCTTTGCTCCAAGTCAGGTCTCCGTGAACGAGGGGGCCGGATCGGTAACTCTGACTGCGAGCCTTAGGGAGGCATCCGGTTCGACCGTGACCGCGACCTTCACAACGGTCGACGGGACTGCAAAGTCGTCTAGTGAC
>DATLOJ010000125.1:0-16322 GCA_035536315.1 Actinomycetota bacterium | reverse complement strand
AACAGACGATTCTCGAAATCGCCGAACAGGGCGAGCGATTTGGTACTTCCACGATCGGGGTTGGAACGAAGGTTTCAATCGAATTCGTCTCTGCCAACCCAACGGGCCCCCTTCACGTCGGATCCGGACGCAACGCGGCCTACGGAGATTCGGTTGCTCGCCTGCTCCGAACAACAGGCTTCGAGGTCGTTGCCGAGTACTACTTGAACGACACCGGCAACCAGGTGAGAAGGCTCGTTGAATCCCAGGAGGCCCGGTATTTGCAGGCGCTGGGGAGGAAGGCCGAGGTTCCAGAGGACGGCTACCAGGGCGACTATCTGATCGAGTTCGGCAAGGAGCTCGCGGCCGAGCACGGAGACGCACTGGCCGGCGATGCCGAGTCCCTTAGGGATTGGGTCTTGGAGCGGGTCATCGAAAGTCATCGCAGAACTATGGAGGAGATGCGCATCGACTTCGACATCTGGTTCTCCGAAAAGTCGTTGCACGACTCCGGCAAGGTCGATGCAGCGATCGAAAAGATGACCGAGCTTGGATACACGTTCGAGCGGGATGGAGCCTTGTGGTTCGGTTCCCCCGAGCTCGGGAATGCCCGGGACCAGGTTCTTGTGACAAGCGGAGAAAATCCGCGACCGGTTTACCTGGCTGTCGACATCGCGTACATGCAGGACAAACTTGCCCGCGGCTTCGACAAATTGCTGTACGTCTGGGGCGCCGACCACCACGGAAACGTAGACAGCATGAAAGTCGTCGGGAAAGTCCTGGGGGCGGAGGAGAACCTCGAGATCTTGCTCTACCAGCTCGTCAACTTCATGCGCGGGGGAAAGTCGGAGCGCATGGGAAGGCGGATTGGGAACATCGTCACGTTGGACGAGCTGCTGGACGAGGTCGGCGTTGACGCTGCACGCTTCATGTTCGTCTCGAGGTCCATCGACTCGACGATTGACTTCGACTTCGAAACCGTTAAGGAGAAGTCACACGACAACCCGGTCTATTACATGCAGTACTCGCACGCCCGTATGGCGTCGATCGTGCGAAATGCCGCCGAGAGTGGGGTTGCTCCCCCTGAACCCCGTTCAGCCGACTTGTCCAGGCTGACGCACGAGTCGGAGGCAGCCCTCATCCGCAAGCTTGCGGAGTACCCTGAGGTTGTCGAGAAGGCTGCCGAGCAGCGAGCGCCACATCGCATCGTCACTTATTTGCAAGAGACTGCAACGCTGTTCAACGCCTTTTATCGTGACTGCCGTGTCCTTACCGAAGATCCCCCTCTGACATCAGCAAGGCTCTTGCTCGTAACCTCATGCAAGACCGTCATTCGAAATGCACTTGACCTGATCGGCGTTCAAGCGCCGGAGAGGATGTAGTAGATGCCGCACACGCTGAAAGATGTTCTTCCCGTCACCACAGAGGTCGACGAAGACGGCTGCCTGAACGTGGGAGGAAAATCGCTGCCCGACCTGGCCGAGGAGTTTGGTACTCCCCTGTTCGTGTTTTGCGAAGAGACGTTTCGCACGCGTGCCCGGCAGTTCAAGTCTGCATTCCCAGATTCGGATGTGTACTACGCGTCGAAGGCCTTTCTATCGCTCGCAATGTGCACGCTCGTCGAGGAGGAAGACATAAACCTCGATGTCGCCTCCGGCGGAGAGCTGCACGTTGCGCTCTCGGCCGGCTTTCCGGCGGAACGCATGATCATGCACGGCAACAACAAGCTCGACTCCGACCTTCTGACCGCGACAGAAAAGGGGGTTGGAAGGATCGCAATCGACAGCCTCGAGGAGATAGGGCGGCTGTCGGCAGCGGCAGAATCATCGGGAGTCAAACAGCGCGTTCTCCTTCGGGTTACTCCTGGAGTCGAGGCCCACACTCACCACTACATTCAAACCGGGCAGGAGGATTCCAAGTTCGGCCTGTCGATAGAGAGCGGCCTTGCGGAAGAGGCCGTCTCACGGACCCTCAAGCAAGACTCCCTTGATCTCAGGGGAATTCACGCGCACATCGGTTCCAACATCTTCTCTTACGACCCCTTCGGAAAAACGATTGAAATCCTGTTCGAGTTCTTGGGGAAGTTGAAGCGTGACTCGGGCGTCGAACTCGAAGAGGTCAACCTCGGCGGCGGAATCGGCATCCCCTACATCGGCGCGGATTACCCGGCCCGCCTGGATCTTCTTTCAGAGTTGGTGAACGAAGTAGCGGACGGGGAAGCAAAAAAGCAAGGGATCAAGCGCCCTGCGCTGGCTTTCGAGCCGGGCCGCTACCTCATTGGGAACGCGATGGTGACGCTCTACTCGGTAGGAACAATCAAGAAGGTCCCAGGGGTAAGGACGTTTGTGTCTGTAGATGGGGGGATGAGCGACAACATCCGCCCAGCCCTGTACGAGGCTCAGTACGCAGCGGTTCTGGCAAACAAGGCAAGGCATGAGCTTTCTGAAGTAGTGACGGTGGCCGGGATGCATTGCGAATCGGGCGACATCCTTCTTCGCGACGTCAGCCTTCCGAAGTCAATTGAAAGAGGGGACGTCTTGGCCGTGCCGGCGACCGGGGCCTACGGGTACTCGATGGCGTCCAACTACAACAAGCAGCCCCGGCCCGCGGTTGTTCTGGTCAAAGATGGAAAGGCACGGTTGATGGTGAAGCGCGAATCCTTCGACGACCTGCTGAGGCTCGACGAGCCCTACTAGTAGGTGAGGTAGTCCAGAAGCATCGCTACCGCAACCAGCATCTCCGGTGTGGTGATGCTTGGCACCGGGTACCCGGTCCGTTCGGATTGAAACCGTTTATCGCATTGGGTGACGGGTATGCCGAAGGCATGAGTGCAGAAGGCAACAGCCTTGGTGCTGCAAACGGCGACCTCACGGGTCAGTCACGAAAGATGTCCCGTGTCGAGGCCGGCCGCAAGGGCGGCATGTCAACTCGTCGGCGTTACGGGAAGAACCACTTCAGCGAGATCGGACGCATCGGCGGTAAGAAGGGCGGCGACACCACGAAGCAGCGCCACGGCACCGAGTTCTTCAAGCAAATTGGAAAAAAGGGCGGTTCTCGCTAGCAGCGGGCCTCCGCAGAAGTACGTCGAGCACCGAGAGAGCACAGGCGCCCCGAGTGCAAGGCGCGAGGAGGGCGCATACGCGCGCCGTCTGTAACCGATCGAGGAACGCAGCAATCGGGGATGGATGTGCTCTCGAATGCCGGCGTAATTTTGCGGAGGCCCGCTCTGCTAATCGCCGGATCGATCGTCTGCCGTAGCAGCCTCGCGCAGGTAAGTGAGCGTCCTGGTGAGCAGCCGCGAAACGTGCATCTGCGAGATGCCTAGCTGATCGGCAATCTGGCTCTGCGTCTCTCCCGTAACAAACCTCAAGTACAGGATCTTCCGCTCTCGTGAGGGCAAGCGCTCGAGCAGATGAGCGACGCTCGACCAACTCTCGAAAAGCTCTAGCGACTCGTCCTCGGCCCCCAAACGCGCGAATGCGTCGGCCCCTCCTTCAGACGTGGGAGCGTCGAGGGAAACAAGCGAATAAGCCTGGCTGGCGTTCATGGCTTCCAAGACTTCTTCTTCGCTGAACTGAGTTCTTTTTGCGATCTCGGGAATCGAAGGCGACCGTCCCAGCTCCTGGGACATCGTCGGAACAATTTTGGAAAGCTGCAGGCCAATCTCCTGTAAACGGCGGGGGATTCGGATGGCCCAGCCCTTGTCCCGGAAGTACCGCTTGAGCTCGCCGATGATCGTCGGCGTCGCGTAGGTAGAGAACTCCACCCCCCTTTCGGGGTCGAACCGCGCTATGGCTTTTAAGAGGCCCATGCTCGCCACCTGAACCAGGTCGTCGAGGGGTTCCCCTCTCCCCCTGAATCGCCGGGCAAGGTACTCGACCAGCGGCATGTGCAGGTTGACCAGCTCGTCGCGAGCTGCTTCGTCGTCCGGAAGCCTGGCGAATAGCTCTCGAGTCCTCTCTCGATCTCTTTGGCGCTCGTCGCTATCGACCATCCGCCCCCACCCCCTGAGCGTCCTTCGTGAACTCGATTCCCGGCCACCCGTCCTGCGTCACGAACTCGACGGAGTCGGTCAGCGCTTTCATCACCGTCCACGGAAGGGAATCGGCCGCACGATCTTGTGGCCACTCATCCACGCTGGCCTCCACCCAGATGGCGGCCTTGATCCCGGCCTCCAGCCTCCAAACCGATAGCCAGATATGCGGGGCACCGAGGTCCTGCTTCAGCAGAAACGCTCCGGCCTCGTCCACGACCAGCTGAAGGTCGTGCAACTCATCGATGCTCAGGCTTTCGCGAGCGCCAATCGAAGAGATGACGGATCGGAGCACATGCAGGAACTCAGGATTCCCTGGGATCTTGAGGGTTACTTTTTCCAAACTTCCTCCGAACTAGAGTGTTTTCGTGCGTTGTGCGGGGGTAAGGATAGGGCAGCCGAGCAGGAGTGTGTGACCGTGTCCGACTTTAGCGTCGACGCGCGTTCGGACGGGGATTGGGTCGTAGTAACGGCAGCAGGCGACATTGACGTTTATACAGCGCCCAGGTTAAAGCGCGCTCTCACCGAGGAAATCGACCGCGGCCATCATCACATCGTCCTCGACATGACTAAGGTCAGGTTCATGGACTCCACGGGCCTTGCCGTCATGGTCGGGGGCCTGAAGAAGGTCAAAGCCAAGAAGGGCACTCTAGAGCTGGTGGGCCCGAACGATCAGATCCGGCGTATTCTCACGATCACCGACTTGGTAAAGATCCTGCCCGTTCACGATTCGGTCGAGGATGCTTGCCGAGGAAAGACAACCTGAATCTGTAGTCAGAAATAAAGGGCGCCGGATATTGACTGACCCCGTGGAGCTCATGCTCCCACCGCAACCCGAGTTCGTTGGGACCGCGCGTATCTTCGCGGCAGCGATTGGGCGCCACTTCGGAGTAGATGAAGAAGTTGTCGCAGATCTCAAAGTCGCCATCTCAGAGGCCTGCACCGGTGCTATCTGGGCACACAACCAGGAAGGGATCGCAGACCCGATCGTAATCCGCGTCTTCCCGGATCTTCCTTCTCTGAACGTGGAGGTCGAGTCGAAAGCGGGCCAGGCGCCAGCCGAGGGCGTCGAATGGGAACCGGTTACACCCTCCGACACCTTTCATCCTCTCCTGGGTGGCGGACTCATAAGGACCCTTTTCCCGGATGCGGAGTTCATCGAAAACGGCGGGCTTACCGTGAGGTTCTCGGTTCCCCGCTAGCACTCTTCCGCAGAGGCTTGCTCATGTCGCGGCTGGGCCGCGCATCAAATTGCAGAGGCCGCGTAGCCCAGGGGGCCTTCGTACTGCTCGACCACAGTCGAGCCTTCAGAGTCACGGTCCAACACGATCAGATCATCCAGCCTGCTCTTTATGCCCGGTACGTGGGAGATGAGGCCGATCAAGCGTCCGGGCCTCACCAGGGATTCAATAGCCTCGAGGGCCAGATCCAGAATCTCGGCATCGAGTGTTCCGAAACCTTCGTCGAAGAAGAAGCATTCGACGGTGCCTCCACCTTGCGCCGCCGTCTCTGCAAGCGCAACAGCGAGCGCGAGTGAAGCGAGAAACGTCTCCCCGCCGGAAAGGGTGTCCGAGCTGCGATGTGAGTCGGTTCTTACGTCGATGACGCCGAACTCGCCCTCGTCGTCGAAGCGGTAACGCTGAGTCAGCTCCAGGAGCTTCTCCGAGGCGATGTCGGAAAGGAGTTTGCGCTGAGCGTCCAGAAGATACGCGGTGAATTTCGAGTCGGTCAGGTCCGAGGCAAGCCGCTCATGAACCTCGACGACCTTTTGAGCCGAGTCCAAAAGGACCTCGAGTTCCAAACGCCGCTCGGCCCCCTTGGTGGACTCCTCGATCTTCCGCTTGATGTCTGCCACGGTGCCCCGAGCCGTTGCCAGGCCTTCTGCCACAGGCTCCCGGGGGCCGAGCGAATACTTTTCGCGGAACTGTTTTGTCTCGGCGACGGCTGCTGCCGCGGACTGTTTCACCGCAACAAGATCGTTCTCTACTTTCTCCAAAATTCCCTGGCCCTCGTCCATCGCCCTTTTTGCAGCGGCAGCGAGACCCGATGCTTCCTCGTCCTCCGGAATGGTGTCGAGGCCAAGAACTCCGCAGACGCGGTGTATCCGCACGGTGAACGCATGCCTCTTTGTCCTGGATTCCGCCGAACGCTTGGATGCTGTCCTCTCAGTCGCCAGGGCACTCTCATGCCGCTTGGATGCGGCCGCCAGAGAAGCATCCGCGGCAGCGAGTTTCTTGCGTCTTGCCTCTAGCTCCCGGCCCGCGTCTTTCCCGGCAAGTTCCAGAAGGTTCACCGACACTTCGCGGAGCGCGTCTTGTTCCTTCGACTTTCGCTCCGCCAGCAAACGCAGGCGCTCCTCTACTCGTCCCATCTTCTGCCGGGCTTCGCTCAGGTCTTCCCGGGCAGTGTCCAGGGCCCGTTCCAGGGCTGCCTTGTTCTCTTCCGCTTTCTCGACTGCCGGGGCAGCAACCGGGCTTGGAGGGTGAGCGACCGGCTGGGCGCAAACAGGACACGGCGCGCCGGGCTCGAGATCTGCGCGGATGATGTTGGCCGCGTGAAGCCTGTGGAGTGAATGAATCTCCTGCCTGGACGTCTCGAGATCCTTCTTGAGAGTGTCAACACGAAGGGTTGCGTCGGCTGTCAGCTTCTCCATCAAGGAGCGCTCGGGGGCCAGGCTTTCCAGCTCCGCAAGAGTTGCCGCAACTTCCTTCTCGATCCGGCCGGCCGAGTGCATCAACTGCTGGACCTGATGCATCCACTCTGCCCCGCCAAGCGAAACCTCCAGCTCGGTCCGCTCCTTCTTGCTCTCGGCCAGGCCTTCCTCTGCTTCCGCGAGACTCTTTTCCGCAGCCCGGGCGGCCTCTGAAGCTTTCGACTCCTCCTCAGCCACGCCTTCGAGAACGCCGAGATCTGGGAGCTCCCCAATCGCCGCGACTGTCCTTTTGCGCCTCTCTTCCAGCTCGGCCACACGCCCCGCGGATCGTTCGAGCGCCGCCTCGGCAGCAGCCACTTTTACAAGCTCCTCTCTTATGCGCTCGACCTTTCCTTCTGCGTCCTTCAGGAGCTCCTCCAGCTTGGGGATTTCGGCCCCAAGGTTCTCCGGGAGTCCCGATAGCTCGCCCTGCAGGAGTTTCTTCTCCGCCGCGGCTCCAGCATGCTTCTGTTTGGCGAGGTCCCTCAACCGGTCGACGCGCTCCAGCCTGAAGATCCCTTTCAAGATGCGCGAACGTTCAGACGAGGTGGCACTGAGAAAGCGGCTGAAGTCGCCCTGAGGAAGCGTGATGGCGGAGCAGAATGCCTGGAAATCCAGGCCGGTCAGCTCGACGACACGGTCGTTCACCGCTCGCTCACCGGTCACCTGCTCGGAACCGCCATCGATACGATTTAGAACAACTTGCGACTTGCCGGGCCGGATGACACGCGTCACGGCCCAAGCTCTCCCGTCGGTCTCGAACTTGAGCTCGACTTTGGCCTCGCTCTCCAGTGAGTTGATTAGCTTCTTCGTGTCGCGTTCGAGGCGCGGGGTCTTTCCGTACAAGGCAAAGATCAACGCGTCGAGGATCGATGACTTTCCGGCCCCCGTCGGACCGACGATGCCGAACATCGTCCGGCCTTCGAAGTCGAACTCGACCGGTCTTCTGAAGGACTTGAAGCCTTCCATCCGCAGCTCAAGAGGCCTCAAGTGTCACCGCCTCTTCCAGCTCGCGAAGCGCAGCCAGCACCGCGTCGGGGGCCGGAACACCATGGCCCTTCGACGAAGCGTGGTACTCCGAATAGACGTCGGCCAGCTCACGCTGCAAGTCGTGCCGCGAAGCCACAACCAAACTTTCGATGCGGTCGTAAACGGGCTGAATCGTCACCGCGTTCGGAAGGATCTTGCGGACCTGCTCGGAGAGACCAAGCCGGGGGCCATCCGTCTTCACGCGAACGTCCAGGTACGCATCCCCGTAGTCACTCGCATTCTTCTCGAGCTCCTCGATCGTGCCCGTGATCCGCATCAACCGTCTTCCACTCTTCAGCTGGATGCTCTTTACCTTTGCCGGCCTGCCCGGCATAGCGTCGACGATCACGACTTCCTTGTTATGAGTTCTTTCCGAGAAGTCGAGCTGCAGCAAACTGCCTGCGTAGCGGGCCGGAGCTGCCGATCCGACGATCTGCTGGGGCCGGTGAATGTGTCCGAGCGCGACGTATGAGGCTGACGGTGGGATCGAGTGGGCTGTAGCGGCGTACTGATCTCCAAGATGGATACGGCGCTCTCCCCCGCCGAGCTCGGCCCCCTCTATGAACCAGTGGCCCACCAGGATCCCGACACCCTTTGGATCGAACCCCGCGCAAAGCTGCGCCGACAACCCGATGATGCGTTCTGCATAACCTCCGTACCAGGACTCCGTCTTCTCCATGAAGTCGACGACCTGAGCCTCGTGCAAGAAGGGAAGAACCGCGATGGTCGCGTGATGCGAGCCGTCCTTGGAGGGAATGTCGACGAGGCCTCCTTGATCGGGCCTTGCAATCTTTGGCACAAGCATGATGCGATGCTGAGCCAGCAATCTTTGGAAGAGCTCGAACAGCTGTGGAGAGTCGTGGTTTCCCGGCATTGCAACCACCGCGCCGGCCGCGTCGGCCAGCCTGATCAGCCCGTCGATCACGAGGCGTATCGAGTCGAGGGGAGCAAACGAGCGGTCGAGCAGATCGCCTGCAACTAAGACCACGTCGACCTTTTCATCTTTAGCGATCGCGACCATTTCGTCGATGACCTGCTCGAACTCTGCGGCGCGGTCTATTCGCCCGAGCTTCTTTCCAACGTGCCAGTCGGCCGTATGAAGAAATCTCATTACCGACTCACGCAAGTCCTTCGAAGGGGTCTTTGTCCATAACGGCCTCTTCTTTGCGGGTGGCCCATGGCGGGAACGGGAAGCTGAACACCAAGGGAGCCGGAATTCCCGGCTGGAAGATGACCATAGTTCCGGGCTTGAAGAGCCGGGCCCGCGCGCGAGTCGACGGCAAGAGCCATCCGTACTCGGCCCTTTCTGCCTCGGCGGCGTCTAGCCGGCCGGTAACCCTTATCGACGCGTTTTCCGTGACCTGCGAGGCCACCCGCGACGCGGTCTGCTGAGCTCCAATCAAGATCACACCGAGCGACCTTCCCCTCTGAGCTATGTCGATCAATGTCTCTTTGATCGGAGAGTGACCTTCGCGCGGCGCGTATTTGTTGAGCTCGTCGAGAAGAACCACCTGAAGAGGAAGTCTCTGCCCGGTCTGCTCTTTCTCAGCGAACACCTCGTCGAGGATCGCTCCGACGACAAACCTCTGCCCGAAGTCGTGGAGCTTGTGTAAGTCCACAACCGTAACGGCCTCGCTTGCGCGATCGACACGGCGGCCGTCGGTCCTTATCAGCCTTCCAACACGTCCTTGAGCAGCGCGGAGCCGGCGCATGAACGCAAGGATCGTGCCGGGCGCGGTTCTGCCCGTCCATGTTTGGTCCGGGTCGTCCCCGTCGGGGTCCAGATACCCCTCGACCACGTCAACGAGATCCTCCAGCGAGCGAATTTTCTTACCCTCGATGGACACGACGCCGGGGGAGGATGGATCTTCCTCCGCCCGCTTCTGAAGCTGCGCGCGAACGCGTTCTTCGAGGAACGTCAGCTGGTTGCGGTAGTCGTCCGACTCGGTGAACAGAAAGCGCAGCAGGCCGCGGCTTATGAACTCCGCCGGGGTCCATGAAAAGGCTTCGACTCCTTCGGCCCGCGTGTCCGTGTCCGGTATCGGAACATCGGCGTTGCGTGGAGGGGCCCAAAAGGAGACCGAAGGAAACGGCTGAGCTGGAACGCCCAGCGATTCCCACTGCTGCTTCTCCTCCTCGCCTATGTGCGAGTTCGGTTTGTCGAGCCAAAGCAGGTCTTCCTGTTTGACGTTGAAGACCAAAACCTTGAGGTTGCCGGCTGCTTCGCCGACGATGTCTGGGTTTGCCGTGAGGCAGCGCAGGAATGAGAGCGCGAACGACGTCTTGGTCGCGACTCCCGAGATCCCGGAGATCGAGATGTGCCCGCCCTTGCGGCCGTCGAAGAAATCGAGATCGACGAAGATGGGAAGGCCGTCTTTAGCGAACCCAACTGGGAGCTTGCGCTCCATCTGGTCCGCATACAGCGCTTTGTTTCGCTCCTCGCCACGCACCCGGTAGACGGGCTCACCGGGGTCGGGGGCTACCCAGACCTCGGGGTCGACACGGATGGTTTGCACCGCCGCGGAGCGCGACAGCTCGGCGGGCATCGAGCCCTCTTCTGCGATCAGCTGCATGTCGGACTCGAAGCGGGCCCCCTCGTAGCGAGCGGATGCTTCTGTGACGAGCCCGTACACCTTGATCTCACCGGCTTTTGGAACGCGCGTCCTGACCATGACGAGGTCGTCGAGCTGCAAGTAGTTCTGGGAGTCGAGCACGACCTTGAACTCGGTGCTGGTCGCCGGGTCGAGGCCGAGCACGCGTCCGACCTTCTCCTCCTGCTCCTCCGAGAAGTCGTCAGTCATGCAAGTCCCTCCCGTTTAGTTCACTCATGCAGCTCGCTCCGAGTTGCCGCGCAGCAGCGCGGAGCGGATTTTTCGATAAATGAGCTCCGGATCACCGAGAAGGTGACGCAGCCGCCTCTCGAGTGTTCCTATGGGGACGAGGTTCTGCGGAGCGCGGGAATCCCAGAACGGCAAGGACGCGAAGCGAGGAAGGTGGTGAGTCACAAGATTCGCAAGCTCCACCGCATGCTCCAGGGCCATGGTTGCAGACACCTCACAACGAGCGATGGCGGCCCACGGGTGCTGCCCTTCCGACTCAGCCAGGCGCAGGTACCAGGAGTAGCGCGGCCTGATAACCCCGAACTGGAAGATGGGCGTGCGCTGCCCGGCCCCCAGACCCCTAACAAAAGGCTCCAGGTCGGGCGGCAGGTAGGCCCTGTGATGGCTCTTGATGAAAGCAACGATGTCCTGCGGCTCGAAGATTCCAAGAGGTCCGTCAGCGATAACAAGAAGGCCCGTTCGCGCGAGGGCCTTGGCAAGCTCGGCTTCGACCTGGCCGCGGTACGACTCGAGCCCTTTTCTTATCTCTTCCTGCCGTGCGCCGGGCACCGACCGGCTCTCGTAAACAATCGAAGGCGAAATAGGCGGCAAATCCCCTGCGGCCCCCGACCCGAATATCACTGCCCGGTGAATCTCCGAGGGTCCATAGGTAGCTCTCTGGAAGGGGCCATGCACAAACACAGAGCCGATTCCCACCGAGCCGCAGATCCCGGGGATCGTGAGCGGCCCTGCGTCGAGGAAGGCCCTGGCGTCCACCCGGCTCACACCATCGACGAACGCGGCCGGCCGCCAGGGGGCGGGGGCCGGCGTGATGGCCTCCCACTCCTCGAGCTCCACGTATGGGGCAACCTCCTCATCGGAGGGCGCGAGGCCGTTTTCGACCTCGAAGGAGGCCCCGTACTCGGGGCTCCACGCCTCCACCCATATGCGCCCGGTGTCCATTGGAAGCATCGTAGCGAGGGGGTGTGACATCCACGGAGGGTTTGGGGGCAGATTTCTTCCCGCGGTCCCTTTATTTTTCGCGCCCTGGAGCGGGGCACGTCATAATTTGAACGTCTTCGTCAGAGGATGCCTGTCCCACCGAGCGCCGGGGGCCGTTGTCACACCCCGCCGCTACAGTGGCTTTGGACCAGGAGGTTCAAATGAAATCAATGTGGAACGGTGCCATCACGTTTGGCCTCATCACAATCCCGGTGCGCCTGTTTGGCGCAATCGAGGAGAAGGATTTTCGCTTCAACCAGCTGCACTCGGAGGACAGCGGCAGGATTCGTTACAAGCGGGTCTGCTCCACCTGCGAGAAGGAAGTCACCTACGACGAGATCGTCAAAGGGTACGAGCACGAGAAGGGCAGCTACGTCGTGTTCACCCAGGAAGAGCTCGATCAAATCCCGTCGGACAGCATCAAGGCGATCGACATAGTCGCTTTCGTTCCGTTGACCGAGATCGACCCGGTCTATTTCCAGCGCCCTTATTACGTGTCGCCGGAGCCGTCGGGAGTCAAGGCGTACAAGCTGCTCGAAAAAGCGATGGCCGAAACGGGCAAGGTCGGCATCGCAAAGATCACTCTGCGGGACAAAGAGCGTCTTGCGCTCCTGCGCGTCAAGGACGGTGTCTTTGTTCTCGAGACTATGCACTGGCCCGACGAGATCAGGGAGCCAGAGTTCGAGGAGCTCGCCAAGAAGGCCGAGATCCGCCCGCAGGAAGTCGAGATGGCCCGAAGCCTCATCGAAAACCTGACCGACACCTTCAGGCCCCAGGAGTTCGTCGACAACTACCGTCTTCGCTTGCAGGAGGCGGTCGACGCGAAGGTCGAGGGCCACGAGGTAGAACTTGCCCCGCAAAAGGAGCCGACTCAGGTCATGGATCTGATGGAGGCGCTGAAGGCGAGCGTCGAGGCCACCAAGGCCAAGGCGGAGACGCAGAAAGAGTCGAAAAGCAAGAAGGCGAAGGTAGGCACCGGCTAGTCGTCGCCGCTCCGCCCGCCCCCGCTTAGGGGGCCGGGACCTTTGTCTACGTTCGGGCCTGGGTAAAACACCTTGAAGCTCACATAAGTGAGACGGATACGGGCGCGAACGGACTTAAGATCTTCTTGAACAAAAGTACTTCCCCATCATGAGACGACAAAGGGCCGGGCGAGCCGGCCGCAAAGGCCCCCTTCTGTTTCTCGCGGGCCTTTGTGCTCTGGCGCTCTTCGCGCCTGCATGCGCTCCCCCACCGCTGGACGAACCTGCGACCCAACCCCTCGCTCGACGTTCTCGAATTCTCGCGGCAGACGGCACGACCCTTGCGAATCTGTTTGTGGAGAACCGAGACCCCGTCGAGCTCGATGCCGTTCCCAAGGACCTCATCGACGCGGTGATCGCCGCCGAAGACCAGCGCTTTTGGGATCACCCCGGCTACGACGGGCGGGCGATCATCCGCGCTGCCCTGGCCAACTCCGCCCCAAATGAATCGATCCAGGGTGGAAGCACCATCACTCAGCAACTTGTGAAGAACCTTTACTTCCCGGTCGACAGGCCGAAGACCCTGGCTCAAAAGGTGACCGAAGCCAGACTCGCCGCAAAGATGGAAAGCGAAAAGAGCAAGTCGGAGATTCTCGAGGAGTACCTGAACACCGTGTACTTCGGAGAGGGCGCGTACGGACTGAAGGCGGCCGCCGAACAGTACTTCACCAAGCCTATTGAGCAGCTGACCATCCACGAGTCTGCGGTGCTTGCCGCGATCATCAAGTCGCCGGAGAGATACAACCCCCGTCTTCACCCCGACCGTGCGACTGCCAGACGGAACTACATCCTGGATCGCATGGAAAAGCTCGACATGATTTCTGCCAAGGAGAACACGGACGCCTCCGCCCAACCCCTGACGCTTTCTGAACCGCCGGAGCCTCCGTCCGCGGAGCCGTTCTTTGTCGATTACGTGAAGCGGTTCATCACCTCACAGCCGGCCTTCGGCACGGATGAAGCTCAGCGGGCCGCAACGCTCTACCGCGGTGGCCTCGACATCGTTACCTCGCTCGACATGCGCCTTCAGCAAGCTGCCAAGGAGGCGGCGGCCATTCTCAACCGGCCCGGTGATCCCGAGGTTGCAATCGTCTCCATCGACCCCAGGACCGGCAAGGTTCTGGCTATGGTCGGCGGACGTGACTGGTCCGCTTCGCAAGTGAACCTGGCTCTGGGGGCCGGAGGCGGAGGAACCGGGAGGCAGCCGGGCTCGGCGTTCAAGGCGTTTGTCCTGTCCGCCGCCATCGAGGACGGGATCAAGGCCGAGACCTTGATCGACGCTTCGCCGCTGCGCGTGCCCACAGGCAAAGGCAAGTACTGGAGCCCACAGAACTCAGAAGGGACTGCCCGGGGAGACATCACTCTCCAGGAGGCGACTGTGAAGTCGGTGAATACGGCGTTCGCCCGGCTCGGGATGGACATCGGCACCCGCAGAGTCGCAGGAACAGCAGAGCGGATGGGGATTACGTCACCACTCGACGCAGTGCCTTCGATATCGCTGGGGACCGAAGAGGTCTCCCCCCTGGACATGGCGTCGGCCTACGGCACGCTGGCCAACTACGGAGTTCACGTCCAGCCCTCGCCGGTGCTCAGCATCGAGTCGGATGCGCCGGTGGAGCTGCAGCCTTCGGTCAAGCGCTCGCTGGCGCCGGGAGTTGCCTGGCTCGTCACAGACATCCTTCGAGGCGTCATCACCGACGGCACGGGAACCAGGGCGAACATCGGAAGGCCGGCCGCCGGCAAGACGGGAACTTCGCAGAACTACGCCGATGCCTGGTTCGTGGGATACACGCCCGAGCTCGTCACGGCCGTTTGGGTGGGATACCCCGACGGGCAGATTCCGATGAGAAGCGTTCACGGGCAGAGAGTCTTCGGCGGAACGTTCCCCGCAATGATCTGGGCCCGCTTTATGCAGGCAGCCCTAGACGGCAAGCCCGTGACCGACTTTCAGATACCAGAGTCCGAGCTTGTTACGGTCGACATCGATCCGCTGACCGGTCTTCTAGCCGGTCCGTTCTGCTCGGGTCGTCAGACGGTACAGATGTTGAGGCAGCTGGTACCCAGAGAAACTTGTCCCGGCACGGCTCAGCCTGTGCAGCCGCATGTGGTTACCGCAACCATGTCGCCGCAGCCGCCTCCGCCCGAGGGCTCGCCGCCGCCTCCACAGGAAAGTCCTCCGCCGGATCCGGGCCCCAGCCCTTCTTCAGAGCCCGCCCCCTCACCAAAGCCGGAGGGTTAGCGGGCCGCCACTAGGCGACGAGGGCGCCTGCTCTTCTGACTGCGCGAAGCGAGGCTTCCATGCCCTCGTACCCTTCGTAGCCACCGACGACTCCAACTCCGGGAACAGTGCAGCCGGCTTCGCAAAATGCGTTCAGGGTTTGGGCGACTTCCTCTTCGTTTCCAGTCGCTGCGATGGAGTCGATGAGCTGATCGGAAAGGCCCTCGAGCGCGAGCGGCAGGTCCCCGTCCTTCATGGCTTCGTCGAATTTGGTGAGGTCTTCCTGGAACCCTGCCTCGATCATCGCAGTCCGGTAAAACGGAAGCTGTACGTAAGCGAATATCTGGCGGCGAATCGCGTCGCGGGCGCTCTTTCGGTTCGGGCCGGGGGCAGCGAACAGACACGCAAACACTTCGAGGTCCTTCACGGACTTTCCCGCTTTTGCCGCGCCTGCCGTGATGTTCGGCATGACCGTTTCCTTGATGTGGTGAACGGATGAGAGCCAAAGCAC
The DNA here is from genome assembly GCA_035536315.1 of Actinomycetota bacterium. GTDB lineage: Bacteria > Actinomycetota > CADDZG01 > JAHWKV01 > JAHWKV01 > DATLOJ01. The sequence continues at coordinate 1,020 of DATLOJ010000125.1, read as the reverse complement.
TACGCCGTCCGATTTCTCTCCGGCGAGCTGCAACATCTTGGGTCCCAGCGCAGCGATCAAAACCGGCAACGGCTGCGGCTGGTACCCCATGAACGCAAAGCTCGAGTGGAACATCGAACCTTTGTGCTCGACCATCCCTTCGAGTGCGCCCTTCACGATCGTCAAGTAATCCCTCATTGCCGTAAGGGGATTCTTGAATGGTGTGCCGTGCCAGGACTCGATTAGCTCTCGGTGTCCAACGCCGATACCAAGCTTGAACCGGCCGTCGGTCAGCTCGTTCAGGACGGCGGCCTCCTGGGCCAAAGCCACAGGCGTGCGGGTCCAAATCGGGACGATCCCTGTGGCAAGGGCAATCGAAGTGGTTTTTGGTGCGATCGACGCGAGGGTCATCATCGGGTCTCTTCCTGCAATCTGAGGCAGGCCCGCAATCGTGTACCCCAGTTCCTCGGCGAGCAGAATCCTGCGCTCGAGGTCCGCGATCGTTCGCGCGGTCATGAAAAATGCACCAAGCTGTTCCATCTATTGGTTTCCTTCCAGGGATTGGTGTTTCGGATACCTCTTCGCCCCGCAAGATTACCTGCTCAACTCAGCCCGAGGGCTGGAAAGGAAATCTTTTCGCGTTCTGGCGTCCCTCGTAAGGGGGAGTCTCAAGGCGTCAGGAGATTTCTGGAAAAAAGCGCATCGGGGGTATTGCGGCGCGCGGCAGGCCGCGAATAGTGTGCGCCACCTACCAAGAGCATCGAGGCCTATGGGTACTTTGAAGGAAATAACGTTTTACCTGGAGCCGGGGGCTTCCGCGGAATCCGACTGGCGCCAGAGAGCAGAATGCAAAGAGCATCACAACCCCGACATCTTCTTCCCGATCGGGACCACCGGCCCGGCCCTTGACCAGACCGAGGAGGCCAAGGCAGTCTGCCAGGTGTGCCCTGTCAAGAACGATTGCCTGGAGTGGGCAATCTCGACTCATCAGGACTCCGGAGTGTGGGGCGGGCAATCCGAAGAAGAGCGAAGGGCGCTCAT
>DATLOJ010000124.1:0-3360 GCA_035536315.1 Actinomycetota bacterium | reverse complement strand
TTGGGCTTGGGGAACTCGCGTTGGAGAGATGGATGAGCGACCTGAAAGATGCGCCTGGGCGACCTCAGATCCTTGAGCCTGTGCTCCCCGAGGTCAACGAGCCCGACTTCGTCCGGCAAGGACTCTCCGAGCAGGACTTTCGCCGCCCCGGAGATCAGCGTCTGGCCCCCGTGGGCGGCTCCCATCACGCGGGCTGCTTCGTGAACGGTTTCGCCGAAGTACTTCTCGTTCTTTCTAAATACTTCGCCGCTGTGAATACCGATGCGAACTTTGACCGAGCAATCGGCCGGCCAATGCTCCTTGGCCAGCAGCTGATGGGCTTCGACGGCAGACTGGACCGCATCGGTTGCAGTGGGGAACGTCACAAAGAACCCATCCCCCGCGGTGTCGACAACATGGCCTCTGTGCCGGGCAAAGACGTCCCGCAGAATTTTCTCCTGCAGCGCTACAACGTCGGGGTAGAGGGCCTTGAGCTCCTGTAGAAGCTTGGTCGACCCTTCGATGTCGGTGAAGAGGCATGTGACTGTGCCGGACGGACCTGACGAACTCATCGGATTAGAACCCCCCTGGTGCAAGAAATTCTACGAGATCAGTCGGGTGGCTACTGGAAGGCAACAAGCCTTAGCCGGCCATCTCCTCGGCTAGAGGGAGCAGCTCCTCATCTGAAAGTTGTGCTCCCTCGGCCTTCAGCCTCTCGAGCTCACTGGAACCAAGCTGTTCCTCGAGCTCACGGAGGAGAGCAGCGTTGCGTTCGGCGCCCCACGGTGCGAGGGTACGGCCCTCGCTTTTGAGTCTTGCCTCGGCGGCTCCCATGAGCTTGGCTCGAACAGCAGGCACTTCAGGAAGGCACCGGGCCAGTCCCCCCAGTGCCCCCGATAGTGGCGGATGCCACATTGCCCCGCTGTTCGTGAGGTAGGACTCGGTCGTCAGGGACCGTTTCAACAGGTCCAGGTACGCGGAGGCCGCCGCTGCATGGTCCCCGCGTGCTTCGCCCACGGTCACGAGGGCCAGACTGTAGTTCAACAGGTTTCCTGGCCGAGTCGGGCCATCCTGCTGTTCGTTGATTTGAGCCTCGACAAGGTCGCGCGCCTCGGTCAGTAACGCCTCCGCTTTGTCGATCGAGCCCTCTGCCAGGTTGATATCTCCCAAACTCCAGAGCAGAGACGGGTAGTTGGTACCCGGCCTGGCCAGTCCGTGCTCCAGGGACCACTCGATCCCTTCCTCCACCCACTTGCGGGCGTTGGTCAGGTCGCCGAGCATAAGGTAGGCGCTTCCGAGGTGATCCATGATCCACTGGGCCCACACGCCGGAGGAGAGCCGGCGAAACACCGGCAGCGCCTCTTCGTAATGGGGGATCGCAGTCGCGAGGTCTCGAACATGCAGGGACATGAGGGCGATCCAAAAGTGTCCTGAGGCGGCCAGGATCTCCGATCCCAACTTCTCGAATCGGTCCAGGCCTTCACGTAAGAATTCGCGGGCCCTTTCGGCGTCGCCGGCGAGAATGTATGAGGACCACCCTCGGTAAGACTTTGTCCATCCGATTTGGAAGTCGTCGGAGACCCCCGTCATCTCTTCGGCTTCATCGAATACCGCGGTGACCTCACTTTCGCCTCCGCCTGTGAAAGCGAGGCAAAGCGCCTTAAGGGTCAGGGCAAGGGCCAAGTCCGCCTCTGGAGGTTTGTCATCGAGCCCGCGAAAGATGGAAATCGCTTCCTCCGCGATCGGGATTGCATCTGCCTCGTTGTTCGAGGTGGCGAAAACCATAGCCGCCCACGAGAGCGCGCGCGCCTTGAGCCTCAAATCGCCGCTGCTTGCGTCGGCTGCGGCACACTTCTGGCCCCAGGACATCGCCAGGGAGTGCTGTCCCTCGAGGATGAGATGCCCCGCCGAGGGCGCGTATAGCCGCCAGACCTTGTCCCAATCGGGTTTTTCTTCCGACCACTCGAGCGCTGCTACAAGGTTGTCGAATTCCGGATGAAGCTTTTCGATGACTTCGAATTCCCCGGGCCCCCAGGCGTGCGGGAAAGAAGTCTCGAACAGCTCGAGGACCCAATCCGTGTGCCTGTCTCTCGCAGCTTCGACCTCGCCTTCATCGCGCAGTCTCTCCCGCGCGTACTGACGAACGGTTTCGAGCAGCCGGAACCGCTCGACGGCTGTCTCTCTTTCGAGCAGTGAGCGATCCACCAGCCCAAAAACCAGGTTGCGAACATCACTCGCGTTCATCTCGACGGAACAAACCGTCTCCGCCGCCTCGAGTGTGAACCCTCCGACGAACACACTCAGCCTCCGAAAAACCGCACGTTCGTCGTCTGAAAGCAGGTTGTAGCTCCAGGCGATGGTGGCCTCGAGCGTCTGTTGCCTTGCGACAGAACGTCTCGCGCTGCCCGACAGAGTTCGGAAGACGTCGCCCAATCCTTCAGAGATCTTCTCGGGGGAGAGGTGCCTGACTTTCGCCGCTGCTAGCTCGATAGCGTGGGGGACGCCGTCCAATCGCCGGCATATGGCCGCCACGGCTTGGGCATTTTTCGGAGTGAGCTGAAAATCTGGAACCACTTTGGATGCTCTGTCGACAAAGAGCCGGACGGCTTCAGACTCCGCAAGCAATTCGAGCGGGAGGTCGTCTTGACTGCCGGGTAAAGTCAGTTTGGGAACCCGCCAGGTGGCTTCGCCGTCCACCCCGAGTAGATCGCGGCTTGTCGTGACTATCTTGACACCGGGGCAGGCTCCCAAGACCGCGTCCACCAAATCAGCCGCCGAATCGACGACGTGCTCGCAGTTGTCGAGGATGAGTAGCAGCTCCCTGGCCCGCAGCTCCTCCGTCAGGATCTCCAGGGGTTCCCCGGACGGGGCCGGCCCAAGGCCCCCCTGACGCAGATCGAGCGCGGTGAGTACCGCGTCGGGAACTGCCCCCGGATCTCCCACGGGTCCCAGCTCGGCCAGCCAAACGCCGTTACTGAACCTGTCGATGACCTCTGCCCCCGCCTGCAATGCCAGCCTCGTCTTGCCCACGCCACCGGGGCCGGTGATCGTGACGAGTGAGTTTTCTTCGATAAGAGAAACCACTTTCTTGATCTCCGATTCCCGCTCGATGAAGCTCGTCCTTTGAACCGGGAGGTTGTGCCGGGCGGACTCGAGGGTGTGCAGTTTTGGGAATTCGGACTGCAGCGTCGAATCCGTTACTTGGAAGATCCTGCGCGGCGCTCTGAGGTCCTTCAGTCGGTGCTCTCCCAGATCCAGAACAGACGTGCCTTCGGGAAGCGGGCCGGCCAGAAGGTCTTTAGTTGTTGATGAGATCAGGGTCTGCCCTCCGTGGCCGGCCCCCATCACACGCGCTGCTTCGTGAACGGCTTCTCCGAAGTA
>DATLOJ010000123.1:0-4764 GCA_035536315.1 Actinomycetota bacterium | reverse complement strand
TTCTTCCAGAGACTTGATGACCTTGTCGGGCTCGGTGGAGTTGGCACGGTCGATGGCGTCGGCAAGCAGGTAGACGGAGTCGGCAGGGTTGTTCTCGCCGCCGGTCGGTGTCCTGCCCCATTTGGCCTCGAACGCCTCGGTCGCTCCCTGGAACTGCGGGAAGTATCCGATCCCGCCCAGGTACCAGGTCGAAACCGTTCCCGCGCGCGCGGCGTCTCCCGAGAGTTCGGCAAAGGTGCGTTCGGCAACACCTCCGGGAAAGCCAAGGATCTGCGGATGCCAGTTCGCCGCCGTTGATGCAGCGGCCCTTCCTTGATCGATGTACTCGGCCCCCAGCTTCTTCACGTTTTGCAGCGCGTGAGCGGTGTCTCCAGCAAGGCCCCAGATGACCAGGCACTGGCAGCCCGTCTGCTGAATACGAACCAGCTGGGCGGTCATGTCGACGTCGCCCACGTTGTACTGCTCCGCTCGGAGCAGCCGTTTGCCGTGTTTGCTCAGCGCCTTGTCCATCTGATCGCGGCCTTGCTTTCCCAGAGCCGTCGCGTCGCCGATGTAGCCGAAGCGGTCGTAGCCGCGGTCGTTCACCGCATAGTCGGCCAGTACCTCTGCAGACCAGATGTCCGGCGGAAAAATCTGAAACACCTGCGGGTAGTCGGAGTCGGGGAACAATTGCCCCGCAGAGTAAAGATCGGAGTAAGTCGCAATCGTCGGGATGTTGTGCTGCTGAACCAGCTGCTTGCACGCGTAGATGTCGTCGAGCAGACCGCAGAACATCAGGCCCTTGATGTTGAAGCGCGTGATCATCTCTTGAACCGCGGAGACCGCGACCTGTGCGGACAGGTTGTCGTCGCGCTGGATCAGCTTGATTCTCCGGCCCCCGAGAATCCCGGGGGCCTTTTGTTTCGTGTATGCGGCGTAATCGGGGAACACGCCGTTCTTGGGAATGACCGGGCCGTGCTTGTTGATGAGACTCTCCGAAAGTTCGGCGCCGTGTTTTACGAGCTTGCCGACGAACGCGCCGACTCCCGAATAGATGGAGATGACGCCGATGTTGATCGTGTCGCCTCCGGAGGCCCCCGCAGCACCGAAGCCTTCTGCTCCGGCCACGTCGTCGAGCCGCCTTCCGCACCCGGCCAGGAATGACGAATAGGTCGTCGCCGCTGCGAACATCCCAAACCCGAGCTTGGAAGACAACGAGAGAAATCGCCGGCGGTTCATCGGCGTGTCGAACCCGGCTTTCGACGCGGCTACCTCGTCGTCGGAGCGCGCATGCTCGAGGTCTTCTGGGGAGAAGTACTCCTCCGGTATGAAGTCCAGGCTCACGGCGCAGGCTCCGTCGCTGGTTGCTGCTGCGACTCCTTCAGCTTGCGCTCGAGCTCACGAAAGGCCTCCTGCTCCGCCTCGGTCGGGCCCTCCACCGGGGCTGCATCAGGAGCAAGCGGCAGCCTGCTCAGGTTCTGAAGCTCGGCCTGTGTGAACGGCTCCTCGGATTCGGCCGACGAAGAGACCACCGCGCCGAGCGCAACAAGCGCGGCGATCAATATCGCCGCAACGAGCTTCTTCTCACGCCGGACCAGGTCCGCAAAAAGCGAGATCCGTATTACCGGGTCCACCGGCCCCCGCATCATGGCGGCCCCCGCTTCTGTCGCGCCTTTGCCGCGAAGTCCAGAGATTCAACGAGGGTCGCCGGCCTTCCGAGAAGCAGCGGCTTGTCCAGTGCGATCGCAGATCTCGCCGGAGCCTTCTGACGCATCCAGGTCATGGCGGCCACAAGGAAGGCGATTAGAAGGATGGGCCATGTCACCAATGCATTGCTCTCGGCCCCCCTGTACCCGAGGGGGGTCTGCCCTTCTGGAACCGCCGGCACGCCCTGTTTCGCCGTTGTCGAGTTGGGCGACGTGTATCCGGGGTTGTACCAGTCGCGCTCGGGGGTCCAGACATAGTCGAACGCCCCTATCTGTTCCTTCCATTTGGGAATGAAAGGCACAACCCCCGACCCGAGTACCGCAAGGTTCTTGCGCGGCCTGGCAATCGTTTCCTGGAGCGAGATCGCATACACGGTCCCGTTGTTCGCGGTGAAGTACAGGTTACGCCCGTCGTGTGCCGGCGTTCCCTGAACGAGCTCGTCCAGGTCGGTAAACGGCTGGCTCTTCGTGTCGCCAAAAGGTGGGTATTGGGCCTTGTCGTCCCACTTGACCTCGTACTCCCAAACCCTCTCACCGGTCTTCCAGTCGAACCCGTACATCTTGTGAGCGAACGACCCGGAGATGTACACAACCCCTCCAGCGATAAGGGGGCTGGAGACGTTCGATGCCCTGTGCTCCCACGGCCCGTTTTGACAGCGGGTCGCAACAGCACAGCTGGACGCGTCGCGTGAGGTGTAAAGGTTCTTGCCATCGCGCCTCTGCGATACCTTTCCGTCCCGCAGGGATTCCGGAATCCTGTCCATCTCGGCCTTGAATACCGAGGGCTCTCCCTGATCGTTGATGGGATCGTCGAAGTCCATCGCGTAGAGGTGTCCATCGTGGTTTCCTGCGTATACGACGCGCTTTCCGTTCTCCCAAGGGGCGATGCCAAAGCCGGCCGCAAACACGGATCCACCGAGCACGCCATCGTTTCTGGACTCTGTGTAAGTCGGGACGACGTCCCCTCTTGCAATGCTCACCACACCGCAGTCGTGTGTCGCGGAGCAGTCTCCGTACGGATGCCTCCAACCGGGATGAATCTTTAGCTGCTCCTGTTGTTCGTCGGCGCAAACTTTGCCACCGCAGACCTTTTCGATCTCCTGGCTTGGCAGAAGCCTCAGCAGGCGGTTGTTGAGCGAACCGCGCATGATCGCACCGGTCTGCGGGTCCGTAATTCCGACTGTGCCGTCCACCTGGAACCCAAGGTCGCCGGCGTGCTGCACGTTGTACGCGCCGCGCAGCTCTCCCGTCTCTACGTCGAGCAGTCTCAGGATGCCGTCCTCGCCCAGGTGATGCGCGCGGTTACCAAAGCACACCATTCCGCCGCGCGCTTCGAACCGACGAGTATTGCGCGCAAGTGCCGCAAGATCGGGAGACTTGGCATTTGCAGGAAAGTCGGGCCACACTCCTTCGCCCGGCCAGTCGGGCGCTCCTGCGTACGTGCTCCACAGCCTCCTGCCCGTTCGCGCGTCGAGCGCGAAAACGTTGTGCTGACCCTTCGATGGGACCGCGCCGATGGTTTCGAAGAACACCCTTCCATCGCACACCGCGACGCGGCCGGTTGAGACGTTGTAATCGTTCTCCGTTACCTGGAACGACCATCTCTTCTGGCCGGTCTTTGCATCGAGGGCGTAAAGGATCCCGTTCGATGCACCCGTGTAATAGATGCCGTTCTCAACCATCGACTGCTGCGGGTGGGGGTAGCCCCCGAACGTCCCCGTCTTCCGCGGGTCGGGCTGGAATCGCCACGCCACCTCGCCGGTGTTGGTGTGCAGGGCGACCACTGAGTTCGTGGACGATCCGTTAACGATGACCTTTTTGTCGTACACGATTAGCGGCGTGATGAAAAACGTCCCGGAAGGAAGGTCGGAGATCCGAGTGGTCCATCTGAGCGAATGAGTCTTCGGCACCGGCGCCTCGATGAAGTGCGTGCCGTTCGGGCCCACGTCCTCGGGCCAGTCGTCCGCCCCAGCGGGCGTGCCCGCGCCGGCGACAAGGGTCAATGCCAGACACACGACCAGGATCGCCCGGCCCCCGCGTCTCACTGAAGGGCCCCCTTGAACTCAGGCGGGAGCTCGAGCCCCGTATATATAAGGGTGAAGAAGCCGCCCCCGGTGTCGACTGCGGGGAAGAACTCCGATCCGGCCCCCGATTCCGACTTGGTGAACCCCCAGGCCCAGACATCGCTTGGATCCATCCCTTCGCGCTGACGGTCGAAGGTGACTGGTGTGCTGGCTCCCAAGAAGTTCTTGATCTGACTGAGCCCTTCCTTGATTCCGCCTGACGCCTTCGCTCTCGAAGCGATCATCACCGCGTCGTACACCTGCGCAGTGCGAACCGGCGCAACGTCGTTTTGTGATTCCTCGAAGTCGCGGTAAAAGCGCCGCACCCTCTCCTCGCGCAGCCACGGCCCGGCCCACGGCCCAACCGAGAGGATCCCCTCCCTGAAGGCAGTCGGCACGACCTGCGAGACGGCGTTCTTGCCGAACTGCGGGCCCGCGATATTCCATGGAACTGCGAGCTGATAAGAAAGCGTCGACTTGTGGGCATCGATCACTGCTCTCGATGCCTCCGCAGGGTCGTTGGTCCAGATCACAACTCCCTTCGCGCCGCGCGCCTCGGCAACCATGAGCGGTGTATGGATGTCTCCTCCGCTGTCGAACCCCTGCGAAGCGACGAGCGTGGCCGGCGAGCCCGTCACAGCGCCCTCGAATGCGGCGGCTCCTGTCTGTCCATACGGAGTGTTCTCGAATACCACCCCGAGGCTCGAGATCTTGCGGTTCTCCGCCAGGTATTGGGCAAGGCGCTCGGCCTGCAACTCATCGGACGGCGCCAGACGGTAAGAACCCTCGCCGGCTGTGGCTTCCATGCTCGTGATGTACGCGTGGAGGATAGGAACATCAACATCGCTGAGCGATGGAATAACTGCTTCGTCGTCGGTCGCAACAACAACGACGTCCACCTTCTCAGCAAGCTCGTTGGCAAGCTGTGCGGCGGTTGTGATGTCGCCAGCGTAGTCCGCCTGCTCGATCGTTACCTTCGCGCCCCTTGCTTTGAGATGCGCCGTCGCAACTTCGGC
>DATLOJ010000122.1:0-11629 GCA_035536315.1 Actinomycetota bacterium | reverse complement strand
AGCGATTTCCCGTAGCCAGGTGTCCAGATTTCTTGGCCGGATGTTGGGACGGCCCGGGAGTCTTGTCATGACCAGCGCGGGAGTCCCGAACCATGATCCCTTCAAGTCCCTGGCCAAAGGTTCGGGAGTGGACAACTCCAGCCCGTGCGCGAATCTCAGGCGATTCCACTCAACTCGGACGGTGTTGTCCTCAGCGCCGTACCGCTTGATCACCAGTCCCAGAACATTTCCACCCTTTGTTTCAAGTTCGACCGCGTGGGTCGCCGTGGCCAACCCACCGCCCAGTCGCCCGCGTACCCGAACAATTCGGGAGCCGGGAGAGATCTCCTTGGCCATCACTGCGAGCCCCTCCCTTGGTAAGGGGCTCAGCTGATGTGCTCGGTGGGCCTTCCAGTCCAATAGTCAAATGCTAAAGGCAAGGGACTCTAGCTGCGTTCAGCTGCCGGCTCCTTTGCGACCGGACTTATCCGTATGGCGCGGCAGCCCGGCGAGTCCTCTCGTTCGCTTCAGCTTCGAAGCGCAGCCTCGGGACTCCAGCCAAGACGCGGATAGCGTCGAGGTCCAAGCGGCCGTGGATAGAGCCGCGACCGAATCGAGTACCTAGTCCACTCGATCCTCTGCAGGCTCCTGTGTTGACCGGAGCGCCTTAGCAGTCAGCTCACAAACCCCCGTCGTCTCCACCGAGTTTCGTAAAGCGGCCGCGTTCGCCGCCGCTGGCATCCCCCAGCGAGAGTAAACAGTCACCGAAGAGGGGAGAAGGCGGGCTGGGAGTCCCAGCGACCTGAAGTCAGCCGTATTTCCGTCGACCCATCGATTGTTCTCAGGTAGATGTTCCCCTCGCCCTGATAGTCGCTGGTGGTTTGGCGCTTCAGTGCTAACCAGAGGCCATCTGGGGACCACGATGGTTGCGAGTACCCGGCGGGAGCCACCTTCCGAATGGCAGTCCCGTCGAAGTTAGCAATGAAGACTCCGTCTTGAGCGGTCGCATAAGCGATCCTGCGTCCGTCATGGCTCCAAGTCGGCCTGATTGCCTTCTCAATGGGAAGCCTGGTGCGGCCGGATCCATCAGCCTTCATGACCCAGAGCGGCAGCTCGCAGGGAGGCAGGCCCTCGCTGCGGCCGTCTTCCGAGTCCCTTCCTCTTGTCCAGGAATAACCCTGGTCGTAGTAGCACGGCTGCGTGGGAACACCGTCGGCGAAGATTATTCGACCGTCCGGCCCCCACTCCGGCCAGATCCCGTCACCGAGATGCCGCACTCCTCCGGTGCCGTCACGGGCGACCAATCCGATCCCACACTCGGGACCGCAATCTTCGGCGGGGTCAGTTGGCCAGGTGGCGCGTTCCGCCCAACAAGCTTCCCCCGACTGGTGGCCGTGACAGTCGCGTGCGAACGCCAGCTGTCCCCCGTCTGGGGACCAGGTCGGGGAGAAGCCCGCTACGCCCAGAGCCCGCAATCCGGATCCGTCCGCGTTCATCACCCGAATGTCGCCTCCGTCACCGTCGGTGACGGCGATGAGCTTGCCGTCGCGCGACCATCCCGGGTCCGCACCAGGTCCCAGGCTCCGACGATCTGAGCCGTCCGCGTTTATGACCTCAATACCTCCTTCTCCTGAGAACGCAATCTGAACGCCTTTGGCGTTAGGGACGGCCGGGTTGTTCGGTCCAGGTGCCTGTGCCCTTGCGGATCCTGGCTTTCCTCGTGAAGCTTCAGCGGCGCGTGCGGCTGATTGAACGGGATCCCCTTCAGTGGTTTGGACGGTGCTGTCTACCGTCTCGTCGCTGGTCGCTTCGTGAGTCGCGTTCGCGGTCTCCCTCTCGACGGCGACGGACTCCCCTTGTTCGGGGCTCCCGGTGCATGAGGAAGCCAACAGGGCGAGTAGGAGCAGCAAACTGATGACCAGCCCGGTTGGCATCGAATGCCGCTTTATTGAATGGTTCACACCTTCACATGAGCCGCGCGGTGGCTTTCTCATGACAGTTCTCTCCTCTCAAGGCCTTTGCCGGCGAATCGATCGAGGACCCGTTTCCTAGTTTCCATCTCCTCCCTCTCGCCCGTGGCGTGTTCTTGTGCTGTTCGTGTGTCTGGTGCTCTTGTGTCGCGTCGGGTAGATGCCCTCGAGGCGTGAAGAATCAGAGAACCTCGTGAAGTTGGACGGAACAGTTAGGGACTAGCCGGTGGAGGTAAGGACGTCTACCGGCCTCAGGCGAAGTCCATTCTCGAAGAACCCGGCGAACCCCTCACCCAATGCCCCCTCCGCGGCCGAGCGCGTCCTCTCGTACGCTTCAGCTTCGAAGCGCGGCCTCGGGACTCCCACCAAAGCGCGGAAAGCCTCCGCTGCTCCAAGCAGCTTTGCTGTTTCGGGCCAGGCACCCCTTCCGGCGCTCAGGTGCGCGACTGTCTCCATGAGCCTCCCTACGCGATGGGGGGCATGGAACGATCGCCATTTTTGCCCCAAAGCCGACACGTGGCGCCCGCACGCGTCCAGGTCCCCCTCAGCTGCAGACACGGCTGCCAATAACTCGAGAGTGTCGCGGTCATCCGGCTTCAGTTTGAGAGCGCGCTCCAGCATGCCCCGGGCCTCTGCCACTTGACCTTGCTCGTAAAGCAGGGCGGCGTTACCCAGGAACGCCGGTGGGAGAAGTTGTTCGCCGAGCTCCTCAGCTGTCTCGAGGGCCTGGGCTGCTAGTTCTTTGGCGCCCGCGTCGTCACCTTGGGCGCGCGCCAAGCTCGCCCGGGCGAGGACCTTTTTGGGACCGACCCAGACGGCCTCGACCTCGTCGAGAATGCCGATGACTTCCTTCCAGATTGTCACCTCGGCCACCCGGTCCTCTTCTTCTCGAGCCATGTCGGCCAGAGCGGCCACGAAGGAAACGACAGTGCCTCGAATGATCGGCGTATGCGCCGCCACCGCCTCTCTCAGGTATAAGCGCGCCTGGTCTCGCCTCCCCGACATCCGAGCCGCTCTGGCGGCGTGGGCCAGAATCCCGGCCCTGTTCTCCTCATCCTGTCTGGTGGGATCTTCGATCTCTGAGAAGACATGAAGTGCCTCGTGCACTGTTTCCTCGACCAGCTGATACTCGGTCTGCTCGAGTCGAAGTTCCACTAGAGACAGGAGCGTCCACAGAATCAAGGATTTGGTGCCCAGCTCCCTCGAAATCTGGAGAGCTTCTGATATGGGTGGCTCGGCTCCCTCTAGATCGCCTGCCTGCAACATCTGCCGTCCCAGGTAGGACAGACTGAATGCGAGCGAATCCCGGCGCCCTAGATCTTTGTTGATCTGCACTTCTTCGATGCGCAGCGTGATTGCTCTTTCCAGGTCACCGACGTGGGCGAGAAGGTTCGAGTGAATCCCAAGGTGATGGACGATGAGTTGAGGATGCCCCAGTAGCCGCAGCAACTCGAGGGCCTCCTCGTGCAGGGTCACGGAGGCTGCCAAGTCACCCAGGCTCATCCGGCTCCACCCCAAACCCCTGAGGGATTCGGCAAGGTCAGCGCCCACCCACGCGTCGAGCTCGAGACGCCTGAGTACCTCGACCGCTTCCTCCTGATACGGAAGAGCTTGTTGGGTTCGACCCATGTACCAGAGGCACCAGCCGATCTGCGTCAGACACTGTGCCTCGACTCTGGGCTCCTCGAGCCCACGCGCCAGACGGAGAGCTTCCTCGTAACGCTCTCTGGCGACCTCGAACTGACCTGTTGCCCAAAGAATTTCTCCAAGGGATATCAAGATTCTGACGCGGGTGGGGTCGTCCCCTCCTTCCAGGGCGAGGATCTGCTCCAGCCAGCGACGACTTTCGGTGGGGGCGTGTCGCCTTTTGAAGAAAGTGCTGAGACACTGACCCAACTGCAGGGCCTTGTCGGTTTGCCTGGAGTCGATTGCCCACCTCAGGGCAGACCGGAAATTATCTGCCTCCCCATCGTGAAACTCACTCCAGGAGACGCTTTTTTCCCCTAAAACAAAACGCTCCGCCTCCTGGGCCATTTCCAGGAAAAAGTCGAGGTGCCGGTTACGCAGCCCAACGATGGTCTCGTCGTCAGGGGAAATGGCCTCTTCCATCATGGTCACTGGCGTAACTCCATCGAAGGGCCCGTGAAATCCAACGGAACGATCATGGCTGCACTTGCCAGACGGCGGGCGTGTCAGGGACGTAAATGCACCTGATACCTGTTCGGATCGACCGATCGAGGTGCTTCCCAAGCCAATCGTCCTCGTCCCCGATCTTGCGTATCGCAGTCCTGATGGCCTTTGTCACACTCACCCTTGCTCGTTCGGGCGCGGACGCTGCGGACCTGATCCGCCCACCGATTCCTAAGGCGCTGCTGATCTCCTCCGAAAGCTGACGGCTTTCATCTTCCAGAAGCGTCACTCGTTCGGTTTCGTTGAAGCCGCGGGCCTCCTCGAGTTCGCCTTCAATTTCCAGGATCCGCTCCCTGTAGGCGCGAAGCGCCGTTGTATCGAGCATCTCTCCTGCATCTCCGACCGCTCTGCGCGCCGCACTTTCCTGGGCGCTGGCGCCTTCACTCACATCCAACAAGTCCAGGACGAACACGTCGTGGCCTGGCCGCGAAACAAGCGAAGCTATGTAACGGAGTCCTTTTGAATCCCTGAGAAGGATGGAGCTGTCGACGGGGCCGACCCTCCAGTAGTCCCCCTCCCTGACCAAGCGCAGTTTCCGATCCGTCGATTCTGCTGTTGGCGCGGCGGCCGGAAGATGGTCTATGCCGTATTGCCGGATAGTCTCCAGAAGGTAGTAGCGGGCCCGTCCCGCCCGAAGGCGCCGTACGACGCAAGACTTGTCGACCAGTGAAGACAGTAGCTCGTACACCTGGTCGGCCTGGATCTCCCCGAAGGCACAAACCCCCTGGGCGGATTCGAGCGTGAATCCACCGGAGAAGATCGCCAGGCGGGTCAAAAGCTTCTGCTCGAGCTGGGTTAGTAGCCCAAACCCCCAGTCGATCGTGTTCTTTAAAGTCCGATGACGATCGGCCGTGGTAGTGGCTCCTCGGGTGAGAAAACCGAAACGATCATCTAGTCGTTCGAGAATCTGGACAGGAGTAAGCATTCGAATGTGGGCGGCGGCTAGCTCGATCGCCAAGGGAAGCGCGTCAACCCTCCGGCAGATGGCGTCAATCGCCTCGATGTCTTCGTCAGTGAAAACCGTGTCGCTCTCGTGCTGCCGAGCTCGTTCGAGGAAGAGTTGGGTCGCCTCGGCGATGTCGGTTGAACCGCCGGAGGAAGTTGCTCCCGACGTCCCCATAGGCGGAATCAGCACTACGCGCTCACCGTCGACTCCAAGCGGTTGGATGCTCGTGGCCACGAGCTTCAGGTTCGGACATTCCTTGAGCAATCGGTGTGCCAGCTCGGCACAGGTTGCTCTCAGATATTCGCAGTTGTCGAGAACCACAAGGATGCGCATCTCGCCGAGCGCGTTTGCAAGCTCATCGACCGGAGACCCACTGGCCGCATTGGGTGACCCCATGGAGGTACTTCCGCCTCCCCCGCCCGGTAGGCGGATAGCCTGTGCAACGACTTCGGGAACCACACCCGGGTCTTGTACCGATGCCAGGTCAACCCACCAAACTCCGTCTGCGAAACGCTCGAGCGACGAAGAAGCCGCCTCTGCTGCCAGTCGTGTCTTGCCGACTCCCCCCATGCCCGTCAGGGTGACCAGGCGCGCTGTTTGTAGCAGTTTGAGTATCCGCTCTAGCTCCTGCCGGCGACCAACGAAGGACGTGAGTTGCGTCTCGAGGTTGTTCGGAACCGACTCTGGGGAGCTCAGCGGGGGAAAGTCTGCTGGAAGCCGCGGATGCAGCAGTTGGTACACATGCTCCGGCCTGCCGAGATCCCTCAACCGATGTGTCCCGAGGTCTTTGAAACCCGAGTCCATCGGTGGACGGTCGGCAACCAGCTGGTACGTACTCTGTGAGACCAGCGTCTGGCCGCCGTGGGCGAGCGCCCTCAGCCGTGCGCAGCGGTTGACTGCTGGACCAGCGTAGTTTTGTTTGTCGCGAAGCTGTACATCTCCGGTGTGGATCGCCAGTCGGAGCCTGATTTGAGTCAAACCCTGTTCCGCTATTTGTGCCTGAAGGGAAATGGCACAGGAGATCGCATCCGATGCATGAGCGAACCCGGCGAGGAAGCTGTCCCCTTCTCCTTGGTCCCTCGGCCGTGCCCCTTGGTTCTCGGCAAGCACCCTCTCCAGAAGGCGGTCGTAGTTAGAAAGTGCTTCTGTCATCTCTGCGGGAGATGCCTCCCACCTCGCTGTAGAACCCTCGAGGTCACCCAGTAGCAGAGTGACTGTCCCCACAGGTAGGGCTAACGGGGAATCAGTCGTCTCAAACCCCTCCTCGCTAACAAGCTTCTCCGACCGACTTGCGAATGTTGATTCTGACGCGTCCTTCCCAGTAGCCGCCACTAGTGAGGTTTGGTGAGAGCAGACACGAGGCAGAAGAGCTCTAAGCCATTTGTCGGGCTGGCGGGATTTGAACCCACGGCCCCTTGACCCCCAGTCAAGTGCGCTACCAAGCTGCGCTACAGCCCGTCGAATTCATATTAGCGGTTGGGTCGCCAACTCTATGATTGGCGGCGATGCCGGCCCCCGTTCGCAAGACACGCAAACCTCGCACGGCCCTCGTTCTGGGTGGCGGGGGCCACCAGGGGGCTTACGAGGTCGGAATGATCAAGGCTCTGCTCGAGCATGGAGTCAAGCCTGACGTCGTAATCGGAACCTCGGTGGGCGCCTTGAACGGGGCTGCCGTCGCCGCCGATGCTTCCCTGTCGATGGTGAATCAGCTGCGCGAGATCTGGCTCGGCTTGGATCAGTCGCAGATATTCGGGTCTTCGATGTTCGCGGGGGCGGCTCATCTCGTTCGTGGGCGGACGCATATGCATACGAACAAGGCCCTCAAGGACTTGATCGAGCGGCTGCTGCCCGTCAAGACCTTCGAGGAGTTGCCGACCCCCTTTCATTGTGTAGCGGCCTGCATCGAGCGAGCCTCTGAGCACTGGTTCGACTCCGGCCCCCTTGCCCCGGCGATCCTCGCTTCCTCGGCGATTCCCGGTGTGCTGCCTGCGGTTGAAATAAATGGGGAGCATTTCGTCGACGGAGGCATCGTCAACAGCATCCCTATCTCTCGCGCGGTCGAGCTGGGGGCCAAAGAGATCTTCGTTTTGCATGTTGGGCGGATCGAGCAACCGCTCACTCCCCCGCGTACCTCCTTGCAGGTCGCGTTCGTGGCTTTTGAAATTGCGCGGCGCCATCGGTTTGCCACCGATCTTGCCAAGCTGCCGAAGGGAGTTGTGGCGCACGTTCTACCCACAGGTCAGCCATCGATGAAGCCGAGCCAGCTGAAGCAGCTCAACTACCGCAACTTCAAAGCCGTTGCGCGCCGCATCGATTCCGCGCACAAGGCCAGCGCTGCTTATCTGTCATCGCTGGCGTCTGCGAAATAGGCGGAAACGACGCCGTGGACCTTCTGCCCCCTCGACCCGTAAGACGACTCGTTGTCGCTCCCATCGCGCTGGTGATCTCATTGTTGATCGTCTTCGCCTCTCCCCTGCTGCTGTTGTTGTCTGCGATCGCAGATTTCTTCTCGCCCGGTAACTGGAGGACGACCCGCATCGTTCTATTCGTGATCACTTACGCGGCGTTCGAAGTCGTCGGTCTTGTGGGCCTCACAATCCTGTGGTTCCGGGCGCTCTTCGGAACGCGCATTAAGACGGAGAAGATGCAGTCGGCGCATTACGCTTTCATGCGCTGGTGGCTGGCGACGATCGACAAGGTCGCACGCAAGCTCTTCCACATCCGCATTCACATCGAGGACAGGCCCGTTCCAAGGCCAGGGCCGATCCTTGTCTTCAGCAGGCACGCAGGGCCTGGCAACTCACTGCTCTTGATTGGCACGATCCTGGTGGGTTACGAGAGAAGGCCGAGAATCGTCATGCTGGCCAAGCTCCAGTGGGAGCCGATGTTCGACATCATGCTGAACCGCACTCCCAACCGGTTCATCAAGCACGACCCAAAGCGGCGCAGCATGTACATCGAAACGATCGCCGACCTGGCGAGTGGCCTTGGCGACAGGGATGCATTCGTGCTGTTTCCCGAAGGCAAGGACTTCACGCCGAAGGTTCGGCAGCGCGCTATCGATTACCTCAAGAGCAAAGGTCACGACGCGGCGGCCGTCAGGGCCGAGAAGATGGAGCACGTTCTCCCCCCGCGCCACGGCGGGGTGATGGCCGCCCTTCGAAACGCAAGACAGGCCGATGTCGTCTTCGTGGCACATGCGGTGCTCGAGGAGGTCGGAACCTTCAAGCAGCTTTGGAGCCGGATCCCGCTCTCGCAACCCATCGTTGCTCGTTACTGGAGAATCCCGCCGAGCGAAGTACCGGAGGGCCAGGACGAGCTGATCGAGTGGCTGTACGGGTGGTGGGAGCGGATCGACAAGTGGATCGTCGACAGGGAGGCGGCTCTCGCGAAGAGCGCTGCTGCTGGGGACGCCGCCTAGCGGCCGGCCCCCGGCGTCCTGAGGCGCACATGAAACCTCATCGGCGTTCCAACAAAGCCAAACTCCTCGCGCAGTCTCCGCTCCAAGAACTTGAGCCACGAGTCGGCCAGCACCGGCACGTTGGCGAACAGAACGAAGCCGGGAGGTTCCGTCTCGGCTTGCGTGGCATACAAGATTCTTGCGTTCTTTGTTCGGTAGCGCGGTGGTGGAGTCTTCTGTTGCGCTTCGTGAACGATCTCGTTGAGCTGGCCCGTTGGAATCCTCGAGTGCCGAGCATCCAGCACCTCTTCTATGTGCGGGGCCAGCCTTGTGATCCCTCTCCCTGTTTTCGCTGAGACGCGGATCATCGGCGCGTAACCCACGAAGTGAAGCCGCTGCTTCATCGAAAGCTCGGCCCGGTCTGCCTCCTGTTCTCCTTCGATCAAGTCCCATTTGTTGAGGGCCAGAATCGCTCCGGCCCCCGACTCCGAGACCTGCTGCGCAATCCTCTGGTCCTGAGATGTGGCGCCCTCGGCTGCATCGACAACAAGGATCGCAACGTCGGCCCTTCTGATCGATTCCTGGGTGCGCGACGCGCCGAATATCTCAACCCCGTGCGTCTTGGCCCGCCTTCTAATTCCGGCCGTATCGATAAACCGGTAGGTCTTGCCGTCAATCTCGACGAGGCTGTCGATTGAATCCCTGGTTGTTCCGGGCTCGTGGTGGACGATCGTGCGCTCTTCTCCGTACAACTGGTTGAACAACGACGACTTGCCCACGTTCGGGCGGCCGACGAGCGCAATCGAAGGGATCCGTGGCCTCTCCTCGACCTGTTGCTTCTCCGGGAGAAGGTCGACGATGCGGTCGAGCAGGTCGCCCGACCCCGTGCCGTGCGTGGAAGAGACCGGGAGCGGTTCTCCGAGTCCCAAACTCCAAAGGTCTGGAACTGAGGCCTCCACCGCTTCGTTGTCGACCTTATTCGCCACAACGATGAGAGGAACCGTCGCTTTTCGAAGACGTTTCGCAAGAGCGAGCTCATCTGACGTCGCGCCCACATGAGCGTCGACTACGAACAGAACGAGATCCGCATCCTTAACGGCGTGCATTGCCTTCGACGCAATCTTCGAGTCGATCGTGTCGGATTCGGGATTCTGCATAGCGGCTTCGATGAGCCCCCCGGTGTCGCTGAGGGTGAAGCGCCTCCCTCGCCACTCGACCTCGAGGTCGAGCCGGTCGCGGGTAAGGCCCGGCATCGGCCCGACGATTGCGTTGCGGCGCGAGGCAAGACGGTTGACCAGGGTGGATTTGCCGACGTTCGGGCGCCCCACGACGACCACGCGCGGAAGAGGTCCGGACGTCATGAGGGCAATCCACTTCTGCAGAGCTCGAGAATTCTCTTCACGATCTCGTCGACGGGCACTGAAGTTGAATCGATCACGATCGCATCCTCTGCAGGCACCAGTGGCGAGGCGGCCCTTTCCGAATCCGTTCTGTCGCGCAACTGGATTTGCTCAGGCGTCTCAACCGACCCTCCTGGTGTCTCTTCGTTGGTTCTTCTTGCGGCTCGTTCCTCATGAGACGCCGTGAGAAACACCTTTACGTCGGCATCGGGAAGAACGACCGTGCCGATGTCTCTTCCTTCCACGACGGCCCCCGATTCGGGAACAAGGGTTCGCTGCATCTTCACCATCTCCGCTCTCACTTCCGGATGGACAGCGATTGCCGACGCCGCTGCCGATACCTCCGGCATTCGAAGCAGGTGACTTACGTCCTCGCCTTCGATTCGCGCTCCTCCGCCCGAGAACTCGAGCTTCGCATCATCGATCAAGGAAACCAGTGCCCGTTCGTCGTCCAGCTTGGTCTCGGACCGGAGCGCCGCTAACGCGAGGGCCCGGTACATCGATCCGGTCTCGATGAACGGAATGCCCAGCGCGTCCGCGATCGCGCGGCCCGCTGTGCTCTTGCCCGAGCCCGCAGGACCGTCGATTGCAACCACGGGCCCTTTCACGAGAGCACCCGGGCGAGATCGCGTTCGAAGCCGGGATACGAAACCTGAGTACATTCCCAATCCCGAACAACGACTTGCGATTTCGAGACCAACCCCGCGAGCGCGAAGGTCATAGCCAGCCGGTGGTCCCCCTGTGGATCGAGTTCGGTCCCGACGAGCGGTGTCCGTCCGCTTATCCCAATGCCGTCCGGCCACTCCTCCACCTCGGCCCCCAGCTTTCGAAGTCCCGCTGCAAGAACGGCAATGCGGTCCGTTTCCTTGATGCGAAGCTCGGCGGCACCCTTGATCTCGCTGACTCCCTCGGCTTGAGTCGCAATGAGCGCTATCAGGGGCAGCTCGTCGATCATTGTGGGGATCACTTCCGGGTCGGGACTGAATGCGACCAGGCCGTGCGAGCTCACCTCAAGAGTTCCGTGGGGCTCCGGCCACTCGGACTCCATGGTGACCGTCACGGTTGCTCCCATGCTCCGAATTGCATCGAGAAATCCAATCCTCGTCGGGTTCAGGCCGACACCGTGGATGAGGACGCGGCTTCCTTTCACCAGGCAGGCCGCAGCAATGTGAAATGCCGCGGCGGAAAAGTCGCCGGGGATGTCGATCTCAAAAGCAGGAATCTCTGCAGTGCCGGATACCTCGGTGACGCGCGGTTCAATGGCGTCTGCAACACCCAGCCACCCGAGAAGTCGTTCGGTGTGATCCCTAGTAATTTGCGACTCGGAAACGCGGGTCCGTCCCTCGGCCTGCAATCCTGCGAGCAGAACGGCGCTCTTGACCTGGGCGCTGGGGACATCGAGCGCGTAATCGATCCCGGTGAGACCGGATCCTTCGATGCGCACGGGGGGGAACTCTTTGCGCTGCAGATCGATGCGCGCCCCCATCTTCTTGAGTGGTTTCGCGACTCTTCCCATCGGGCGGGCCGATAGAGATGCGTCACCGGATATCTCGAACTCGCCCTCCGAGCCGGCCAGAGCACCCATCAGAAGACGCATCGTTGTTCCGGAGTTCCCCGCATCCAAAGAGGCATTGTTTTGGGGGCGCCAACCCGCCGAGGTCACCTGAAGTTTCTGGTCCCCTTCGATCTGGAAACCAAGCGCCCCGAGACATGACTTGGTCGACTGCACATCCCCACTATCCGG
>DATLOJ010000121.1:0-13317 GCA_035536315.1 Actinomycetota bacterium | reverse complement strand
CGGCCGCCGGACGGCCCCCGCCTCCCTCCTGCTCGAGCTTTGCCTTCCACGCCTGCTGTGGATCTATTGGTAGTCCGTGCTTGGCGCGTGCCTCCGCCGCTTTCGACCGTGATTCGGCGACCCTTGGATCGGAGCCTTTTGCAAGCTCCTCCTGCTTGACCCTTTCCCTTACGGCCTCGGGCGTCTCGTTCATTCGCCGCCTCCGCAGGACAGGGTCTTCAGGTATTCGATGAGGTTGCTTGCTTCACGTGAGCTGAGATGACCGAACGACGGCATCCGGGATGAAGGCCTCACGGATCGCGGATTCTGCAGGTACTCCTCACTAAGCTCGGCATCCCTGTCGGCCACACACGAAAGATCAGGGCCAAGCCGGCTCATACCGAGCAGCGATGGGTTCTGCCCCGTCCGAGCATCCGCTTTCGTGATGGGACCAAGGCCGAGATCATTTGAAACGGGTCTCACCTGCTGGGTGTGGCAGTAAACGCACCCCTCGGCCTCGTAAATATCCCGGCCCGCCCGCGCCTGGTTCGACAGCACTTGCGGCTTCGCATCATCCGAGGTCAAGTCGTAGATCGGCAACGCGTACGCGATCCCAACTGCGACGAGGAATATTCCCGTGACGGCACCGAGCAGACGGAGACCTCCTCCGGGCCGGATCATCTGCCGAATCCTTTTCATGCGACCGCCTCATCCCCGAGGACGACTTCCACCGGGCGCGGCTCCCCTGACGTCGTTGCTCGCATGGTGTTCCGAAGAAAGATCCACTGTCCAACCACAATCAAAAGTGCACCTGCAAGCCCGGAAAGGCGAAGCATGCGGTCACCGCTCGACGCTCCCAGGAACCCATCCCCAAACGAAATGGGAGTTCCCGCCACTGCCCCTCCGTGAATTGCCGATTGCGTCGCCAGCGCGGATGCAAGCCCGGATCCGACCAGCACGGCAATACCGGTCAAGGTCGTCCACAGATGCGCGGTCAGGCGATCCGAACCTACCCAACGCTTCCCAAGAAGCCGGGGTAGACAAAACACGATCAGTCCCATAAACCAAAGCGAGACGCCGAAAATGATCAGCCAGATCTGCATTGTCGAAACTTCTGAAAGACCAACCGCTCGGGCTACGCTGCGCATCGACTGGAGCACTCCCACCCCGACCCCGAGCGCCCAAACGACCGTCCCTGCGATGAAAAACCTCAATGACGGGTTGTCATCGAGCTTGCGCCAGCCGTCCCCCACGGTGGCGAACGTGTTGACCACCACTGCAACCACCGGAGCGAGCAGAGCAATCGAAGCAGCTACCGAGATCGTCTGAAGCCAGGCCGGGGATGGGCCGAATATCTGCCTCGAAGCACCCGCTAGCGGCGCGGCTATCGCAAACATCCAGAATCCAATGTTCGCTAGCCGATTGGAATAAAGAGGGCTTCCCGCAGCCCGCGGCACCACGTACAAGAGCGCTCCCACCCCTATCGCGGAGAACCAGAGAAGAAGAGTCGAGTTGACGGAAAACAGATGAGCGACCGAGTCGGGCACGTCCCTGAATGGGTTGAGATGACCTGCGGCAAGACCCAGCGGCCCCCATATCGCCGCCCCGCCAAAGAAGCGGGCGGATACATACAGATCCCCCTCAGTGCGCGCACCGATCGTCCTGAACACCGCAGACGCAACGAGCAGCAGAGCAAAAACGATCGGAGCGATCAGATAGGTCGGGAGCTCGGCCCACTGGAGTCCCTGGGAACCGCCAAACATAATCAGCGTGATTCCGAGCAACACACAGATGTTGATGATGATCCCCGCGGCCACGCCCGCCGTCTCACCCCGCATGGGGGCACCCGTGATCCTCGGCAGGACGTAGTAGATCGCGGCCAGTCCGGCGAGCGTCAGCCATCCAAACTGAAACGAGACGGAAGCAATCGCTGCCAGCCTTGGATAGGTGAATGCCTTTACGTCGAGAAGCCCCGGAGAGACGAGCTTAGCCTCAGCGAACAACAGGGCTGTCGATCCCAAAAGGAGCCAGACGATCGACGGAAACAGGAAGCTTCGAGCAGCGCGGTCAGAACTTCCGGAGAGCACGGAAGTTATCTACCATGCCGGGCGCTGCTCCTGCTAACAAGGCTGCTCGAAACGGGCGGCCCGCAACCGGCGATAATTCCCCAATCGACATGCAGCCAAGACTTCGTTTTGCGTTCGCCGCGATCATCGTCTCAGGAGTCGTAATCGGGCTCATAGCCTGGTCGATCTCCGGGACGACCGCGTACTACAAGACCCCCAGCGAGCTACTCGCCGCCGGCGAAACGTCGCAAACCCCGGTCAGAGTTGCCGGAAAAGTCGTGGACGGATCGATCGACCGGGCCGGGACCACCACAACCTTCGAGGTGTCCGACGGCAAGGCTTCGGTGCCAATCTCCACCGAGGACGTCCTTCCGGACACTTTTGCGGATGGAGTAGAGGTCGTGGCCGAGGGAGCGATGACGGGCAAGGGATATTTCTCTGCATCCACCGTCATCGCCAAATGTCCCTCGAAGTTCAAAGCCAAACAAACGAGCAGCTGATGACCGCGGCAGCGGGCAGGATTGCGCTATTTCTGGCCCTCGCTTCAGCCCTGTCGGCCGCAGCACTCTCGGGCACGGGAGCCAAGCGCCGTGATCAGAGGTGGGTACGCGCGGGTGAGCGGGCTCTTGCATCGATGGCGATCATGCTTTTCCTCGCGTGCGCTCTTCTCGTTTTTGCGCTGCTGACTCGCGACTTCTCCAACAACTACGTCGCTTCATACGTGAGCCGTTCGACCCCTTGGATTTATTCGGTCACAGCGCTTTGGGCAGGAATGGAAGGTTCGCTTTTGCTGTGGACCTTTCTCACGGGAGCGTTCGGCGCGGCGGCCGCCCTCTCACAAAAGGGAAGAAGGCCGGAGCTCGTATCCATTGCCTGCGTAAGCACCGCTCTCATCTGCTCTTTCTTCATCTCGGTGCTTGTGTTTGCCGCCCAGCCGTTCGAGACGATCTTTCCGGCCCCCGCTGACGGGCAAGGCCTCAACCCACTCTTGCAGTCGCCTTTCATGGCAATCCACCCGTTGCTCCTTTACCTCGGCCTTACGGGCTTCGCGGTCCCGTTTTCGTTCGCGATTGCCGCGCTCATCTCGGGCAGGCTCGACACCGGATGGCTGACCTCGACCCGGCGCTGGACCGTCCTTTCCTGGTCGTTTCTTACGATCGGAATTCTTCTGGGTGCCGCGTGGGCGTACATGGAGCTCGGCTGGGGCGGCTACTGGGCTTGGGACCCGGTCGAGAACGCAAGCCTGCTTCCGTGGCTGACCGCGACGGCCTTCCTGCACTCAGTCCTGGTGCAGGAACGAAGAGGCATGCTCAAGATCTGGAACGTCGCGCTGATCTTCGGCACATACAACCTTGCGATATTCGGAACGTTCCTGACGCGGTCCGGCCTTTTGTCATCGGTTCACACGTTCAGCGAGTCGCCGGTAGGCAAATCCCTGCTGCCGCTGCTCGGCATCCTGCTTGTCGGAAGCTTTGGAGTTATGGCCTGGAGGCTGGACAAGCTCAAGTCCCGCAACCAGCTCGAGTCGCTGCTCTCGCGAGAAACGATGTTCCTTTTCAACAACGTCTTCTTCGTTGCCATCGCATTCACGGTTCTCTGGGGAACCGTGTACCCCGTATTCGTCGAGGCTTTCACCGGCGAGCAGGTCTCGGTCGGCCCCCCCTTCTTCAACTCGGTGGTGGTTCCTTTGGGACTCGCCCTATTGGCCTTGACCGGAATCGGTCCCCTTGTTGCATGGCGCCGAATGCGCCCGCGAGCCTTTCGTCGTCAGCTCATGCTCCCCGTTGCAATTGGAGCGATTACCGCGGGAGTGCTTCTCGCCGCGGGCATGCGATCGACCGGAGCCGTTACGGCCCTTTCGCTGTGCACGCTCGTAGCGGCGACAACACTCAGGGAGCTCTATGCAGGTGCCCGCGCTCACAAAGGGACCGGGGGGCTCTTCGGGGGACTGCTCTCCCTTTTCTCTAGGAACAGACGACGCTACGGCGGCTATCTAGTTCACCTGGGCTTCGTCCTTGTGATCCTTGGCCTGGCTGGAGCTCCCTTCAAACAGACCTGGACCGGAGAGCTGAGGCCCGGTCAGTCGTTCGAGTTGAAGAGCTATCGCCTCACCTACGTCAGGCCGGTCAGCTACACGACACCCGAGCGGATCGTGAACGGAGCAACCCTCGTTGTGAGGAAAAACGGAAAGCGCGTCGGGACGGAGAATCCTCAGAGGAACTTTCACATCGCGCAGCGGCAGGCTCAGTCGGAGATAGCGCTAAGGACGACGCTTTCCGAGGACCTTTACATAGTGATGACCGGCCTGACCGAAGATGGCGCAACCTTCAAGGCGTGGGTCAACCCCCTCGTCATTTGGATATGGATCGGGGGCGCGGTGATGGCCGGCGGCATGGTGGTGATCCTTTCCGGTAAGCCCGCTCGAAGATTCGAGTCGCGGCCAGCGCCCGCGGTGCAAACACGAAAGGAACTGGTGCAGGTTTGAAAGCCGCCATAGTTGCGGGAGTTGCCGCGCTCGGCGTGGGTGGCCTCGTCTTCGCAGCGATAACAGCAAGCCGTCCTGAGCCTGGAGCAACTCCAACTCAGAGCGAGGTGTACGCGCGAACGATGTCTCCGTTCTGTCCCGGAATCACTCTTGCCGAGTGCACGACGAATCAATCCGCCGATCTCAAGCAGGAGATTTCCGCGAAGGTCGACCAGGGCTGGACGAACCGAGAGATCGACAACTGGCTGGTTGCCACATACGGCCGGGAGGTTCTCGGACGGCCCGGAGGAATGGTGGTTTGGCTGGCACCGCTAATAGCAGGAGCAGTTGCGGCCGCGGTGGCGGCTACTTTTGTCACAAGGCCCAGGCCCCCGAACACCGGGGCCATCGCCCGTGACCGGGCGTCGAAGGAGGACCGCGCATCGAATGAGGAGCTCGAGAGAGTCCAGCAGGAGCTCGACCAATTCGAGATGAGCACCGAATAGTGGTCGGTCTCTTCATCGTTCTGGCGTTCGCGGCGGTTCTCACCGTCTGGATCGTGGTTCCACTGACCAGGCTGTCGAAGGGGGCCGATCAGTCTTTCGACCCTGAAGTCGACGCGCTCATCGACGAGAAGAACGCCGTGCTGCGGTCCATCGTCGATCTGGAGGCAGACGCGAGAGTCGGCAAGGTGAGTGGCGAAGATGCGCTGGTGATGCGCTCAGAACAGGAGCTTGCTGCGGCTCGGATCCTTCGAAGGCTTGACCAGATCGGTGAGCAAGCACAGGCACATCGAAATGGATCTGTGAAGGATCCTTCTGCTGAGCTGGAAGAGGAAATCGCACGGGCTCGAGAACGGCTCAATAAGCGCCGGGACGGTTGAGGCTAGGGCGCGCCGCCGGCGCAATGCTGATAGCGCTGACGGTCTGGGGCGGTCCCGCTCTGCAGACCGATGTAACCGTCGCGGGGACCGTGGTCAACGGAACCTCCGGCTCCCACTCGCCGGTCGGCGCTGAAGTCACCATCGCCCAGCTGTCACCGTCTGGTGACGAGGTGGCCAGAGCAGCCTCGATCATCGGAGCAGACGGTGGATTCAGCGCCGGGCCGTTCGACGGGGCGCGAGGGGAGCGATTCATCGCCGTGGTTCAACATTCGGGAGTGGCGTACAGCGCGCAAAGTGATGCGGCCGGCGGGATCGCCGACCTGCAGCTCACAGTCTTCGACACGACCAACGACGTCTCCGTGGTGGCGGTCGAGTCGGACACGCTGACACTGGTGGGAGGGAGTCAGGGCAACGTCGACGCCTTGCAGGTAATGCGAATTCGGAACTCCGCCGATAGGACCTACATCGGGGAGTCGACCGCGGCATCGTTCGTCGTGAAGTTCCCTGCCGCAGAAGGGGCCCTGGGAATTACGGCCGAGGAAGGCCTCGACCCCGAGCGCCTTGTGGCTCTTCCCGACGGTATCGGCTCGGGACTTCCGCTGCATCCCGGGCTCACTTCCTTCTCTTACGTCTACCGCATCAAGAGCCTGCGGGCAGGGGTCACATTTTCGAGGCCCGTTGTCTACCCAACGGAAAAGGCTCACTTGCTCTCCGGGCCGGGCCTCAGCATCTCATCGGAAGGTTTCGAGTTTGTCGAAAGCAAGCCGCTGGGGGGGAGGCTCTACCGCAGGTACACGTCGACAAAGAAGCTCGCAGCGGGAGGCACGATCAGCGTGAACGTTCGGCCGGCCAGAGCCGCAGACGACTTGAAGACGCCGGTCGCGATCTCCGCCGGAGTAATAGTCGGGCTGGCCCTCATCGTTCCGCTGGTTCGAAAACGAATGCGCAAGGGGGTCCCCTTATCTGAGAGAGAGCGGTTGATTCAAAGAATCGCAAAGCTCGACGAAGATCACGCAACCGGGAAGCTGAACGAACAGAGGTACCGGGAGGTGCGGGCCGAGCTAAAGGCCGATCTGCTTTCGATCAGCGGCGCGGCGGACGAGTTCGACGGCGAATGAACTCTGTGTTGAATGCGACGGGCGTCGGCAAGCGCTTCGGCCGCGTCGTTGCGTTGAGGGCAGTGGACATCGACCTGACCGAAGGAGAGACGCTGCTGGTCAAAGGGCCCAACGGCTCCGGTAAGAGCACGCTTCTTCGGCTCCTTGCCGGCCTTACGAGACCGTCTGCAGGATCGGTTGAAATCGAGGGCCGGCCCCCGGCCACCGTAAGACGATCCGTTGGCTATCTCGGACACGACCCATACCTGTACCCCAACCTGACGGCTGAGGAGAACCTGAGTTTCTATTCGAAGCTTTACGGCCTGGACGAATCGCGCGGGGCCGCGGCTTTGAGCTCGGTGGGGCTAGAAAAATGGAACAGACCGGTCGGCCAACTGTCGAAGGGCGACACTCAGAGAGCCGCGATAGCGCGATGTCTCCTGCACGATCCGCGTTACCTGCTGCTCGATGAGCCCCTTACGGGTCTTGACCGCAGCGGCTCAGAACTTGTCCTGGAGCTGATGCGCTCCTTCTCGGGAACACTGGTAGTAGCCACCCATCTGGACGGCGGCATCAAGGCCTCCCAAACGCTCGACCTTGGAACTGAAGCCATCTAATGAAGCAAGCTCTTGCTATTGCCGCAAAGGACCTTCGGTCCGAAATCCGCGGCAAGGAGATTGCTCCGGCAATGCTGTTCTTCGGTGCCACGCTGATTCTCTTGCTGTCTTTCTCACTTCCACCAGGGTCCGGAAGAGCCCCTGTGCCCATCCCGGTGGCGGGGGCCGTCGCGGCACGTCACGTTGCCGGAACGCTCTTATGGACGAGCATCTTGTTTGCCGCGTTGATTGGACTGGGCTCCTCTGCCGCAATCGAACACCAGGGCTCGCGCATCGAAGGGCTGATCATGGCCCCCGTCGATCCCGCGCTGATCTTCATCGGAAAGGCTGCAGCGAACTTCGTCTTCCTGACCTTGCTAGAGGCGGTGATGCTGCCGGTGTTCGTGATTCTTCTCGACCCGGCCCCCGGCCTCTTTCCGGGAATCCTGTTGGTCCTTCTTATGGCGAACATCGGGCTTTCGTCCGTGGGAACTCTTTTCGGGACCGCTGCTCAGTTCTCGACCTCTAAATCGCTCGTCCTTCCTCTGCTCATCTTTCCGTCTTGCGTCCCAATTCTTCTAAGCGCATCTCAGCTGACATCCGGACTCATGATGAGCGGAACGTTCGAAGGTCAGTCGCGCTGGACTATCCTCATGCTCGCTTTCGACATCGTCTACGTAACCTTGGGAGCCGTCACTTTTGAGTTCGTACTGACCGAATGAAAAAAGACCCGCTGCCCGTCCTGGCCGGAGTCACGGCCACCGCGATGCTGGCCGGTCTTTGGGCCGTTTTCTTCTGGGTTCCTACGGAAGAGTTCCAGGGAGTGGTCCAAAGGGTCTTTTACATCCACGTTCCGATGGCCTGGGTTGCCTACCTGGCTTTTGCGGTCGTGCTGGTTTGCTCGATTGCGTTCCTCAAGACCAACAACTCGCGCTGGGACACCGTCGCTCACTCGAGCGCAGAGGTGGGAGTTGTTTTCACAGGAATCTGTCTTGCAACGGGAATGCTCTGGGCCAAACCGGTGTGGGGCACCTACTGGCGCTGGGATCCACGCCTGACACTCACCTTTGTGCTCTTCCTCATTTACGCCGGCTACCTGGTCGTCCACCGGACTGCAGCGGATCCTTCGAGGGGCGGCCGGCTTGCAGCAGTTGTTGGAATAACGGGCTTCGCCACGGTTCCTCTGGTCCATTTCTCCGTCGATTGGTGGCGCGGCCAGCACCCCGGCAGGACCGTAATCAACGTTGAAGGCTCGCCGCAGCTGCCGGCGGAGATGCTACTCACCCTCTTGTTCATGCTCGCCGTGTTCACACTCCTGTACACGGTCCTGATGACCCTTAGAGTCAGGCTGGCCCTGCTCGAACAGCGAGCGGTCGTAGCGTGAGCGGGCTTGCTTACCTGGGAATTGCGTACCTCATCACCTGGGTTGTGATCGCTGCTTACCTGTTCTCGATCATGAAAAGGCAGAGGACGCTCGAACGGAGGCTCGAGGAGGACCAGAAAACAGATGCGGGACGGTTGTGACCTGGAGACAAAAACCGTGGAGTATCCGGCGTGCATGAACCCCATGAGTCCAATCCCTCGTTGGCTATAATGCGCCCGCCCATCGACCAACAATTAGGGAATCGAAAGCTTTGAGCACAAGAGCGAAGACTGAGATGACCTGGACGAAGGCCACTTTGATGGGCCTTACGATCACCTTCCTCCTCATGATTTTCCTCGGGTTCATCCCGTCCTTTCTGCGTTACTGGTGGGCTGCGAACTCAGACGCCATCGCATCCTTCATCGACAAGTTCACCGGAATCACCTTCAACGACCAGTACACGCTCGTTCGAATCCACGACATGGTGTCGATGGGATACCAGACATTTGCTTTCGCAGTGCCCGTCGTCCTGACCTACTACATCGGAGAAAAACGCCGCAGGCGAATGGGCCAGAGGGGAGCGGAGAGTCCCAAGGAATACCTCCCGGGCAAGTAATGGAGTTCGTTGAGAAACCCCGCCTTAGAACCGACTACGTCGCAGAAGAAGTCGAACCGGAATGGCTAAAGGCCGTTCGGAAGCCGCCGCGGTACATCGGAATGATTCCCGAGCTGTGCATCCTCTGCGAGGGGTGCGTCGACATCTGCCCCTGGTACTGCATCTTCATGCTGGACCCCACGATCGTCGAGGAAGCGCAGGCGGATGAGGTCGCCAGAGACATGCGGGCGGACGACATCCTTTTCATCATCGACGACGACGCATGCACGCGTTGTAACCTCTGCGTCCAACGCTGCCCAACGGGTGCGTTGGTGATGGCGAGGTTGGAGGCGGAGAAGCCTGCAAAGGGCAGGGCCCTGGGCGTTGTTGGAACCGAGCAGAAGGGTTAACTGACAGGTGGCGAAAGCGACGGGCGGCGACAAAGGCGGGTTCCCCAACCCGATAGAGCTCGCCAAAGAGCACTGGGACAAAGTAAGAGAAGGACAGGTTTGGAAGTCGATCTTCCGGCCCGGCTCTCTCTTCAGAAAGAACTACCAGGACTCGCCCAAGAACAGGGCGTACGTCGTCATGAACTCGGTCCTGTACCACCTTCATCCCGTCAAGGTGAAGCGGCACGGGATCAAGCTTTCCTACACGTTGTGTCTGGGAGGCCTTTCGTTCTTTCTGTTCATTCTTCTCACGATCACCGGCATTTTCCTGATGTTCTTCTACAGACCATCTACGGAAGTCGTCTACGACGACATGGTCGCCCTGCAAACGACGGTGGCCTTCGGCCAGCTCGTAAGAAACGTGCACAGGTGGGGCGCACACCTGATGACGATCACTGTGTTTCTTCACATGGCCCGCGTCTTCTACACAGGCAGCTACAAGCCGCCGAGGGAGTTCAACTGGATCATCGGTGTAACTCTCCTTCTCGTGACACTGCTGCTCGCGTTCACCGGCTACCTCTTGCCGTGGGACCAGCTGGCGATTTGGGCGGTGACGGTGGGCGCACAGATGGCCTATGAATCGCCGGTTATCGGTAAGGAGGTCTCCTTCGTCTTACTTGGAGGCGTCCAAATAGGCGCATCGACGCTGATCAGGTGGTACACCCTGCACGTGCTTGCGCTTCCCTTCGTAATGGTGCTTCAAATGGCAGTGCATTTCTGGAGAGTTCGTAAAGACGGAGGTATCTCGGGGCCTCTTTAGGCCGGGAGAGCAGATGGCTGAGTCACCGGAAGAGGCATACGACAGAGTTCTTGCCGAGGAGCAGGGCAAGGGCTCGTCGCCCGCTGTGGCCGAAGCAAGAGCCAAGGCGGCCCGCCATCGCGCACGCAAAGGGCTCCCAACCGATCCTGCCGGCGCAGCTGCAGCTGCAGGAGGACGCCCCGCCGCATCGGATCAGCCTGCATCAGCCAGCGCCCCCGAAACACCGGTGACGCAAGCAGCCGCAGAGACAACGGCTCCGGCCCCCGCAGCCGAGTCGACCACACCCCCAGCCGCTGCAGAAAGCGCACCCGCGGCGGCTGCAGGCGAAAGCGCCCCGGCGGCCGCTGCCGCATCAGCGCCGGAGCCAACACCAATGCCCGCCGCAACGGGAGCCGGGCCTGTTCGCTCAGCAGCGCCGCAAGCATCGATGGCACCGGCCTCAGGAGGAAGGGGCGCCGCAGGACGCGCCGCGAGGGCCGGAGGCTCGGAGATGGCGCCCGAGCGTATCCAGAGGCTCCTTGCCGTTGTAAAGCCCGAGGCAATCCAGCGAGTAGAACGACAGCCGATCGACAGGGTCAATGTTTGGCCGCACCTGATGATCTCGGAGCTGATCGCCCTTCTGGCCGTCACCGCGTTTCTGATGATCTTCTCGACGTTCGTCGATGCGACATTTCGCGAGCTGGCCAACATCAACGTCACGCCGAACCCATCTAAGGCGCCGTGGTACTTCCTGGGGCTACAGGAGCTGCTGCGCTACTTCCATCCGCAGATTGCCGGGGTAACGATTCCTCAGTGGATCATCCTCGGCCTGATGGCCGCCCCTTACATCGACCGCAACCCATCGACCAAGCCCGCAGATCGCAAACTTGCGATCGTTCTGTTCACCATCTTCCTTTTGTTCAACGCTGTGCTCGTGATCCTCGGTTCACTCTTCAGGGGGCCAGGCTTCAACTTCATCTACCCCTGGACCATTCCCATCCACGAGATCTTCGAGCTATGAGCCCACAGCTGGTCGCCGGACTCATCGTCCTGGTCTCCGTGGGGGCCTGGTTCGTCTTCCTCGGGTACACGGCCCTTATGGCGGGCCGGCGCAAGACCGAGGAGGTTTCGATTCCTCTTCCCGAGCATGAAGAAGCGCTCGCAGGTGCCAAAGCCGTCGAAGGCGCACCCGGATACGTCAGAGAGCTCCCGGGGGCCGAGCCGCGTCCGAAGCCACGCCGCGTTTCAGAGGATGTCGAGGGAGTCACACGCAGGCAGTTTCTGAACCGCGCGTCGATCGCGGGGTCGCTCATCGCTCTCGGCCAGTTCGGAATGGCCTCTCTAGACTTTCTGTTCCCACGCCTTCGCGGAGGGTTCGGGGCCAAGATCACGGTCGACCTGGCGGGAGTCAGCGACGTCGACGAGATCAGAGCACGCCTCACCGACTCACGCACTCCGGAGTTCGTCGCAGACGGCCGTTTCTACCTGGCCGTTTACGAGGGCGACCCTGCGGACGCCGCCAAGATCCCCACCTACAAGGCCGCGAACGTTCCCGCGACGGGCATCATGGCGCTCTACCGCAAATGCGTTCACCTGGGGTGCAGCGTTCCGTGGTGCGCTTCGGCCAAGTGGTTCGAGTGTCCTTGCCACGGCTCGAAGTACTCGATCAATGGTGAGTACCGAGACGGTCCCGCGCCCCGCAGCCTCGACATGTTCAGGGTCGAGATCAAGGGGGGAAAGATCATCGTCGACACATCCTCGATCATCCTGGGAGCGCCCCGTGGGACGATCACAGCACAGCCTCAGCCCGAGGGAATCCACTGCATCGATCTTTGATATGGAACTTTTAGTCGAACAACTAGGAAGGGTTTGATGGGACAGATCGCGATAGGAATGGTGATCGCTGGTTTCATCGCGGTTCTCATCCTGCTGCTGGCAAGGGCCGGACCGGGCCGCCGTGTTCCTGCAGCACTGAGGCCGGGCGACACCGACGACGTTCTCGAGTCCGACCGTCTGAACAAGGCGCTTGGGTGGTTCCTTGCGCTCGTAGTCTTCTTTGCACTTTTCTTCCCTGCCTACTGGCTGACCGATCCCAACCGGCGCCTCGACAAGGAGCAGGAGTTCCTGGATGAGTCGATCGAGAGAGGCGCGCAGTACTTTGCCCTCGCTAAGGACCCGGTGACGGGCGAGGAAAATCACTTCGCAGTCGAATGCGCACGGTGTCACGGCGTCGACGCTGAGGGCGGGGAAAACGAGTTCACGGATCCTGCGACCGGAGCTAGGCGGACGGTGCAGGTTCCGGAACTTCAAACAATCTTTGCCCGCTACGAGACTCCTCCTCCCGGATTCAGGGATGCAAGATCGTTCATCTACGAGACGATCGAACGGGGAAGGCCGGGCACCGACATGCCGACGTGGGGCAACAAGTTCGGAGGCGCGCTAACCGAGCAGCAACTCGACGACATTGTCAACTGGATGCAATCGATTCAAAAGCCCCTCGAGGTCGATGCAGAAGCAAGCGGAGCGGACCTGTTCACCCAGTTCTGCGCCTCCTGTCATGGCATCAGCGGTACCGGCGGGTCAGGTCCTTCGATGACGGGAGGCTCTGAGGTTGCACAATTCCCCAACATCGACGACCACATCGCATTCGTGAAGAGCGGGTCTGTGCGGGGTCAGCCTTACGGCACCTCCGGGACCGGCACCGGGGCGATGCCCCCGTGGGAGGGCACACTGTCCGACGACCAGATCAGGGCAGTCGTCGAGTACGAGAGGTCCTTGTAAGTGGACTCGGTATTCATCAATGGGATGCTCGCGTTTCTCATCGCGTTCGCCGTGTTCATCGGCAGCGTTTACCTTCTCGTCGCTCTGATCCTCGGCCCGCGGCTCGGATACTTCGTCGTTGCGACCAACCTCCTGGGCATC
Organism: Actinomycetota bacterium; assembly: GCA_035536315.1. GTDB lineage: Bacteria > Actinomycetota > CADDZG01 > JAHWKV01 > JAHWKV01 > DATLOJ01. The sequence continues at coordinate 164 of DATLOJ010000121.1, read as the reverse complement.
ATTGCGATGCTCGCCCTTTTCTGGGTCGGCATTTCGCTAATTCCTCTGCCCCAGCTCGGCCTCGGAACCGCGCTGGGACCCAAGGGGGCAGAGACGACGTGGCATGGGATAGGAGCGGGTCCGGACGTGACCTCCGTCGAGCACGAATTCGGAACCTTCGAAGT
>DATLOJ010000120.1:0-5082 GCA_035536315.1 Actinomycetota bacterium | reverse complement strand
GGCCTCCTGCGCTCGGGGGCCGAGAGTCGTCGAGACAAGACTCGAATCCACGTCGAGTCGTGAGAGCTCTGCCGCGTCGGCATCCAGGTCTCTCAGCTCGCGGAATGCGTACCGACGAAAGCGGGGGTGGAAGGTAAGAACGAGAAGGGTCTGGTCTCCGACGTGCGGGGTACAGGTCACCTCATGAGTCAAACACGGCCCGCTGGATGGCGGTGTCACCCTCCCGCCCTAGAATTGCCGGTGCCTTCAAACGGAGGGGTCTTATAGAAACTTCGGGCGGTGGCTTCGGAGGGTTGGCCGGTCCGACGGACCGCAGTACCTACCGAAGGCTTCTCAAAGACAAAACTTTCCTCAAGATCTTCGTCGGTCAGGCGGTTTCATCGTTCGGCGACTGGATCGGGCTCATCGCGACCCTCGCCCTCATCGAGCGGATCTATCGCAACGAGTTTGCCGTAGCAGGCCTCCTGCTCGCCAGGCTTATCCCTGCCCTCTTTTTCAGCCCGATTGCCGGAGTGATCGTGGACAGATGGGATCGCAAAAAGGTCATGGTGGCCTGCGACCTTGCCAGAGCCGCCCTCATCGCGACTCTTCCGTTCATCGTGACGATCAGCAACGCGGTCCCCGTGCTGAACCCCGTGGTGCTTCTATTCCTCGTCTCGGCCGGCATGGAGATGCTCACGAACCTTTGGCAGCCCGCCAAGGAGGCCACTCTGCCGGGGGTTGTGAAAGATCCGAAGCTTCTTGCCCACGCGTTCGGACTCATTCAACTAGCGGCGTACATCACCCTGCCGATATCTGGGGCGGCATTCGGACTTCTTGCTCAGGGATCCAAGATGCTCGGGGGGTTGGGGCTCACTCAGTTTCAGATCAACCAGGAGCACCTGGCGTTCTTCTTCGACTCCTTCACCTTCCTTGTGAGCGCGTCCATAGCGCTCACGCTGGCTCTCCCCAAGGTTGCTCGGACGCGTCGCAAGTTCAGGGTTCCTTCGATATGGCAGGACCTTGTTTACGGACTAAAAACGATTTGGGGACACAAGATGATTCGCACGTGGCTCATCGGCATTGCCGGAGCCTTCACCGGCGTCGGCGTCTTTATGTCGATGGCCTTGCTCTTCGTCAGGGAGATCCTGGACGCAGGCTCCGCCGGATTTGGTCTGCTTGTTACTACCGTCGGCGTAGGGCTTGGGCTGGGGTTTCTGTCATCGGGGGCGATCACGCGGTTCATCCCGCGTGACATCTTCTTCTCCGTTGCCATCGTCGGGATGGGGTTTGCCCTGATCGGGTTCGGGAGTGTGTCGACACTTACGTCGGCCGCCGCTATGGGAGTCGTGGCCGGACTCCTTGCAGGACTTGGGTATCCGATTGGATATGCCTTGATTCAAGACCATGTCGAGGAGGACATGCGGGGCCGCACCTCTGCGTCGATCAACTCATTGATCCGCCTGTCACTTGTGACTGCTGCCGCACTCGGACCTGCCTTTGTGAAGTTGGTTGATTCGCTGTTCCAGTCACCGACTATTCGCATCTTCGAACAGGAGATCGACGTGCGGGGGATGAGAGTCGTCATGTGGCTTGCCGGGCTTGTCGTTCTTTCGACGGGCCTCGCAACGACTAGGGCCGTAGCGCGCAGATGGAGGGGAGCCGTCCCATTGCGCAGCGGAGTTTTCATCGTCTTCGAGGGAGGTGACGGGGCCGGGAAGTCGACTCAGATCGGAATCCTTTCCGAGTACTTGAAGTCGCGCGGTCTCCAGGTGACCGTCACCCACGAGCCCGGCGGGACCCGGCCGGGCGAGGCAATACGACGGTTGCTCCTGGATACCGGCGAGGAGGCTTTGTCCCCAAAGGCAGAAGCCCTTCTGTATGCCGCGGACCGCGCCGAGCATGTCGAGAAGGTCATAAGGCCCGCCCTAGGCCGGGGATCGGTCGTCATCTCCGACCGTTACATGGATTCGTCGGTGGCGTACCAGGGGTTTGCACGGGGCCTCGGGCTGGAGCGCGTTAGGGAGTTGAGTCTCTGGGCAACCGACGGTCTGCTTCCCGATGTGGTGTTCTTGCTCGATGTCGATCCGGCCACCGCCTTCGACCGATCGGAGCCGTCCGACCGGATCGAGCAAGAGGGCATTCAATTCAGGGAGCGAGTACGTTCCGCTTACCGGACTCTTGCCCGAAGGTATCCGGAGATGATCGTTCTAATAGATGCGGCGATGTCAAAAGACGAGGTGGCGCGTTTGATCCGTGAGCGTTTGGAGCCATTGCTGAATCGAAATGACACTGCGCTGGGCGAGGCGCGCAGAAGGCCGGCCACCACGTGATGGTAGCGGTGATTTCGAACTCGTTGTGGGACCGCCTGGGGGGTCAGGAGAGAGTCAGAGCCCTTCTGGAATCTGCAGCGCAAAATCCTCGAGGTCCATACCTTCTTGCCGGGCCACCGGGAGTGGGCAAGTCCGACGCGGCCCGCGTCCTGGCGGCCGCAATCCTTTGCGACAAGGCCTGCGGTGAATGTGGGATCTGCACCCGGGTGCTCTCGGGCCTTCACCCGGATGTTCACATTCACCATCCCGAGGGGTTCACATACCCGGTCGACATGATCAGGGAGGTCGTCGCTTCTTCCGCGCAGACTCCGCTCGAAGCAAGCCGGCGTGTGATCATCATCGAGGAAGCCGACCGCATCGTCGAAAGGTCGCAGAACGCTTTACTGAAAGCCCTCGAGGAACCGGGGGCCTCGGTCACCTGGATTCTCGTCGCGGACGTTCTCGACGTTTTTCTTCCAACGATTCTTTCGCGTTGCCATCTTGTCGAATTCACGCCGGTACCGGAAGAGCATGTTCGCGATCTGTTGCTGAAAAGATTTGAGCTGACTGATTCAGAAGCCGGCGATCTCACGCGAATGGCCCGCGGCAATCTCGAGCAGGCTATCGCTCTCGCATCGAGTGAGGTCGCAAGAAGAATTCGAATTCTCGCAATCGAGACGGCAACGCGCTCATCGAGTCTTGCGTGGGCTCTTGGGCAGACAGAGGAAGTGCAGCAGCTTGCGGGCGAGGCGCGGCAGGAAGTTGCAGAAGCGCAAGCAGTCGAGCTCTCTGCCCTCGAGGACGCGCTCGGCAAGGGCAGGGGAACAGCCGGAGCACGGAAGAAAACCACCGACCGGCACAAGCGGGAGCTACGCCGAACGGAGACGGAGGTCTACCTCGACTTTCTAGGGTGGATCGGCACCGCTTTCCGCGATCTTGCCGCCGCGTCCTCCGGCTCGGATGCCGAGAGCCTTGTGAACAGGGACCGGGCCGGAGAGATTCTCGAAGCCTCGCAAACCAAGCCGGCGATCTTCTGGCTGAACCTTGCAGAGAAAGCCTCGGAGGCCCGAATCCGAATCCTGGAAAATGCGAACGCAGCGATGGTCATCGAATCGGTGGTCCTGCGGCTGGCTGAATAGCCCGTTATGCGAGAGCTCCCAATAGGAACGGTCACCTTTCTCATGACCGACGTCGAAGGGTCGACCCGTCAGTGGGAAGCCCATCCCGCACAGATGCGGGAGGCAACCGAGAGATTGAACGACCTCCTCTATGCAGCAATCGACAAGGCGGGGGGAAGCCGGCCCGAGGAGCAGGGCGAAGGGGACAGCGTCCTCGCGGCATTTTCCAGAGCGACCGACGCAGTTTCCTGTGCGATCGATATCCAGAAGACTCTTCATGCCGAGTCATGGCCCCCGGAAATCGTGATCCGCGTTCGAGCAGGAATTCACACCGGCGAGGTCCAGCTACGCGGGGAGCGTAACTACTTCGGCCCCCCGTTGAATCGCTGCGCGCGTTTGCGTGGACTCGCGCATGGGGGCCAGACCCTCGTATCGGTTGCAACCGAGCAGCTCATAAGAGGGGCTTTGCCGGACGGCGCTTACCTGCGCGATCTCGGCCCCCACCGAATGAAGGACCTGTCCCATCCCGAGCATGTCTTTCAGCTTTGCCATCCCAACCTGCCTGTTGAGTTCCCACCTCTTCGATCTCTCGAGGCACTTCCGAACAATTTGCCTGTTCAGCTCACGAGCTTTGTGGGCCGCGAGATGCAGATGGAAGAGGTTCGGGAGTTGATTACGGCATCCAGGCTACTCACGCTGACCGGCGCGGCAGGATGTGGAAAGACGCGGCTCGTCGTGCAGGTGGCGGCAGACCTCGCCCACCAGTTCAGCGACGGTGTTTGGTTCGTGGATCTCGCAGCAATCACCGATCCCTCGCTCGTGCCAAACACAACTGCTGCATCTCTGTCGATCCAGGAAGAATCTCGGCGGCCTATTACCGAGACATTGGTAGAGCATCTGCGCGAGCGGCAGAGTCTTCTGATCTTCGACAACTGTGAACACGTTCTCGCGGCTTGCGCCCAGCTGGTGGCCGAAATCCTCAGGGCCTGCCCGAGTGTGACGATCGTTGCTACAAGTCGCGAGCCGCTGGGAATTGGGGGCGAGACCACCTGGAAGGTCCCCTCGCTGCACCTCCCCGCTTTGAACGGACGGGTATCGCCCGATGAGCTGATCAAGCACGAAGGTACGCGGCTTTTTGTTGAGCGCGCTCTGGCCGTGGCATCCGACTTCCGACTCGACACTGATGAGGCCGCCGCGGTAGTGCAGATCTGCTCGAGGCTAGACGGCATACCCCTGGCTATCGAGCTGGCTGCGGCGCGCGTGGATGTTTTGAGCTGCGAGCAGATCGCTTCGAAACTCGACGATCAGTTCCGCATTCTCACCGGGGGTGCTCGCAGCGCACTTGAACGCCAGCAGACCATGAGGGCGGCAGTCGAGTGGAGCTACGACTTGCTCTCCGACGCAGAACGCAAAGCCCTAAACCAACTGTCCGTCTTTGCCGGGGGCTTCTCTCTGGAAGCGGCAGAGTTTGTATGTTCGGAAGAATCGTTCAGCTCTGCCGAAGTGCTCGACCAACTCTCCTCACTGGTCCGTAAGTCCCTGGTCATCAGCGAAAGGCGCCCTCATGCAGTCCGCTACCGGCTGCTGGAGTCCATAAAGCAATACGCCCGAGACCGGCTGCGTGAATCCGGTGAGGGGGCTGCTGCACGCACCCGGCATCGCGACTGGTTTCT
>DATLOJ010000119.1:0-2767 GCA_035536315.1 Actinomycetota bacterium | reverse complement strand
TGGAAGGTCGAGCTCCTTTTGTAGCTCTGCCAGCGCGCGAGAGCGCGAATCGAAGTCGTTCGCTCTCTTCAGCCTGTTTTGCGCAAACGCGTCCTGCGCGTTTTGTTCGACCGTCTGAAGAAGGCTTCTCTTGGCTCCGCGCTCTGGAACACGAACCTTCACCTTCGATCCCCGAATGAGCGAGAGCCACTCCTCCAGAACGTCGGAGAGGTCTGGAACCAGCGGACCGAGGATCTCCTTTGGAACTTCTTGTTGCTCGGAGTAAAGCCTCTCGATGAAGGCCGAGACGAGCTCAGGCTCGCTCAGATCTTCCACCCTGTCGACGATGAAGCCTTTCCTTCCAACTGTCCGGCCCCCGCGAACAAGGAACACTTGAAATGAAGCCTCGAGCTCGTCTCCGGAGTACGCGATCACATCCAGATCTTCGGGCCGCTCGGTGACCATCTGCTGTTTTTCGATTACTCGCCGCACCGCGGAAAGTTGATCGCGAAGACGCGCGGCATGCTCGAACTCCTGCGAGTCTGCAGCCGCCTTCATCCGGCCCGTGAGATCCCTCACAACATCGTCGTGTCTGCCGTCCATGAAGGTGCAGAACGATTCGACGATTCTTCTGTGCTCTTCGGGATCGACGTGGCCGACGCACGGGCCGGCGCAACGGCCGATGTCGTAGAGAAGACAGGGCCGGTTCGACGACCTCGCGCGATCGAAGACACCTCTGCTGCAGGATCGGAGGGGAAATACTCGAAGCAGAAGATCGAGAGTTTCCCTGATGGCGTACGCATGGGTGTAAGGGCCGTAGTACTTGTCCCCCTTCTTCTTTCGTCCGCGGACCACCATCGCCCGCGGATATTCCTCGGACAGTGTCACCGTCAGGTAGGGGTAGGACTTGTCGTCGCGGTAGCGGATGTTGAAGCGAGGCCTGTGCTCCTTGATGAGCGTGACCTCGAGCTGGAGCGCCTCGACCTCGTTTGCGGTCACTATCCACTCGACACCGGCGGCACAGGCGACCATCGACACAGTTCTTGGGTGAAGGCCGGTGGTGAAGTAGTTGGGCACCCTTTGCTTCAGGCTGACGGCCTTGCCTACGTAGATGACCCGTCCCTGAGAGTCGCGAAACAGGTACACCCCCGGGGATGCCGGGATATCACCCGTCCTGGGTCGCCAGCCGTTTCCGCGCTCTAACCGCATCGGCCCATTATGGCCGCGTGCTCGGCTAACCTTGCCGGCCATGCCCCTTAGTTTTGCTGCCGTCATGCCGCACGGCGACGCGCTGATTCCGGGCCTTGGCGCGCCCGAGAACGGGCACCCAAGCCTCACCGAGGCTATGCATACGATTGCCGCCGCGGCCAACCAGGAGCGACTCGACACCCTGGTCATCGCGACCCCTCATGGAGTTGCTATCGACGAAGGCCATTCGGTCGCAGTGTCCGATCGCATCGCCGGATCGGTAGGCCACATTGAACTTTCAGCCACCGTGGACAAGGGGTTTTCTGCGGAGATCCTGGGTGAAGCCGAGCAGGAGGAAGTAGATGCGGTCGGGATCATCCTGCAGGATTCCGACACCCTCCCAATGGACTGGGGAACTCTCATCCCGGCCTGGTTCTTCGAACAGGCCGGCGCCCTTCCTCCTCTCGTTGTGATCTGCCCCTCGAGAGGCTTTGGTGTCGAGTCGTGCGCCAAGCTCGGTGAGCTGGTCGCGAAGATCGCCGAATCATCAACCAAACGCGTGGGGTTGGTTGCAAGCGCGGACAACGCGCACGCCCATCAAGAGGAAGGCCCGTACGGGTTTCACGAATCGGCTAGAGACTTCGACGAACGAATAGTCGAGATCACGCGCTCGGGAGCCTGGGAGGATTACCTCACCGTAGATCAAGCGCTAATCGAGTCAGCCCTCCCCGATAGCCCCTGGCAGCTGGCCATCCTTGCGGGGGCCTTTCGAAAAGTCCCGTTCAAACCCGAGCTGGTCGTTTACGAGTGCCCCTCGTACTTCGGAATGATGTGCACGTTGTTCAGTCGCGCGATTTGACCGGGCCGCAGTCATGCCTAGTGGAGACCGGCGTCAATTGATAGGACCTCGCGTCGTCGTTGTGAGTTCTTCGATCACGTCAAACGTTTGGATGCTCAAAGACGGGTCGGCCTTCATTTCAGTGATGATCTCTCCGTCGAGGAAGGCCTGAACAAAGGCCTGATCTTCGAAAAGATAAACACCCCCGGCTTCGCCACCCTCCTCGTTGATTGTCCAGACCTTCCAGCGAAGCCCTGGTACGTCTGCAATCGGTTGCGCATAAGGCTGGTTCTCTTTCACATACTCCTCTCGCGATCCCTCCAGCTTGTAAGTGATCTGGACGATTTGAACTCCCATACGGCCTCCTTGTTAGGTCTATCCAATAGATTAGTTTTTGCCGTGACTAGTCGCGGTTTTATCGGGCACCTGGAAACTAGTGGCGGGGCTTGGCGTACTGATGCTGAGGAACTACCGGGTACCAATCCGGCCTCGCCGGGTCTCGGTCGTAGGTGTATCCGCCTAGCTCTTTGAACATCTCGCTGTAAGTGCCGACTTTCTCGGCGTCGAGGGTTACCCCGAGACCGGGGCCTGAGGGAACGGCTATCTCGCCGTTGCTGTAGCGCATCAGGCCCCCTTCTATTACGTCGTCTTTCAGGTGGTGGTAATGCGCGTCTGCCGCGAACTTCAGGTTGGGAAGCATCGCCCCAAGGTGCAGCATCGTTGCGAGCTGAATTCCCAGCTCACCGCTCGAGTGGACCGACA
>DATLOJ010000118.1:0-8718 GCA_035536315.1 Actinomycetota bacterium | reverse complement strand
CCGGACGAGCGCCTCGTACCTGTCCCTCTTTTTCTGGATGAGGGCCATACCCTCGGGTGAGAGGTGGCGCCAGTCGTTGAGGAAGACCGTCGCGGCATCCAGATGCTCGGCGACGGTCATGACGTGCCCGAGGATCGCTTTCTCGATCTTCTCGCCGGGGGCCAGGTCGGAAAGGACTACCTCCTCGAGCCGGCTGATGAACCGATCTGCCCCCGCATCGACTATCTCGAAGAGGATGTCCTCTTTTGATGCGATGTGCGCGTAGAGGGAACCTCTGAGTATCCCCAGGTCCTTCGCCAGGTCCTGCATGGACGTGCCATGGTACCCCTGGCGGCTGAACAGCGTCGCTGCGCTGTGCAGAAGCTGGTCGCGCCTATTCGACGCCTGTCTCACGGCCATGGTGGCACTTTAACAAACAACTGTTTGTTTGCCAAGGCGTTTGGGAGACAGGAGGCCTGCGTGGGGACGGCTACCCTCCTAGAATGAGCCGCATGAGCGTGACTAGGAAGTCCCCTTCTAAGAGCGGGCGCCCCGGTAAGGTCGCCGCTAAGCCAGCCCTGGACCGGAAGAGCCCTGCGTCCGCCCGATTCCCCGAGATTTACAAGCGTCTGAACCGGCAGTTTCCCGACGCCAAATGCGCTCTCAATTTCTCCAGCCCCCACGAGATGCTGTTCGCCACCATCCTGTCCGCCCAGTGCACGGATGCAATGGTCAACAAGGTGACCGCGGACCTCTTCGTCAAGTACCGGATCCTCGAGGACTATGCCAACGCAGACCCGTTGGAGCTACAGAAGGACATCAAATCGACGGGCTTCTTCAGGCAGAAGACGAAGAGCCTGCAGGCGACTGCCCGCAAATTGATCGATGAGTTCGGCGGACGCGTTCCGGACACGATGGAGGAGCTGGTCACGCTTCCGGGGGCCGCTCGGAAGACGGCCAACATCGTGCTTGGAAACGCGTACGGCAAGGTCGAGGGCATCGCGGTCGACACTCACGTTCGTCGCGTGTCTCAGCGCCTTGGTCTGACGGAGAATGAAGACCCTGTGAAGATCGAGCGCGACCTCATGGAGCTGGTTCCCAAGCGAAGGTGGTTCAAGCTGTCGTACTTGTTCATCGAACACGGCCGAGCCACGTGCAAGGCCCCCGTCCCCAAGTGCCACGAGTGCGTGCTGTCCGACATCTGTCCTTCGTCTTTGGTGTGATGCGATAGTGGGCAGCTTGTACGCGGGGACCTCGGGGTTTTCCTTCAAGGAGTGGAAAGGGCCCTTCTATCCGGAGGACCTCAAGGACAAGCAGATGCTGCAGTACTACTCATCGAAGCTCGGGACGGTGGAGATCAACTACACATTTCGCCGTATGCCTGCCGAAACGACAATCGAAGGGTGGAAGCTGCAAACCGAGGAGAGTTTTCGATTCACGTTGAAGGCGCCGCAGCGGATCACACATTGGAAACGTCTTGTCGATGCACAGGAGGACGTGGATGAGTTCGTCCGAAGGGGCAAGGGCCTGGGCGACAGGCTGGGAACGATCTTGTTCCAGCTCCCGCCCAACTTCTCTTACGACAAGAGCGTGCTCACGGATTTTCTTACGGGACTTCCCCCCGTCGCACGCTTCGCGATGGAGTTTCGGAATGCAACCTTCGACGTGGACGAGGTAAGGGATTTGCTTTCGGAGCATCAGGTGGCGTTTTGCGGGGCGGACACCGATGAAAAGGCTCTGACCAACGTCCCGGTAACCGCGGGACACGTCTATTTGCGTCTGCGAAAACAGGACTACAACGATGAAGACATAAAGATGTGGGCTGAACGAGTGTCGGCTTTGCTCAAGTCAGGCTCCGACGTGTTTTGTTACTTCAAGCATGAGGAGGGCGGTGCAGGACCAAAGCTTGCGCTTCAGCTGATTGAGGAAACGGCCAAGTGGGGCTAGTCGGCGCCCCCGCCTCCGCCTCCTCCGCCACCGCCGCCACCGCCACCACCGCCGGAGAACCCTCCGCCGGAGCCTGAGGAGGAAGACATCGCCGATGCTGCCGTCGATGCAAAGTTCGACAAAGAAGACGCGAGCGGATTCAAGTCGACCAGCCTGCCGTCTGACATGCTGCTCGAGTACCACGCGGGATGCAGGCTTTGTCCGGTGGAACTTTCATATGCTGGGCTCAGGCGCTTCATCGTGTCGACTACCTCGTCTGCAACGCCGAGCGGAATCGCGTAAACCAGGTACTGCTCCCAGATTGCGAGGGATGCGACCGGGGCACTCTCCATTCCAGAAAAGTCCTTCAGGAACTTTCGAAATGCTTTCCACTGCTTGTATTCGGTCGCGCCACGCAGTGAGCGCCTTCTAACCACTTTGGAAATCAAGACCTGGATCACCCCTAGAAAAATGAGGAGGATCCCCACCATTGCCCCTGCAGTGGCGAACAAGTAACCGACCAGCGCCATCAGGCCGCCGGTCAGAATGTTGAGCCACATCTTTCCGACGCTTCCCTTTTCGAGCCACCCCTCGGTCGCAGCCCGCTTTTTGACATCGGATTTCCACTCGGACCACCAGGTGGCGAATTTGTTCGTGGTGTCCTTTGCCCAGTCCTCCATCTGCTCGTCGGTCACTTCGTCCAGGCCGAGACCTGCGTCGTCGAACATCCAGGTCAACAGGTCGCGCTCGAAGTCGAGAAGCTCGGCTTCCTTCTCTTTGTTGATTCGCTTGAAGGTATGGACGATCTTGTCTTTGAAGATCGCCCTGTCGATGGAGTCCTGACGAACGGTGATGAACCCTCTGCGCGCCATGTCCAGGATCGTTGCGGTCAAATCGTCCAGCTCCGTCTTTCCGAATCTATAGATGAGTCCGGTAATCGCTGGAGGGTAGGGGGCCGGAAGCTCGCGGTAGTACTCGCCGACGTCGGGGTCGTACTCCTTGCCGAACCGGAAAAACAGGAAGAGGAAAACGATCAATCCGAGCGGCGACAGCAAGAGGGCGAACCCGTTTAGGTCTTCGATGCGCTGCTCGTGCCGCTGAGCCTGCCGGCGAAGCTCGTTCGCTTCCTCTGCAAGACGGCCCTCCTCTTCGAGGGCCTCGGAGAGACGCTGCCCCGGGATGCGCTGGGCCCCCGGGACCAGCGAGTTGGGAAATAGCAGGCGAAGCTCAACGAAGTTGCTGGCGGGGAGATCGTCAATTTTTGCGACAACTCTTGTAGGGCCGTCTGCCCGGACGTCGCCGTGAAGTGGCCCATGAGCCCAAAGGCGCAGATCTGGATGGGAGGCTCCCGGGGAGGGAAGGTTGACAGTTATGTCGACGTGGTCGGTGGGCACCTCCCACTCACCGCCAATGAACTGCCAGTAGAGCTCTGAGACGTCGTCGTATGAATCGACGGCCCCTTTGACGACGTACTCGAGCCGGAAGGTTCTGCTTTCGTCGTCCGACCGGTGGTACCAGGTCAGCCGGAGGTAGTTGCCGAAGTCGTCGATGTGAAAAGTCCCCGCCGTCCGAGTGGGGTCCTTGTCTTGTTCGGCCGCCGGCCGGTACGGGCCGTTTTCATCCGATACACGGAAGTTCTGGAACTCCCAGCTCGGATCCTTATTCAGATCCACCCAGGCCCGGCTGAAATCTCCATCGAATTCGTACGTCCTGTCCTCGACAACAGTCATGTCTCCGTTGGAGTCGATGGTTGCGTTGACGGTGACGTCGGGAAAGTGGAATTCGTCGGCTTGGGCGGGCGATGTCATGAGGACCAGCAGGCCCACGATGAGCACAATCAGTGCTTTGACTCTCACGTTCCCAGATCCCCCATTCCTCTGGCGTCCTTCGAACTAAACCGATCCTACGATGCGGACCCGGTCACCCGTTGAGGAATGCGACCTCTTCTTCGGATAGCGGGACGGTCGCCGCGGCGAGACTGTCCTTGATCGTCGCGCGTCTCCTCGATCCCGGGATCGGGATTATCGAGGTGGAGAGTGCCAGCTCCCACGCAAGTGCGATCCTTTGTGGAGACACCCCTTTCGACTGAGCGACTTCTTCGAAGCGCGGATTGTTGGCTCCGAGCTGTCGGGCCTTCTCGCCGAGGCCCCCCAGTGGGGAGTAGGCAAGAAAGGTGATGTGGTTCTGCTCGCAGTAATCGATGACATCCGCAGAGTTGCGATCGGCCGGGTTGAAGCGGTTCTGGACGCTGTCGATCCTGACCACTTGCGAAGCCTCTTTGATCTGCTTGACCGTTACGTTGCACAACCCTGCTCCCTGGATCTTGCCTTCGTCTTTGAGCTCCTTGAAGGCGGACATGGTGTCGGCAACCGGCACCTTCGGATCCGGGGAATGAAGCTGATAGATGCCGATTGGAAGAGGGCCAAGGGCCCCCAGACTTCTGTCGCATTGGAACTTGATGAATTCCGGACTGCCGTTCGCTATGAAGTCCGAGGCGATAGTTCCTCCGCTCTTGGTTCTCTCGACCCCACCTTTGGTAGCGACGACTACGTTCGAGGCGTCTTTGCCAAACCTCTTTACCGCCGCCGCGATCATCAATTCGTTATGGCCTTGTTCCAAATGCCCGGGGACGTAGCAGGCCGCGGTGTCCAACAATGTCGCACCTGCTTCCAGGCCGGCGAGAATCACGTCCTCTCCATCTTCATCACCCGGCGCCACCGAGAGTGCGGCGCAGCCCATTCCGATGGGGAAGACCTCGAACGGTCCGACTTCTCTCAGTTGCATCCGGCACCTTCCTCGAGAACTGGTCCGTAGCCGAGCAGGCAGGGGTAGCCTGTCGGTAGTGCTCGAATCACCTTTTTATAACGGCTGTGCGATCGTCGACCGCTCCGACATCGAAAAGCTGAACCTCACCGGCCCGCAGAATGCCTGGTTCCTGAACCAACTGCTGACGAGCGACGTAGAGCGAATGGCGTCCGGAGAGTGGGGAGAGTCCCTCCTGCTCACGCCGAAGGGCCGCATCTCGGCTTACCTGCAACTCATAAATCTCGAGGATCGCATTCTTGTGGCGAGCCGCCGCGCTCCCGACCAGGAACCTCTCGCCGCATTCCTGCAGTCACGGGTGTTCACGACTGAGGTCGAGATCGAGGATGTGACCGGGAGATTTTCCCTTCTGACGCTGCTCGGCCCCCGGTCTTCGGAAATCTGTGCGTTGGTCTCGGGGGCCGCTCCCGGCCAGGGGCAGGCTGTCGCCTCAGGGGAGTTTGTCGTGACGGGCATCACTCAGCCGATTCCAGGCTTCGACTTGTGGGTCCCGTCGTCATCTTTCGACGAGGTGGTTGCGCAGATGACGGATGCGGGGGCCGTCACGGTAACTGAAGAGCAGTTCCGTGAAGTGTGCGCGGAGAGCGGGTTCGCTCTGTTCGGATTCGATTTCGACGAGACGTTTCTTCCGCAAGAGGCCGCGCTCGAAAGGGCGGTCGCGTTCGACAAGGGCTGCTATCTCGGACAGGAGGCCGTGGCGATGGCTCAGCGCGGGCGCGTGAAACGCAAACTCCGCCACCTGGAATTTCGGGGCAAGGCGTTGGTCGGAGAGGTTGTTCAAGAGGACGGAAACTCTGCCGGCTCAGTGACATCGGTAGGAGCGAGCGCCACCGACGGATTCGGGATCGGCCGGATCAGCACGGCGGTTGAGGTGGGGTCTACCGTCTCGATTCGAACCGATGATGCAACATCTTCGGCCCTGGTAAGAGAGCTTCCTGGGGCGAGCGCCGGGCCCGAAAGGCCAAGCGCTCGTGAGCTTCGGGAGAGGCTCGGGGGCCGGGCTTGAACGACAACTTCCCGGAGCTTCCCAAAAGCGTGGAATCGAAGCGCTCGATCTTTTTGCGGGGTTGCTTCGCCATGGCTGCTGCCCTTGTAGTCCTATTCGCCGCGTCGACTCTGTTCCCGCTGGCTTCCTACCCCCCGGCGCGCATAGCCGCCATTGTCATTGCAGGGACTCCTGGGGACCTTGCAACCTCGATGATCGAACGGCTCGGCAAGGGGGCCATCCGCACGCTCTCACTATTCGTAAATGCGGGTGTGGTCCTTGCAGGGGGGTTCGTCGCCTTGTGGATCGCTCGAGGGTTGGACCGCCGGCGGTCTGCGGTCAAAGCCGCTTTGGCCGGCGCGGCTGGTTTCGTTTCCGCGACCCTGCTGGCGGCTTTCGGGCCGGAAGGGTTCACCGCCATTGGATCGGCGTCATATCTTGCGGCCTCCTTCTTGTACGCGCGTTACGCCCTGGGAAGACCCTTGCTGGCCGAGCTCCGCCCTCGCCTGAAAGCGGGAGAGACGCCACTCGACGCCATGCGAACCTCGAGACGCAGGTTCTTGCTCAAGGCCGGTACGGCTACCGCGGCCGTTGCGGTCGGAGCAACCGCGTTGTACCGATTCTTTTTCGGAAGCACGAACACGGGAGTTCGTATTGTCTCGGCCGACAAGCCATGGGTCTCGCCGCCGGACGATCCGGCGTTTCCGAGTGTCGAGGGCCTGACGCCGGAGGTCACGCCGACTTCCGCCTTCTACAACATCGACATCAACATCGCGAAGCCGGCCGTCGACCAAAAGGACTGGCGTCTGAAGATCGGGGGCCTGGTAGAGAACCCGTACGAGCTCGACTACACGACCTTGCAGGAACAGTTCGAGGTCGTCGAGCTTGCTCACACGCTGACGTGCATCTCGAACGAGGTAGGTGGCGATCTCATATCGACTGCCATATGGCGCGGAGTTCGGCTGAGGGACGTCCTAACGCGCGGAGTGCTCGAAGCCGGAGTAGTGGACATCGTGTTTCGCGCTGCGGATGGTTACTCCGACTCGATCAAGGTTTCCAAGGCGCTTGAAGAGAGCACACTGGTCGTGTTTGGCATGAATGGGGAGCCGCTACCGCGCAAGCACGGTTTTCCCGCCCGCATCATCGTGCCCGGCATTTACGGGATGAAGAACGTCAAGTGGCTGAAGTCGATAGAAGCGGTGAACCACGACTATCAGGGTTACTGGATGGTCAGAGGGTGGAGCGACGAGGCTCGAATAAAGACTCAGTCTCGAATCGACGTACCAACCGATGGAGGAAAGGCCAGACCAGGGGGCAAGGTTGCCGGCGTCGCGTGGGCAGGCGACCGCAAGGTTTCGCGTGTGGAGGTTTCGTTCGACGAGGGTAAAACGTGGTCGGAGGCACTTATGAAAAGGGAGTTATCCCCTGTTGCATGGCGGATCTGGGCGGCCGAGCTCGAGTCCGGACGCGGTAAGAAGAAGATCATCGTGCGCTCGACGGACGGCAACGGCGATGCGCAGGAGGCCGAAGTCACAAGGCCGCATCCCGACGGCTCTTCCGGACGCCACTCGATAAGGGTCGAGGTTTCCTGACCAGCCTTTCTCCGCGCACCTTCGAGGTCGACGGAAACGCTCTAACCGGCGGAGTCGTGCCTCCAACCGGAGAGCCGCTTGCGATCGCGGTGCTGTGCCATGGGACTCCGTCCGGTTATCCCGACGAGCCCGGTGATCGCGGTTATCCGGGTTTTGCGGAGGCGATTGCCGCGCATGGGTTCGAGGTGTGGTGGTTCAACTTCCGGGGAGCAAGGGATTCTGAGGGAGTGTTTACGTTCGAGGGCTGGGTGAGGGACCTGCTCGGAGTGCTGGCGGAAATCCCGAAGGGTTCTCTCCCTTTATATGTGGCAGGTGCCAGCGCGGGCGGCGGGGTAGCCCTGACGGCGGCGGCAAGGTCGTCTGGGATCGACGGCGTGGCGACTCTGGCCTCACCGGCTACCTGGGAGAAGGCCGAGGAGGACATGCTCGCCGAGGCTCGGCGCACAGGGGCAATTCCTCCCGGGTACCCGATCGATCCGGACGAATGGTGGAAGGAGTTTTTCGACAACCAGCCCATCCATCAGGTTCCCGCCCTGCGGGGAAGACCCATCCTCATCATTCACGGCGAAGAGGATCGGGCGGTTGATCCAGTCCATGCCGAGCAGCTGTTGGGGGCCGCCAAGGAACCCAAGAGGTTGGTGATAGTGAAGGGGGCCGGCCATCAGCTTCGGCGCAACCAGGTAGTAATCGATGCACTCGTCACATGGTTCACCGATTGCGCTGCGCGAAAGAGCGGCGGTTAGACTCGCCACGATGCCAGAAACCTATGACGTAGCAATTCTCGGCGGAGGCAACGCCGGCTATGCAGCCGCCTTACGTGCTGCGCAACTGGGCCTATCGGTTGCACTCGTCGAGAACCAAAAGGTCGGAGGCACTTGCCTGCACAGGGGGTGCATCCCAACAAAGGCTTTGCTTCATTCCGCCGAGGTGACCGAGACAATCAGGCATGCCGGCGACTTCGGGGTCATCGCGGAGGAACCGAGCATCGATTGGGCAAAGGTCCTTGCCTACAAGGACTCGGTTGTTTCTAAGCTTCACAAAGGGCTCGAGCATGTGATCAAACAACGCAAGGTCACTCTTGTGAATGGCAAGGGCCGTCTCGCCGACAAATCGACGATCGAGCTCGAGGATGCAACGTTGGTAAAGGCCAATGCAGTTGTTCTGGCCACAGGCTCCTACGCTCGTTCACTTCCTTTTATCGAGATCGACGGGAAGGCCTTCATAACGTCCGATCATGCGCTGGAGCTGGATGCGGCCCCCTCTTCTTTTATTGCGATCGGGTCGGGGGCGGTTGGAATGGAGTTCGCAAGCGCCTTCCGTACCTTCGGCGCAGAAGTCACGGTTATCGAGGCGCTCCCACGCGTTGCGCCGGGTGAGGATGAGGAGGTATCCAAGGAGCTCGCCCGTCAGTTC
>DATLOJ010000117.1:0-6370 GCA_035536315.1 Actinomycetota bacterium | reverse complement strand
GTTAGAGCAAACGCAGAATCCTGCATGATTGAAGCAGAGTATCAGCGGCTAGTTGACTCTGATGAGCAGCGCGTCCCCCTGGCCCCCGCCTCCGCAAAGGGCGGCAACACCAACGCCTCCCCCGCGCCGCTGCAGCTCGTGGGCAGTAGTCAGAACGAGGCGTGCACCGGACGCCCCGATTGGGTGTCCAAGAGCCACGGCTCCACCGTTGACGTTTACCTTGTCTTCCGATACGCCAAGCTGTTTCGTCGACCGGATGGCCACGCTCGCGAAGGCTTCATTGATCTCATAGAGGTCGAAGCCGGATGGATCTTGTCCGAGCTTCTCCGCAACTTTGCGGATCGCGTTTGCGGGCTGGTCCGGCAAAGACGCGTCTCCCGGCCCCGCCACCATTCCGTGACCAAGAATCGTCGCAAGGACGGGCCAGCCATTCTTCTCCGCGTTTTCTTTCGAAGTGACGATCACTGCTGCGGCCCCGTCCGAGATTTGGGATGCGTTGCCCGCCGTGATCGTTCCGTCCTTTGTGAATGCGGGCCGAAGCTTCGCAAGGGACTCCACGGTTGTGCCGGGCCTGATCCCCTCGTCCTCCTCGACCAGAAGGGCCTCTGCCTTCCGCTGCTGGACCTCGACTGCAGATATTTCGTCCGCCAGACGTCCTGCCTTCGCGGCGTCGGCTGCTCGCTCATGGGATCGAGCGGCCCACTCGTCCTGCTCCAGCCGAGAGATCCCGAGCTTCGTGTTCATGATGTCGGTGCCCTCGCCCATGTGTGTGTGATCGAAGGCGCACCAAAGACCGTCGTGGATCATCAGGTCGACTTGTTCCGCATTGCCCATGCGTGCTCCGGTTCGCGCGCTCGGGACGGCATATGGCGTACGCGTCATGGACTCCATTCCGCCCGCAACCACCGTCGTCACTTCTCCCGCTCTGATCAGCTGGTCGGCGAGTGCTATCGCGTTGATGCCGGAGAGACAGACCTTGTTGATCGTGATTGCCGGGATGCTCATGCCGATACCCGCCTTGGTGGCGGCTACGCGCGCGGTGATCTGGCCCTGGCCCGCCTGCAGTACCTGCCCCATAATCACGTAATCGATCACGCCCGGGTCCACGGTTGCGCGGTCGAGCGCTGCTTTGATTGCTGATGCACCCAGATCCTGCGCGGATACCTCGGCAAAACCACCCATGAACTTGCCGTTTGGCGTGCGAGCTCCGGCAACGATGACGGACTCGGCCATTGTGAACCTCCTTGAGTTAGTCCCTTGATATTACTGGCAGTACGTGTGATGAATAATCATGTGTCCATGCTAGATAAGGTCGAACACATTGCGCTGGCCGTTTCAGACCTGGACGCCTCAATTGAGCTGTACCACCGCGCCTGGGGGCTCGAGGTCGAGCATCGCGAGGTCGTCGAAGACCAGGGGGTTGAAGAAGCCATGCTGAAAGTGGGTGACTCGTACATCCAGCTGCTTGCGCCGACTTCCGGCGAGTCGACCGTTGCCAAGTTCATCGAAAAACGCGGGGAGGGGCTTCACCACATCGCTTACCAGGTCGATAACATCGACCAAGCGCTGGAAAGCCTCAAGCAGGCCGGCGTCCAACTAATCGACGAGTCCCCCCGAACTGGGTCCCGGGAAACCAAAGTCGCATTCGTGCATCCCAAAGGCAACGGTGGGGTGCTCGTCGAGCTGGTTCAGCTTCCCTAGAGTTCTTCGAGGCGCTTCAGCACGGCATCGAAAGAGCCTGCGAAGTCAAGCTGGTCCGCAAAGGCGCGCTTAGCAGCCTCACTGAACTGCTCTTGATTGAGCTCGATTTGCGCGAGGGCAGCAGAAATCTGCGATGCAGACTCGACAACAACTCCGGCACCGGTCGAATCAATGAATCTTGCGAGGGAGATCGATTCGGCGTTGACAATGACCGGGACCCCGGCCCGCAAGTGGTAGGCAACCTTCCCTGATGAAAGGCCGGCAAAGATGATGTTTTTCTGCGTGTGACGCGTTCCCGACGGAACGTAGAACGCAATACCAGCATTCGAGCTCTCCAGTAGTTGGTCGTATTCAGTCCGCGAGACCGGATCAAACGAAAAGAGCACGCGGCCCTCAGGTGACACCTCTCGCATGTGCTCCATAAGGGGGCCATCCGGGCGCTCTTTCGTGTGTATGACAAAGACCCAGTCCGGCGGCCACTCGCTTGTGAACTGGACGATTGATTCCAGGCCGGTCCACTCGTCGACGCTTCCCGCATGCAAAGCCACCCTGGTCGAATCGGACAACCCGAAGCGGTCATGCCAGTAACGCTCGGATCCCACAGGTCTTCCGGATAACGGTGCGTTTGGAACGAGAAGAATCCTGCGCTCGTCCAGATCATTGTCTTCGCCAAGAAGACGCGCCCGATCTCGGTCTTGAATGATTGCGAATTCCACTCGCCTCATCAGAGCTTTTTCCTTCTTCTTTAGAAGAAGATCACCGGGCCCCTCGATTTCATCGCTGAGGAGCAGCTCGAGCGAGTAGTAGGCCAGCGGAACTCGGGTCAGCGCGCTGATTCGATTTGCTTCAACCAGGCCCTCCGGATCGACTCCGAGGAGACACCGATATCTCGATCGCCAGTGTCTGAACCAAAATCTGAGGGCAGCCGGTACCACACTCAAGAGCTTCGCGGTTTGAGATCGCACCTTCGACTTTCCTGCGCTCCCCACCGGGAGGCGGCCGGGGTACTCGATCAGCTCAACGCCAGGACCAAATGAGCGGATGTTCTGTGTCCCCGAGGTATACACATCCACCAGATAGCCCTGCTCAGTCAGGATTGAAATGGCATTGGCGAGACTGGGAATCGAGTCCAGCCACCTCATCGGATAGACAAAGCCAACACGCCCTCGACGGATCCTGGGGCCCGGCCTGCTTGGCTTTTCTGATCCAGTTGTCATCAGTTTGAAGATATGCCCTCATCCGTGTGAGATTCTCAGACGAAGGTCAATGCTTACTTTCTTTTCAACACCAAAGCCATTCTCAGGCGAGTTCGCGGCCATTCAAATGAACGCGATACGAAGCTGGGCGAGGATTCCTGGAAGCGAAGTCATTCTGTTCGGCAACCAAGCAGGTACGCGGGAGGCCGCCAAGGAGCTGGGGGCTGTGCACATCCCCAACATCCGTACCAACACTCATGGAACGCCTCTTCTGAATGAGATGTTCCTTCGGGCACAGCAGATGGCCGGACGAGACATTCTTTGTTACGCGAACTGCGACATCGTCTTTACTTCGGATCTCGTGCCGGCCGTCTCGGCTTTCCAGGATTGGGGACGCTCTGGGGTCATGCTCGGGCGCAGGACCGATGTCGACATGCATGGACGGATCGATTTCTCCCAGAGCAGCTGGGAGGAGGACCTGCTCCAGCTGGTGAGAACGTCCGGCAGGCAACGTCCGGTTGAATGGATCGACTACTTCATCTTTCAACGAGGGACGATGGGCCCGCTGTTGCCCTTTGCCGTTGGCCGTCCTGGTTGGGACAACTGGCTGATATGGAGGGTCAGGTCGTCTGGGAATCCGGTTGTCGACGCTACCTCGTCCGTGGTCGCGGTTCATCAAAATCACACTTACCTGCACCATCCGGGCGGGCACGCCGGCGTATGGGAGGGCCCGGAGGCTACGGAGAATAGGGAGCTTCTTGGTGACCCAAGCCGCATCTACACAATCGAGGATGCCAACTACCAACTGGACGGACAAGTGATCCGCCGAAACCTAAGCACCGGGTACTTCAAGAGACGCAAGGCAATGCTCCGGCTCGAGGTCCTCGAGAAAACCAGGCCGGTGAGGCACAGGCTCGGAATAAGAAAGAGGCGTTGAAAAAGTCAGGCCTGCGTTCCCCTGTCCTTTCGGTGGGCTGCTGCGAGCCTTGCCAGGCCAATCTCGGTTCTCAGATGCCTAGGATGTGGCCAGAGAGCCGCTGCCATCAGGCCGTACTTTGTCGCTGCGGGTTCGTTACCTGCATCTCTGTATCTCGAGCTCGCGAACCGAAAGTGTTCGGAAAGAACGCGGGGGCCGCCCGAAACAACCATCGATGGCCAGTGCTTCCTCACCACCCGCAGGTAACCGCGCGCGTCTCTCTCCAGATCGGTAGAGATGCTGTCGGAGACCATTCGGTTGTAGACGAAGGTAGGTTCCGCGACGAAACCAAATCGAAAGTGGCGGGCCAGGCGTATGGCTGTGTCCCACTCCTGCCAGGAAACAAGCTCCTCATCGAGCCGCCCAATTGCTGCAAGCGCGCTCGAGTGCACGAGAAAAGATGGAAACACCGGCCCTGGGCGGGCGAGCACGCTGCGAAGAATTTTGCCTTGTAGGGCCGGGACGCCGTACAGGCGGGAGCTCTCTTCATCCTGAACCTGGCACTCTGAATGAACCACCTGAACGTCCAGAAAGCTTGCTGCGTTCAACCTGACCTCGATGCTGTTCGGCAAATATCTGTCGTCCGAGTCGAGAAAAGAAATCCACTCACCGCGCGCCTCCCGAATACCGGCGTTTCGAGCGGCCTGAGCTCCGGACTTTGCGATCCGAATAACCCTGACTCTGGGATCCTGCCGGGAAATATCTTCGACAACCCGCGTTGTGTCGTCGGTGGATCCATCGTCGACGACCACAGCCTCCCAATCAGCAAATGTCTGTACGCGAACGCTGCCGATCGCCTCGACTATCAACTCCGCGCGGTTGTACGTGGGAACGACAACGCTCACGGCTGGGCTATTCATGTTGAGCCCAGGGTGGCGAGGTTATCGTTGGAAGAATGAGCAGCAGCTCCAAGGCATCGAATACGGCCCTTCCGGAAACCATCATTCTTCCCCGCGACAAGGGGCTCCATCTCGATCTCAAAGAGATTTGGCAATACCGCGAGCTGGGCTTCTTCCTGATCTGGAGAACGTTCAAGGTGAGGTATCGCCAGACGTTGCTTGGTGTTGCGTGGGGGTTCCTACAGCCACTCGCCACTGCTTTCACTCTCCTGCTCGTACGATCGATCGTGGACATCCCAACCGATGGCCTTCATCCGGCCGTCTTCTATCTCGCCGGCATCGTCCCCTGGACTTTCTTTGTTCAGGGAGTCCAGGGAGCTACCGGCTCCCTGGTTGAGCATCAAAGCGTCATCACGAAGGTCTACTTCCCACGGATCATTTTGCCGCTTTCGGGGGCCGTGGCCGGAGCCGTCGACTTTGTCTTTGGCATGGTGGTTTTGATTGTCGCGATGCTCATATTCGATAGCAGTTTCGGCAACTTATGGGGCCTCCCGCTCTTCCTTCTTTACGCTTGGGTCATATCAATCGCGATCGGAATGTGGTTGTCATCGCTCAACGCGATTTACCGAGACATCCGATACGGGCTCACGTTTCTGCTGGGTCTTTGGATGTTCGCCACTCCCATCGTCTACCCATTGACGGCGGTGAGCCGGAGTTGGCGGTTTCTCTACGACCTCAATCCCTTGGTTCTTGTCATTCAAGGCTTTCGCTGGTCGCTCACCGGTCACGGCGTGCTCCCGGGAACCTCTGCATGGATCTCCGCAGCTTCGATCCTCGTCATCCTGCTCACCGGCATCTGGTTCTTCCAGCGAGCCGAAGCCACAATCGTGGATGTGGTCTGACGTGCCCGACATCGCCATCAAGGCTTCGGGAATAGGCAAGAAGTACAAGCTCGGTACGACGGGATCTCTGTTCACTCGCTTTTCTGGCGGCGGAGACTCAAAGAAGGAAACCCTCTGGGCCTTGAAGGACATCTCGTTCGAGATCGAACGCGGAAGCATCGTGGGAATCATTGGAAGAAACGGAGCGGGAAAGAGCACTCTGCTCAAGATACTGGCTCGAATCACAAGGCCTACCGTGGGCGAAGCCCGTTTGAGGGGAAGGGTTGGCTCTCTTGTCGAGGTTGGCACCGGCTTCCATCCAGAGCTCACGGGAAGAGAGAACACCTATCTCAGCGGAGCCATCCTCGGCATGAGAAAGCAAGAGATCGAAAGACGGTTCGACGAGATAGTCGAGTTCGCCGAAATCCCAGAGTTCATGAACACCCCGGTCAAGCACTACTCGAGCGGAATGTACGTGAGGCTTGCCTTTGCGGTTGCAGCTCAGCTGGATCCAGAGATCCTTCTCGTGGATGAAGTGCTGGCCGTAGGAGACCAGGCGTTTCAGGAGAAGTGTCTCGGCAGGATGGGCCGGGACGCACATCTTGGCCGAACGGTTCTGTTCGTCAGCCACAGCATGAGCTCGATTCGTTACCTGACCGAAACCTGCCTGTGGCTGGAGGGCGGAACCATCAAGGATTACGGCCCCACCCAAAAGGTCATTGCGGCATACCTTCAGGGGCTAAATGCAACCCCGGATGGTGCCGTACCTGCGATTGC
>DATLOJ010000116.1:0-4366 GCA_035536315.1 Actinomycetota bacterium | reverse complement strand
CCGTGATACGCATTGATTCCGAGAACGAGCATCTACACGGGGCCTGGCTTCCGCAACGCCAGGTAGCGAGAAACGCCTCGCCCGTGTGGGTTGTCCATCTCTCCCAGGACCGTGTATCCCCGGCGGATGAACAGGTCACGGATGTTCGCCTCGGCGATAACAGTGGCGTACCTCTCAGGGTGCGCGAGCCAGGCGCGTGCGGTCTTTTCATCGAAGGCCTCAGCCGGGTAAAAGTCAAAGACTAAGACGCCCCCGGGTGCACACACTCGGTCCATCTCAAACAGATATTCGTAAGTGTTCAGCACGTTCAGATAAACGAATACCCCATGCGCGTGCACCAGCTCACACGTCTTATCAGCCGTTGCCGAAAGAGAGTGTCCATCGGCCGAACGGACCGCAACCGTTGGGCCATACCTGCCGGATAGCCACTTCGACCAATCCTGGGCGGTTTCGTAGATTTCGTATCTAGAGCAATGCGTTTTCTCCAGTACCCGTTCGAGGTACCGGCCCGTCCCAGGCCCAATCTCGAGTACGTTCGTGACACCACCCAAACAGCCGACCTGAGCCATCCAGTCGATGACACGTTTGGTTGCCCCCTGCTGATCCCACAAATCTTCAACGTACGCCGTCACTGAAACGCCGGCGGATCGGGCGGCAGCGATCGTCGCATCGGCTTCTATGTAGGTCGATTCCCTCGCAGCTCCAGTAGAAACAAGGTCAAATCCCAGTCGTCTGAAAGTCGATCGGGCGACGCGTTTAAGAAGCTTGATCATGGCCTCGAGGTGATACCCAGTATCTCGAGTAGCCGGTCGCGCTCTCTTTCGGCTGAGAAATGCTTACCTGCGCGTTCCCAGCCGGCCCTTCCCAGCTCGGCGCGTAAACGTGGGTCCCCAGCGAGGAGAAGAAGCGCATCTGCGTGAGCCCTTATGTCCCCGGGTTCGACGAGAATGCCGGTCTCTCCCTCAATCACCGTCTCCGGTAGTGCCCCGTTTCTTGTGGAAATTATCGGAAGGGCATCAGCCATTGCCTCGAGGATGACGACGCCTAGGGCCTCCTCCTGACGCGTTAGAGGTCCCGTCTGGTTGTGCATCGTGAATATGTCGGCTCTGGAACGTAGAGCTTGGCCACCATCGAGGTCTACCGAGCCAACGAGTCGAACGCGGTCCTTGTACTTTGACTTCGCCCGCAGAATCTCGCAGGTCTCTCGCATCGGACCGTCCCCGGCAAGCGTTAAGTGTCCACGAAGACCGTCATCGCATGCGAGCTCAAATGCTCGGATGACGTGGTCGGGACCCTTGAAGTCAACGAGGCGTCCCAGGAACAAGATTGCTAATGAGTCGTTCTGCTTCCGTTCCCGCGGCGCGGGCGGTACCGGGACGCCGTAGTACTTGACTCTCACTGAATCTTCCGGAACTCCCACCTCAACGAGCTTTGACTTTGTTGATTGAGAGTTGGCGATGAAGGTTGCCCTTGGACTGAGGCGCTTCACTGCGTCCACGTAGCCGTCGCCAAACCAATTCGTCGAGGGTTCTTCATGTGAGCGCAGATCCCAGGTCACGTCGTACCCGTGTGCGTGAACGAACAAAGGCTTGTCCGTTTGCAGCCAGACGCTTTCGAACCTGACGGCAAGTTCGACATAGTTCACAAGGATTTTCGCAATCGGCTTCGAGTTGGCCACCTTGGCTATCAGACCCTCGGCGCCCGGTGGGCTCGCTCCGGCAAGCTTGCCGGCCACGCGGCTGACGAAGCTCGCCGGCTGATCTGTGATCGGCATGGTTGGAATACCCCGCCATGTCGGCTCCATAGGCGGTTCGGCGGCGATTATGGATATATGCGGTTCCAGGGCTGCGATCATTCGCTGCATCCAAAGCTCAGAAGGCGCGTTCAAAAACGGCAACATGAAAAGGATTGACACGCCTAGCTCTCCTTCCGTGGTTGCCGTGGCAAACAGAACACGTTGAAGACGGCTTCGGGATCAGGTTTGCCAGACCATTCAGTTAGGACGAGCTTGCGCATCCGATTGTCGTAGAGGAAACGATCGTAGTCGTAGGACTCGATCAGTTCGTCTAGCTCCTCGATCGAGGAGCCCGCTCGCTCCAGGGTCGAACGGTTGTATTCGACAGCCAAGATAGGGCGAAAGCGGTCTATGACCGCGCGTCCGCCTCGAAGGGCGTCCACCTCCGAGCCTTCAATATCCATCTTGATGAAGGCGAGATCTCGAACGCCCGTCGTATCGGCATACTCATCGAGTGTGACCTGAGGTACCTCGAGAGCTCCAACGTTCGACTCCTTTGTCAGATATCCGACGGAGGTGCAGTGCCGCAGGAACGGAAGGCCTCCCGCGGCTTCGTCGGAGGGGGGCACAAAGAACTGCTTCCCCGACTTGGCTCCCACCGCTACCGCATTGAGGTTGATCCACGTCATCCGATTTAGATCCATGTTCGCCTTGATTCTTCGAACGTTGGAAGGAAACGGTTCGAAGGAGTCGACTCTTCCCCCTCTACCAACGCATTGGGCAAGCAGCAACGTAAACCAGCCGCTGTCTGCTCCAAGGTCCCAGGCCGTCTCCCCCTCCCGCACATGGGTCGAGATGAATCTGGACATGAACGGGTCATATTCTCCGAAGAAGTAAACGCCGTAGCTTCCATAATCTCGGGGAGAAGCAAAGGTTGTGAAGCCCCACCTGGTTGTAACCGGCTCTTCGGCACCGCTGCAGAAAAAACGGAACCGGGTCCTTATCCACTCATCGAGTTTTTCGCTCTGAGAATTTCTACCAATCCGCCGAACCAGCTTTGCAATGCCGACGCGGGGGTTCGCAACGGCTCTTAGATAGCGATTAATGAAAGGCGAGGCTTAACTCCCAGGCTTCCGGGCGGTTCCTGACAAGCCTGTGATCATCAGGCTCTCGTGAAACTCGGCAGGCGAGTCGTCCCGCCTGATGAGCATTCTCATTACGGGAAGCGCCATAAGAGTCGCAAGATGTCTCTT
Source organism: Actinomycetota bacterium (assembly GCA_035536315.1). Taxonomy (GTDB): domain Bacteria; phylum Actinomycetota; class CADDZG01; order JAHWKV01; family JAHWKV01; genus DATLOJ01. The sequence goes on along the minus strand of DATLOJ010000116.1, from coordinate 1,378 downwards.
GCGGTTTGTTAGTGGTCTTCGCCTGACCCAGAGCCCGATCATCTGGGCAAGGCTCGCATCCCAGCCTCCGAGCGCCTTTAACTGAACGGATTCAAACCCTGCATCGAGGAGGTGTCTCTTCATTGAGAAAGGCGTGTATCGATATTCGTCCCAGGGGACATCATGAAGAGGCCAAAGGAAGGGGACCGTCAAGAAAAAGAGTCCTCCGGGCTTGAGTACCCGAAATACCTCCCGCAGTACCGCACCCGGATCAGGACAATGCTCCAGTACCTCAGTTGCCAGCGCACAGTCGATGGATCCATCGGCTAGGGGCATTGACCTTCCATCCCAACTGACGTCCGGGGTGGAGTACATGCTCTCCGACAGGTCGATCGCGACGTACTGACGAACTTTGTCTGACGAGCTCGAAATCAAATCTCGATAGGGCTGATCGCCGGCCCCCACGTCCAGCAAAACTCCGCCAAGCTCAGGAATCACGTCTTCCAGAGCGCGCAGAATGGCTCCCTTCGGAATTGCTAGATCGGCATTACTCGCCGCGACGTGCGTCGTAGGCCTCATACGATCAGTCGATTATCAGCGGACGTGCATTGCGGATTGGCGCTTGTCTTCGGCGGCCCATTTGGTTGAAGTTACCAAGAAAGGCCCACGAGAACCTCTTTAGCGAACGCCCGAGGCGGGTATCGTGGACCGTCGTGCAACCCAGGGTTCGGAGCTTGATTTGGAGATTCGTCACCGGTCAGCTAGGCCGTCGTGGCTTCGATGTAGTCAAGCGCCGGTCGGACGAGCCTTCAACAGAAGACGATCGGCTGTCTGATTTCACGCCAAGGCAAATCGAGATTTGGGACCACGTAAAGCCCTTCACTCTTACTTCTCCCGAGCGGGTTTACGTTCTGATGGAAGCCATCGCATACCTTGCGAGGTCGGGCATTCAAGGCGCCATCGTCGAGTGCGGAGTGTGGCGTGGGGGAAGCATGATGGCAGCGGCCCTGACCCTTCAGGACCTGGAAGAGGCCCGCGACTTGTGGCTGTTCGACACCTTCGAAGGCATGACACCCCCGGGCCCTGAGGACATCGATTACCAGGGGAGGAATGCGGAATCAGCCCTGGCAGGGATCGACGACCATTACAGAGCCACTGTCGAGGAAGTTGAGAAGTCCATGATCTCGACCGGTTATCCACGCGAGGGAATCCATCTCGTCAAGGGGAGAGTGGAAGAGACGATTCCGGTTCGCGCTCCCGACCGGATTGCGCTGCTCCGGCTCGATACGGATTGGTACGAGTCGACCGCGCATGAGCTCGAGCATCTTTACCCGCGCCTGGTAAGAGGCGGCGTACTGATAGTCGATGACTACGGGCACTGGCAAGGGTCGAGGAAGGC
>DATLOJ010000115.1:0-22546 GCA_035536315.1 Actinomycetota bacterium | reverse complement strand
ACGTATTTCACATCCTCGATATCGGGCTTGATTGGAATCTCCTTGACCACCGAGGGCCGAGCGACGTCATCCCATAGGAACATGACGTCGCATTTCATCGTGGTGTCGTTCACCCAGGATTTCGGAAGTGCCTGGACAACTGCCCTCATGCTCTTTAAGTCACGAACAAGAACGGCGACTCTGAACCCTGCGCAGCCTGCGATCGCTTCCTCGAGTATTTCGGTCAGGCGCGCAAGGCTGCGGCTCTTGCTGGAGAAGATGACGTTGCCTGAGTTGATATAGGTCCGCACGGAGGTCATCCCGGCCTCCTCGAACGCAGCCTTGAGCTGCTTCATGTCGACCTTGTTCTTCCCGCCGACATTGATGCCGCGGAGAAGCGCCACATAGACCACGTCTAGACCCTAGCTTTATGGTGCCCCCCACGGGAAACCCTCAACAGGGTGACATGCATTTCACACGGTCCGGCATTTTCGTGCGTCATTTCGGCAACGACTCCCCCCGTACTTATACGGCTTGTTATGAAGGTTGCCTTGGGGACGAACTCCGTGGGCGACTAATGAACCAGATTAGCCCCGCCACCAGGGGGACAGGGGTGCTTCCGATGAGAAATGGCAGCTCACCCGGATCCACCACAGTCAACAGGGCGTGGAGAAGAAGAATGGGAACTGTGCCTAAGAAGACTTTCGCCGACGCCGGACGTCGTCGAAATGTCAGAGCAGCTCCCCAACCGAGGGCGATGGCTCCGACAATGCTCAGGACTCCCTGAGGAAGAAAGTGAAACAGCGCCTGTAATCCGAATTGGAGATAGAAGAGCCCCAAGAGCAGCAAGACTATGGCGGTTGCGATTCGAGAGGTGGTCCTGTTCATGTCTCGTCCCCCGTCGCGGTCACTCCTAGACTCCACTATTCGGACTCCGTATAGCTAGTACTCATGCCCCAGATGAGGTTGAAGAGATAGAGCCAGAACACGATTCGATACCTTCACCGTCGCCAACGCACAGGGACGAGCCAGATGGATGGGGATGAGCCGGACTCACCCGGGGGAAGGGCTGCCTGTTTAGCGGCTCTTAGAACCTAGCCAGCGCAACCGCATCGTCGAGGCTAAGCCCTTCGCCCTCGCTGAAGGCCGACTCGAAGACAGCCGCCCCCACGGCGTTCCTCAGCTCGGAGATGTCCCGGTCGTACAAGCGCTTCAGGTGGTAGGGGACGGGAACCCCGATCTCGCCTCGCAGCGCCGAGGCCGCCCCGTAGATGCGGGCCGCCTTCTCGGGGTGGCCGAGCGCGAGCGAAAGCGCTGCCCGCTCCTCGAGCGCGTGCGCGAGGTTGGGCTTGTGACCCAGAGCCAGGCAAGCCTCAACTGCGCTGGCCGAAAACTCGTTCGATTTGTCAATATCCCCCCGGGCGCGCGCCACACCTGCGGATTGCGTGAGGACCTGCTGGCGCACGGTGCTATTGACCCAATCTGGAGCGCCCAGCACAGCCAGGGCCTCTGCCAGGCTGACCTCAGCAGAAGCTGGATCACCCAGTTCGGCGTGCACGTGAGCAAGTTGCGACAGGCAATGGGCATCTGGTCGGTTGGAGTAGTCCCGGCTGATCGCAACGGCCTCCTCGAATGCGCTTCGGGCACCCTCGAGGTCGCCGGCGATGAAGCGCGACTCGCCCAGCTGCGAAAGACCCATTCGAATCCTGCCCGGCGTCCCCACTTCCCGGTCGAGTGCGATGCCCTCATCGAGAAGCGCCCGCCCGAGCTCGACTTCACCGGCGAGGACCTTGAGAAAGCCCATTTCACGCTTGCTCCAGGCGATTCCCTGTTTCGTGCCATCCTCCTCCTCTATCTGCGAGGCCTCGACAATGTGAGCCATCGCCGAGTCGAGGTCCTGACGCTGGACGTCAACGGCTGTGAGGTCGCCGAGCATCCATGAGACTCCCCATTTGACTGGCCACCGACGGCCGGGCTTCCGATACTCCTCGGCGCCAGCCGCCCAGTGTGCCGCGGCGGCGTCGAAGTTGCCGGAGTAGTAGTCGATGAAAGCCTGCAGCTCGATCACACACAGGATTAACACGTCGTTCTCCAGTTCGCGGGCGATGGTCATGGCCTCGAGCGCCCACTTCTCGGCGTCAGCGATGTCAGACTCCCCCCATCCCAGCCCGTAAAGGAGCCACGCGGCGTTTTCCCGGTCTCCGAGCCGGCGATAGACCTCGAGAGACTGCATGTAGGAGGCCCGAAAGGCTTCGGGCTCCTCTTGCGACACTTTCCCTCCAAGCGACCAGGTCGCATCCGCGATCAGTAGTTCGTCGTGGGTCTCGTGTGCGATGGACAGGGCCTGCTCGAGCATCGATCTTGCGGCCGCGTGCCCTCCCTCCTCGTATTGGAAGAACTTCCCCAGCCCCATCAGGGCTATCGCTTCGGCCTTCCGATCGGCCACCTGCCGGGCCACGTCGAGGCTCTCCCGGACATATCCGTGCGCCTTAGCTCGCTCATTACTCAGCACCAAGCGCCCTAAGAGGCCGAGCGCCAAGGCCCTGGCAGCCGACGGCGTCTTGCCCACTTCTAGCGCCCGTTCCAGCCACCGCTGCCCGGGCCGGTGATCCCCCCTCACGCTCCACCACACCTGACCGACGACCGTAGCGAGCCGAAGGGCCGCTTCCTCGTCCTGCTGCTCGGTGCTCCATTCCAATGCCTGGACCAAGTTGTCGTGCTCCGAGTCTAGGAGTCGCCACCAGGCCGCCTGGCCGGGGCCCCGCAGCTCGGTCTCCGACCTCTTGGCCAGGTCCACGTAATAGTCGAGGTGAAGGGAGCGCAGTTCCGCAACCCGATTTGATGGGGTGAGAGCTTCGTAGGGGCTGTCTTCGGTCTTTGCCATTTCACTCCATAGGGCGTGAGGAATGCGGTGACTGCGGTTACCTTCCGGGTATCACGTCAAGTTTCCACCTAATGACGTCGGTGGGGCTGGGATCGTAGGAGCAGAAAACGCCGAGCCTCACGGCCCGGATGAGATGGCCGCCGACGCCGGGGGCGTGTTCCTCGATCCGGTCCAAGCTGGTGCGCACGGCCTTGCCCACGCTCATCCTCGCGCGCTCCGAGGCGCTGCCGCTCTTCCGGGACCTGCCGGCGAGCCCATAAGCCGCCGCCAATTCATCTTCGATCGCCTTCGCCTCCTTCTCTGCAACTGCCGCTCTCTCCGGGTCGTTCATGGCCCTCGCGTCGGCCGCCTCCTCTTCCAGTTCGCCAAGCCGCGCCCGGTATGCGGCCAGTGCCTTCGGGTCCGATACCTCTAATGCCCCCGAGGCGCGAAGGCCGATCTCAGCGTGTCCGGCGCCGACAATGTCGAGGACATGGAACTCGCGTCCGGGCTCTTTCAACAGGGTTCGCAGATATTCGAGGCCCTTTGAGTGCTTGAGCCGCGCCGGTTTGGCAACAGGACCCACCGACCAGAACTCACCCTCCCTGAGGAACAGCATGTCCGTCGCCGGCTGCTCCGCGGGGGGTGGCTGCTTGGGCTCGGCCTCCAGCCTTTCGAATCCGAATTGCTTGATGGTTTCCAGAAGTCCGTACCGACCGGTCTCTTGGTCGCGCAAGACGAGCGACTTGTCGATGAGTGAAGAAAGGAGAAACAGCACCTCGCCGGGTGCGACGCCGTGAGTGGCACACACTCGTTCCGCCCCTTCCATCGTGAAACCTCCAGCAAAGATCGACAGGTTCTCGAGCAATCTTCGTTCCGGCTCAGTAAGCAGGGCATAGCTCCACTCGACGGTCGCCCTGATCGTTTGCTGACGCTCGGGGCCGCGGCGGGTGGTCGAAGCCAGCAGTTTGAACTGGTCGTCGAGACGTTCCAGGACCTGCTCCGGTGAAAGCGCATGTACCCAAGCTGCGGCAAGCTCGATGGCAAGGGGCATGCCGTCGAGCCGGGCGCAGATCCCGGTCACGATGGGTGCGGTCGATGGTGTAAGTGCGAACTGTGGCTGGTTCAATGCAGCCCGTTCTACGAACAGCCGGATGGACTCATAGGTGGAGACTTCATCAGGCGCCATCGACGCCCCCCCTTCCGGAAGCGACAACGACTTGATCCGCCAACGGGTCTCACCCGTCACGCCGAGCGGCGCCCGTGACGTGGCCAGGATGGTCATCTGCGGACACATGGCAAGCAGCTCTTCTGCGACACCGGCGCTTGCTGCGATGAGATGCTCGCAGTTGTCGAGGATGAGCAACATCTTCGAGTTCCGCGTGCGGGAAACGATGTGCTCCAGTGTGGTGGCCGCGGTCTCGGCCGGTGCATGAGCGGCCGCAGGTCCGCTCCCCGCCACGAACCCGAGGGTCGAGGCGATCGCCGGGGCAACCTGGTCCTCATCTGTGGCCGGCGCCAGGTCGACCATCCACGCGCCGTCCGGATAGGTATCCAGGACTTCAGCCGCGGTCTGAAGCGCGAGGCGAGTCTTGCCTGCTCCCCCCGGACCCAAGATGGTCACAAGACGCGAGCCGTCCAGGAGTCCTTTCAGGTCCTGGATCTCCTCGGTCCGCCCGACGAACGAGGTAAGCAGTGACGGGAGGTTGTTGGGGAGCACGTCGAGGGTCCGCAACGGGGGAAAGCGCTCGTCGGCGCCCTGATGTGAGATCTGATAGATGCGTTCGGGGGCGGACAGGTCTTTCAAGCGGTGCGAGCCGAGGTCGCTCACGGCAACGCCGGACAACACCGGCGCGGCAAGGTCGAGGGTGATCGAGGAAACCAGCGTCTGACCTCCATGCCCGGCGTTGGAGATCCGCTGACACTTATGGACCGCGATGCCGACGTATGACCCCGCAAGCAATCGTGTCTCGCCGGTGTGGAGCCCCATACGGACCTTGACTTGGCCGCCCTCTGGCCACGGGTGCCGAGCGAGCGTCTGCTGTGCGCCGAGTGCGGTAAGGACGGCGTCGGTGGCCCGTTCGAACACCATGAAGAACGAGTCGCCCTCGGTTCCTACCACGTGACCTGAGTTATCCGCGGCCGCGCTCAAAAGTATCGCCCGGTGCTCTTCGAGGACGCGGTCGTAAGTCTCACCGAGGGTCTCGAGAAGCCTGGTCGACCCCTCGATGTCGGTGAATAGGAAAGTTACTGTCCCGCTTGGGGGGGCTGTGGTCATGAAACTAAAGATCCTCCCTGAGCCGGTCCTACCACAACCGCGACGTACGGACCATTTTTGTTGGTGCCCCCAACGGGATTCGAACCCGTGCTACCACCTTGAAAGGGTGGCGACCTGGGCCGCTAGTCGATGGGGGCCAGGAGATTCAGTATCCCCGATAGACAGCGATGTGCTTTCTTCAATTGAGCGCAGGGGGTGGCGCATGTAATATCCGGCCCGCGCCTAGTGCGCGCAAGCCGACAGCTAGGGGAAGGTCAACGACATGCGATTGAGACTGGTGCCGCGCGAGGAATCGTTCTTCGATCTCTTCGAGACCATGGCGGAGAAAGTGAACCAGGGTGCCGAGGCCCTCCTTTCGCTGGTGACCGATTACACCAATGTGGCCGAGAAGGCACAAAAGGTTATTGATATCGAGCACGAGGGTGATGAGATAACGCATGACGTGATGCGGCGCCTCAACACGACCTTCGTCACACCGTTCGACCGGGAAGACATCCACCGTCTGGCCTCCAACATGGATCACGTTCTGGACCACATCGAGGCAGCGGCGGAATACCTTCAGCTTCACAAAATCGACAAGCCTCTCGACGCGATGTTTCCACTCGCACAAACTCTGGTGGAGGCTGCCGCCGTCACCGCACGAGCGATGCCCGGCCTCCGAAAGATGAAAGATCTCGAAACTTACTGGGTGGAGATCAATCGCCTCGAAAATGAGGGTGACCGCATTTTCAGAAGGCTTGTCGCCGACCTGTTTTCCGGAAAGTTCAAGGCAATGGAGGTCCTCAAGTGGAAGGGTCTCATCGAGGAGATCGAGAGTGCGATCGACCGGTTGGAAGACGTGGCGAACAGCATTGAAGGCATCTACCTAAAGCAGTCGTAGAGAAAGACTTCCAAGATGCCTCTGTGGCTGGTCCTCGTCTTCGCCTACTTGTTCGAATTTGCTAACGGATGGACGGACGCTCCTAACTCGATAGCCACCGTGGTTTCGACGCGAGTGATGAGGCCGCTGCCGGCGGTTGCAATGGCCGGGATTTTGAACCTGGTCGGTGCTCTCATCGGAACTGCGGTTGCAAAGACCATCGCTAAGGGAATCGTCGACCCTGAGCAGGTGAGTCTGGAGATCGTCGCGGCAGCCGTCTTTGCAGCCACTCTGTGGGCACTCGGTGCACAGTACTTCGGTCTGCCTTCGAGCGAGTCACATGCCCTTGTCGCCGGCCTTCTTGGAGCAGGATTCTCAGCCGGCGGATTTGGCGCCCTCCAGTGGGACGGGCCGAAGAAGAGTTTGATCGGCCTTGTGACCTCCCCGGTTGGAGGTTTCTTCCTCTCTTTGTTGTTGATGGTTGCGATCTACTGGGCATTCGCAAAAGTGAAGCCCCGGATCGTCAGGCGAATTTTCGGAAAAGCTCAGATGGCTTCTGCCGCATTTATGGCTCTCAGTCACGGGACGAACGATGCGCAGAAGACGATGGGCGTCATCGCCCTCGCGGTTTATCTCCACAACCATCCCGGCGCAGCTGCGCCGGAGGAATTTCCGATTGATAACTGGGTGATCGTGTCAGCTGCGCTTGTGATGGGCCTTGGAACGATGGTCGGCGGCTGGCGTGTCATCAGGACGATTGGGCTTCGTCTTACGAAACTCGAGCCGGTTCACGGTTTCGCAGCCGAGACGGGCGCCGCCGCAGTAATCTTTGGAGCGGCTCAGCTCGGTATTCCCGTGTCGACCACCCACGCGATCGGCTCGGCCATCATGGGTGTGGGAGCGACCCAGAGGCTTTCCGCAGTGAGGTGGGGAGTTGCCAAGCAGGTCGTCACGGCCTGGATCCTCACATGGCCGTCATGCATGTTGCTCGGATACTTGCTGGGCAAGCTGTTCTACGCCATCTACAACTAAGAGGGTCCGGATTCGCTCAAAGCCTCGAGCACTGTGTCGTGCAAAACACCATTGGTCGAAATACAAGAGCCGTCGCCCTCCTTTCCAAACATCCTCGAGTTGGGGTATGGCTTTCCCGTGGTGCCAGTTATCCGGCCTCCGGCCTCCTCGACGATGACCTCCAGGGCTGCCACATCCCAGATCGCAAGCGACGGCTCATACATGACCTCGCCGGCCCCCCGCGCGACGAGCATGTGTCCCCAAAAATCCCCAAAACCCCTGTCGCGTTGAGCTCCGTAAACCAAGGGCCACCAACCCCGCGGGTTACCGCGGCTCTGAACTCCACCGTGGGATGAATACATCATTCGAGCATCAGAAATATCGGAGATTGCGGAGACGTGGATCGGCTCCCCGTTCATGAACGCGCCACCACCTCTTTCCGCCTCGTAGCGTTCATAGATTGCGGGGGCCGATGCAATTCCAACCTCGGTTCTCCCATCGACCCTGAGGGCGATCAGTGTTGCAAAGATCGGGATTCCCCAGGCGAAGTTGTTGGTCCCGTCGATGGGATCCAGCACCCAAACCGGTGAGGCCGGATCGCCGATGAGCCCTTCTTCTTCTCCGAGAACCGCATGATCCGGGAACCTGCCGGCGATCATCCGGCGCAGCTCCTTCTCGATTGACTTGTCGGCGACCGTGACGAGAGTTCCGTCGTCCTTTGTTGTGACCTCTGGGTCCTTCGTGAAGTACTCGAGGGCAATCTCCGCCGCGGTGTCGGCCATTTGCCGGGCAAGGTCGAGCTCATCCATCCGGCGAGGATACCGACAAACAAAAAGGGAGCCCACTAAAGGACTCCCTTTTTGAAAAGCTGAGTGTTTGCTAGACCGGCGAAACCTCGAAGAGAAGGTCGAGCTCGGCGTTAGCCTTCTCCACCAGCTCGGGGTTACCGACTATCGCCCGAGCGGCCTCCTGATCCTTTGTGAGGTATGTCTCAGCGACCCTTCGCAGATCCGCTTCTTTGACTTCCAACAGACGACGCTTGTACTGCTGCCGGATCTCGGTGGTGTATCCGGCAATCTCGTCGAAGAACCTGCGCCGGCCCTTCGTGTCTGGTGACTCCAATGGATCTACGTCGCCACAAGCCGACAAGACGGCTTCCTTGAAGCGCTCCGGATCGATGTCGCCCTTGATCCCCTCCTGAACCGCCTCCTCGAACACCTGGAGTGTGCGAACGATGTTGGGGTCCCATCCGGACAGGAATATGAACTGCGCGTTCTCGCTGGAGTTGCCTGCGTGCGCGAAGTAAGCGCCGCCCTTCTCCCTGATCTCCTTGTGAACGTGCGTTTCTCTAAGAAGATTCCCGAGGACCTGAAGCGCGGGTGCGTCCGCATGGGCGATGCCCACGCTGCGAAACACCTTTGCGATGTAGTTGACCGGAACCGCAGTGGTCTTCGCGATGTGCTTCAGCTTGGGGGTCTTCTCGACGGGCTTTGCCTCGGTCGGCGGAGACGTCTCGAGCGGCGAAAGCACATCCTCGAGGAGCGCCTGCACCTCTGCCATGTTCTTCTCTTCGCTCGTTACGCAAATCGCCAGGTTGTGATTGCGGAACAGGAAGTCCTTGATCTGATTCAACTTCTCGATGACCTCCCCCAGCTGACCTTCCTCGAGCTCTGCGAGTTTGCGCATCGTGTACAGCTGGGAGATTCCGCCCAGCCTCTCGCTCAGAGAGCTGGCCGGCGACAGCGCCGCCGCGGCCAGGCTCATAGCGAACTGAAAACCTGCTCCGGCGACTTGCTGCTCACGCTGGATCGTGTTTTCTGCGATCAACTCCTTCAGCCGCTTCGGGTCGAAGTAGAGGCCGGTCAGAATGTCCTTGTAGATCTCGAGGAACGGTTTGTGGTTGCGGGCCAGCGCCTTGCCGCTGATAGAGAAGCCCTCCAGGAACGTGCCGTTCCCCGCGACATTTCGTACGGATGCGCCGGATCCGATGCCCCCGGTCACCGCTGCGATCCTTTGCGCCATCTGCAGATAGTCGTACTCGCCGGCCCCCATTCGATTGACGCAGTACGCGAACAGAGAGAGGTAGTCCTTGAGCTCGTCCGGCAGGCCCTTGAATTCGGCCCTGATGTCGACGTAAGTCAGTCCGTTCGTGGGCTGAGGGAAAAGACCAACCTTCGCGGTTCCCATCTGGACGATCTCGTGGGGAACGTCTGGGAACTCCATCGGAATGTCAGAAAGCTCAAGCGTCGGAAGGCTCGAAAGATCGGCTTTCTTCTCCTGCCTCTCCTTGAGCTTCCTTGCCGACTCGACGATCTTGGTCTTTTCAGCGTCGGTCAGTTTGGCCTGGATCTCCTCGAGCTTGGCTTTTTCCTCGTCGCGCCGCCTGACCTCGAGCTCCTGATCGGGCCTCAGAACAATGAGGGAACGGTGGGTGTTGTCGAGCAGCTCGGTCTGAATGAGATTCTCGAAGAAACGGCCTTTCTTCCGCTCGTCCGCAAGGCGCTTTACATCCCTGTCGAACTGAAGGGCGGCGTAGGGGTCTCCGCCGTAGATGTAGCCCCCGGCGAGCTCGAAGAAAACCTTGAGCGCGAACGGATAGCCGGAGTTCGAAACCTCTCTGGCCTCGATCTCCAAGCGATGCAGCTGGGCGTCGACCATCTCATCATCGACGCCGTCGTTGACTACCTGCTTGAGGGTGTCGAGCACCAAGGTCTCCACCGCACCGGCCTCCTCGGTGTTGACTCCTTTGAGGCCCGCAGCGAAGACAGCTTCACGGAAGTCTGAATGGAACCCGGTACCGTCGGCAAGAGCATCACCGATTCCCGAGTCCATCAGGGCCTTGCGAAGCGGCGATGCTGCGTTGGAAAGCAACACCTGCGAGAGGAGCTTCAGGGCCAGCACGTCGAACGACTGCCCAACGTGCTTTGTAACCCAGGCCACAAGCGCCTGGCTTTTCTTCGAAGGGTCCTCCTCCTTCGCCAGCGGGTAGCTGTGATCGAAAGTCGTGGGAGCTTTAAAGCGCGGCTGGTCCGGAATGCTGACGTCGACGTCGATTTTCTCGAACTTGCCGAGGGCCTTCTCTTCGATGAAGCCGAGCAACTTCTTCACATCGGCGTCGCCGTACGTGAAGAAGAAGGCGTTGCTTGGGTGGTAGTGACGGAAGTGGAAGTCCTTCAGAGCTTGCCAGGTGAGGTTCGGGATGTCCTTGGGGTCCCCGCCTGATCTGTTGGCGTAGGTAAGGTCCGGAAAGACGGCCTTGCCCATCGCCTCGTACATGACGCGCGCCTGGTCGGCCGCGTAGCCCTTCATCTCGTTGAAGACGACGCCTTTGAACGTGAGCTCCGAGTTTGGGTCGTCCGGGTTTTCGAATTCGAGTCTGATCCCCTGCTCCATGAAGGCGTCTTCTTCCAGAAGGGGATGGAAGGAAGCGTCCAGATAAACGTCCAGCAGGTTGAAGAAGTCCTTTTCATTTCGGGACGAGAACGGGTACATCGTCCAGTCGCTCGCGGTCAGCGCGTTCATGAACGTCTGAAGCGAACGGGGGCCCATGCTCGTAAACGGGTCGGGGACGGGGAACCGTGCAGATCCCTTAAGAGCGGTGTGCTCGAGGATGTGAGCGACACCAGTTGAGTCCTTGGGAACGGTCGGAAAGAGAACTCCGAACGTGTTGTTGTCGTCGTCGCACGAAATGTGAATGTGCCGGGCGCCCGTGCCCTCGTGTGTCAGCTCGTAGTAAGTGCCGTTTACCTTCTCGAGCGACTCGACGCGCTCGACCTTGTAGCCGCCGATCTTGTCGCCGACGTTGAACTCAGCTTTGTCTGCCATGGAGTGAATCCCTCTCGTTAGATCCCGGCCCCTCAACCCCAGCCGGGCAGGCCAGTCTAGTGGGAGTAGGGGAAATTAGCTAAGGGAAGATTGCCCAGCGGGTCAGGCCGGCTTGATCTCGAAAATTCCGCCCATGGCTTCGTTGGCCGCCTCGATCTTCTCCTGGTTCCCCACGATCGCCATCGCACCTTCCTTGCCTGACAGGTGCGACTCCGCGACCCGGCGAATGTCGCCAGCCGAGACCTTGAGCAAATTGCGCTTGAACTCTTCCTTGAGTTCGGGCGTGTACTGAGCCAGCCCGTCGCCGAACGCCCTGCGTCCCCGTGTATCGGGAGACTCGAGAGGGTCGATGCCGCGAGCGGCGCTGAGGATGGCCTCCCTGACGTTCTCCTTCTCAACCGGCTCGTCGAGCACGACGCGGTGCACCGATCTGAATATGTCGAAGGTCCTTTCGACGTTCGGGTCACGGTATGAGTTGAACGAGAAGAGTCCACCCTCGCGCTGGTAACTGCTGTTGCCCCCATACGCCCCGCCGCGCTGGCGAATCTCGCGAGTTGTGTGCTTCTGCAGGAGATTGGAAAGCGCAAGAAGGGCGGGGCTGTCTGAATCGCCGATGGCCGGAACTCGAACCGTGTACGCGTTGTGAACGACGGCACCGGCGATGGTTCTTGCTTCGGCGCGATAACCGGGTTGGAAGTCGGATGAGGATCGCTCTGGGCGAGTGCCGTTCGGCAGACCGTTCACGACGTCCGTGAGCTGACCTTGCAGGCCGGCAAGCTGGGCTTCCTCTGCGGTGAGGCAGATCTTTAGATCGCCTGAGCGAAAGACGGAGGCCGCAAGCTCGTGGAGCCTCTCGGTCAGCCCTTCGCCATCTTTGGCCAGCCGGCGCAGGACCTCCAGATGCGAGAGGCCGGTGAGCCTTTCATTGAGGTTCCAGGCGGATCCCAGCTTCGAAGATGAAAGGAGCGACGCGTATCGGTGACCCATTCCGGCAATCGAGGACTGCATCGCGGCACGACGTTTCAGGACGAGCTCCGTCAGATGTTTGCGGTCGATCTGGAGGTCTGTGATGAAGCCCCTGATGATCTCGATCAACTCGTCTTGATTTCTTACTAGCGCTTTGCCCGATAGAACGAAGTTTTCGAGCGCAGCCCCCTGACCGGCGGGGACACGGACATGGGGGCCAGCACTTACGCCACCGGTAAACCTCTCGATACGCTTCGACATCTCGAGGTAATCCATGGTGCTCGTCCCCATCCGCGGCAGGATGTTGCCGAGGATCGAGAGCAGATCCTTCGAATCGTTGTCGAGATGGTCGGTGGGAAACCAAAGGTCTATGTAGGTGAGGCCGTTGGTGGGCTGGGGAAACGACCACAGCTCCGTCCCGTTTATTCGTTCGACGGAGTGCTCGACCGACTCGGGAATTATCGGAACGTCGCTGAGCTCCAGCGTTGGAAGGACGGACAGATCGTCCTTCTCCTGCTGCCGCTTTTCGAGTCCGACCCCCTCTGCGACTATTCGCTCGACGTCCTCCGGCCCGAGCTTTTCCCGTATGGACTTCAGCCTCTTCTTCTCCTTTTCGGCCCTCTTGGAGTCGAGGGCCGGATCGGGCAGCAGCAGGACGGTTACGCGGTGGGTGTTATCGAGCAGCTCCGTGCGAATGAGATCTTCGAAGAACTGGCCGCCCTTTCGCGCTTCCTCGAGGCGCGCGAGATCCTCATCGAGCTGCAGAGCCTTGTAGGGATCACCTCCGTGGAGGTAAGCAGCGCGTAATCTGAAAGCGAGTCTCAGCCCAAACGGGCCGCCCGCGTTCGAGACTTCCTTCATTCTTATTTCCAGCTGGTGAACGACTCCGTCGGCCAGCTCTTGATCGACTCCGTCCTTAGCGAGTGACTCGAGTGTGTCGAGGATCAGCTGCTCGACCTCGCCGGCGTCTTGCTCTTGGACGCCCTTCAAGCCCGCGCCGAATACTCCCTCCCGATAACCCCCTGTGAAGCCGGTGCCGGAGGAAAGCGCCTCACCCAACCCGGATTCGATGAGCGCTCGATGCAGCGGACTCGCCTGACTGCCCACAAGAATGTCGCCCAGTACGTCCATCGCGAGCTGGTCGAATGAGTCGGTGACGTCTTTGGTCTTCCACGAAACGAGGACCTCGGCCTTCTTGTTCGGGTCTTCACCCTGGGGAAACGGGTAGTGAGCGGTGACCTTCACGGGCTTGTCGAAACTCTTCTGATGAGGAACGGGCGGGTGTGACTCTTTCCGCTCGAATCGCGACAGGATCAGCTCCTCGATGCGCCCCAGGGTCTTGCCGAGGGGGAGGTTGCCGTAGGTGTAAAAGCGCGCGTTACTTGGGTGGTAAAAGCGCGCGTGGAACTCCTTCAGCTGCTCCCAAGTCAGGTTCGGAATCTCTTCCGGATCTCCTCCGGAGATGAAGCGATAAGTGATGTCGGGGAACATTGCCTCAACTAAGGCATAGCCCAGCGTTCTGGCCTGACTCGACATCACTCCCTTCATTTCGTTGAAAACGACGCCCTTGAACTGAAGCTCGCTGTTTGAATCGGATGGATCTTTGAATTCGAGCCTTTGCCCCTCTTGCATGAAGGCCTGCTTTTCAATGAGCGGAAGGAATGCAGCGCTCAGGTACAGGTCGAGCATGTTGTAGAAGTCCTTCTCGACGCGAGTCGAGAACGGATAGGTGGTCATGTCCGCGCCGGTCATTGCGTTCTGGAAGGTGTTGAGCGAGCGCTTCCTCATTGCGTTGAACAGGTCTCTCACAGGAAACAGTTCGGTTCCCTGCAGCACGACGTGCTCGAGGATGTGGGCGACACCGGTCGAGTCCTCGGGAATCGTTTCGAACGCCACGTTGAAGACGTTGTTGTCATCGTCGACGTCTATGTGGATGTGACGCGCACCGGTGGTTTCGTGCGTTAGCTCGTAATACCGCCCTTGAATGTTAGGCAGCTCTTCGCGGCGGCCGACCACGTATCCGCCAATATGAGAACCGACTTCAAGTGATGTTTTCGGGCCCATGTCTGTTCCCCTCGTGCTTTCAGATCTGTTCGTCTGATCCTACGTCCGGGACGAACCCGTCAGGACGTGGAGGGGCCACTGGTCGGGAATGCCCTTCAGCTCGTGCACGCCTCGGTCCTCGAAGCTGAATCCGCTTCCGGCGACCAGGCCCTTCACCGTCGAGCTGACCAGGATCCCGTCACCCGTCATCTTCACGAGCTTGCCTCCCCCCTGGGCGACCTCGCGGCGCGAAACCTCGCTAAGGGTTAGTAGGCGGCTGCCCGATCGTGCTGTATGCATCGATGTGAGCGCGGGCGATCTGATCCCATGAGTGTTCCCGGCAGTAGTCAAGAGCGTTGGTGACAAGCTTCTTCTTGAGGTCGGTGTCGCGGCTCACTTTCAGGATCGCGTCGGCAAGCTCGGCCGGGGCGTTAGGGGTTACCAGGTAAGCAGCCTGTCTCTTCTGATTGAGCTCTGCGAACGCGGAAATCCGAGATGCGATCAAAGGCGCCCCGGAGGCAAGGGCCCACATGACCGCGGCCGAGGAAGCGACATCGAGATAGGGGGCAAGACATACATCCGCCGCGCGCAGGTACGCGGCGGCTTCGTCGCTTGGTAGAAACCCGGTGACGTGGATTCGGTGTCTTAGTAGTTGAAACTTTCTTCTGAACTCGAGAACGCTGTCGTATGCAGGATCTCTCCCCTGGGGAGGAGGACCTCCCACTATTACCAGGTGGAATTGGTCAGGAAGGTGGCGCAGAGCTTCGAGCGCAACATGGTGGCCCTTGTTGCGGGTAACGAAGCCGAATAAGGCAGCGACGTACGTTTGTTCATCGAGCCCAACCTCGTTCTTGGCTATTCCCTTGTCGCTCTCAGGCTCCATGGCGGTCTGCGAACCTTGAGGAATGACTCTGACGAGGGACCTTGGGATTCCACTGTCGACAAGGCTGCGCCGTAAGAATTGGGAGGGGGCCAGTGTCAGGACATTCGGGCGGCTGAAGAAAGGAACGACCTCGCGTCTCCATTTAAACCACAGAAACCCTTCCCGCAAGGCCGACCGAAGCGCTTCGTGATGCCACGTAGGAATGGGAGGTAACGAATGAAAGGTCACTGCGACCTTCGGGGCATACCGGCGCAGCCGAGTTAGAAAACTCGCGAAAGCATCGATGGATTCGGGCATTCCATAACTGCCGCTGAAAAAACCGAACTCGTGTTGAACGTGAACTATGTCGTAGCCTTTGGCCCGAGAGGCCATATCTTCGAAGTACTGGCGCAGCTCCTTTCGCGCCAGAGTCGCGACGAGCGCGCGGTCGATCGCCTCAACGTCGCACTCGACTCCCTGATCGCTCAGGGCGCGGATGAGGTCGGCGGTGTAAGTGGCGATTCCACATGGCGTATTCCAGGTGCTCACCTGGAGAATTCTTGGCCTTGTCACGACGTCACCCGTTCGATCTGCCCCTCACTTGCTTCTGCTCGTTCTCGGTAGGCTGCCACCACGGTTGAGGGCGCGCCCAGTTCCGAGATTCTGCCCGATTCGAGAAGCATTACCTGGTTTGCCATCTCGACCACGGCGTCCAGGCCGTGCGAAACAACCACTGCAGTCGATCCGTGGAGAATGAGTCGCTCGAGTCGCTCGACGGCCCGTCGGCGAAAGGTCTCGTCGCCGACAGCGAGAACCTCGTCTACCAGTACCACCTCTGGCTCGCAGGCTGTTGCGATCGCAAACCCAAGCCGGGCAAGCATGCCGGAGGAGTAGGCCCGGAGAGGGACGTCGAGAAAAGCGGAAACCCCGGCCCATTCGGCGATCTCCTCGGCGTCGCGGCGCATGAGCTTGGGGTCTCGTCCGAGGTACGCGCCGTACAAAACGATGTTCTCCTTTCCCGTGAGATCAGCCTCGAAGCCGGCACCGAGGTCGGCGAGGACGGCAGATGAGCCCCGAACGATCACTCGGCCGGTTGAGGGCGGAAGTATCTGACCGAGCACCTTAACCAGGGTCGACTTGCCTGCCCCGTTGGGACCGATGATGCAGAAGATCGATCCTCGGGGAACTGTGAAGGTCACTTCCCGCAGGGCCCATATGCGCTCGTACCTCACCTGCCTTTTGAGGAGCCTGAATGTGTAGTCCTTCAGGCTGGAAGTGGGGTCGGTGAGTACGCGGTACGCCACCGAGAGATCCGAGACCTCGATGGCGTTCATTGCATCACCACCACGGCTCGACGAGAGGCCCGCGAGAAAAAGCGAGTCCCAAGAAACAATGATCCAGCCGTCAGGACGCCGATCACGGTCCAGCTCCGCCACGAATCCAGAGGACCGCCGTAAATTGCTGAGCGGAACAGCCTCACGAAGTGAGTGAGTGGATTGCTGAGGATGGCCCATCGATAGGGGAACGGGATGGCATCCACCGGATAGAAGGTGGGAGTCAGGAAAGCAAGAAGCTGTGTCACTACGGTTGTCAGCGTCAGGGCGTCGGGAAACCTAACCGCAACCGACGCAACGATCAATCCTGTTCCCACGGCGAACAGAAGCGCGAGCGTCAAGATCAAAAGGGCGACGGGAAGCGCGGGAGAGACCCCCGGGCCGATAGCCACCTGAAGAATGAGGAGGGGGACCAACAGGATGGCCGTGTTGGCGGCGGTGCCGAGGGCCGACGAGAACGACAAGACCTCCGACGGCACATGAAGCCTCATGAGGATTCCCTCGCTACCAACTAAAGAAGCGCCAACGTTTTGGACCGCCTGCGAGAAGAAGCTGAAAACGATGATCCCGCTCAACAGATAGACCACGTATGGCACGTCCGTGACGGCGATTTGAAAGATGTGCGCGAACACGAGCCACATGACCAGCACATTCAGCATCGGATGGAGCATCGCCCACCAGACCCCGAGCAGAGACCGGCGGTACCTGAGTGTGAGATCGCGTCTGACAAGCAGCTTGATAAGACCGCGGTGAGCGCGGATGTTCTTTACCATGGGGGCGATCCCCACCCGTTTTCGGTAAGAGTCGTACAAGTGATTGGAGACCGGATTGGGGTCGTGCTCCGTTTTGGCTTCATCCCAGGAGTCGTCCTGCGACTCCTGGGTGTCTTCAATACGAGGGTGGCCTGCTGTCGGCTCTGGATCCAGCAGTCTCGCCGCCACAACGGTCGGAGTAACGATTTTCCGAACCTCTGCATTTTCGTCCTCAGCCAGTCGCTCGAGGGGGTCCCGGCTTTCGGGCCAGCCTCGAAGCCATGTAGGTCCCTCGACCAGAAGCTTGGCCGCGTAGCGTCGAAAGCCGGCGTTGTCACTTGTAGTGCACTCCAGAACGCGTTCCAGCGTTTCGGCAAGCCTGAGTGGTGGCGCAACAGCCCACCGCTCGAGAGCCGGCGCACTTGTCGTCGCAAGGTAATCCGCGACGCAATCAGGTTGAACGAACATCGGATCGATCGTTACGAGTGAGCCGGGATTTTCGCGGTCGATGTAGTAGATCTGGTAACCGAAGTCACTGAGGTACTTGAGAAGATCCTGTGGTGCCAAGCCGTAGTTTTCGAGCATCGAGGCGTTCGACTCGAAGATGATGTGAGCCACACTGCGCGTGCGCAGGAATTCGGCGAGACCCCGCAGAGCAGCCAGCTCGTAGCCTTCGATGTCGATCTTCATTAAGTCAATGGTTTCCAGGCCGCGCCTTCTGAGGAGCTCGTCGAGCCGAACGGACTGAACATCCACACGTGGGATGTCCGGCAGGGCGCCGGTGATGCTCACATGCCCCCATGGGCCGTGAGCCGTGAAGGACTGAGTCCCCCCGCGGTCGGATGCGACCGCGTTGACAACTTCGAGCCTCTCCAGGTTGTTGAGCCCCTTTGCAATCGCCAGGAGGCGTGCATTCTCCGGGGAACCCTCGATCGCTATCACCCGGCAACCGAGGGTGGCGGCCGGGAGGGAGAAGGTACCGACATGCGCTCCGACGTCCACGACAGTTTTCGCGGTTTCCGCGAGGTCGAGAAACAGACGCAGGGGCAGGTCGTCGAAGGTGGGCTGTTGACCGAGCCATACCGAAATCGGATCGGTGGAAGCGGGGTCCACTGCAAAGATCGTCGTGAGCCGCTCAGCGACCTCAACGCGAGCGATTAGGAGCTTTTCTCCGGAACCCCGAACGAGGCCGTGGTCATCGGCGCTCGCCACTGGGCGCGAGCCAGTCTCTTCATGCGAGCCCCCGTTTGGTGGGCTCGACTCGAAAGGAAAGGGAGAGCCCATGCAGTGCGAGGGTAGCTCAAAGACTGGGCCGGGATGAGCAATTGAGTGGGCCCCCGGGGACTCGAACCCCGCCCGCCGGATTAAAAGTCCGGAGCTCTACCAGATGAGCTAGAGGCCCTTCTCGAGAAATGCCCGAATACCAGTCTAGCGACGGGCGTTACTGGTTTAGTTGTAGTTGGGCCGAGCAGTTCTCAACACTTCATCGGCGCCGGGGCTTCGGACCTTTTGTTCACGAAGATCGGTGGCCCCACTTTTATCGGGGTCTTTCCCGGACGTTCGATCCAGGTCTTCGGCGGTTCTCCGCTCACCGTGTACCCGCCCTCATGGACCATGTAGTGGTGGGTCTTGCACAAAAGGACCAGGTTGTCGTAGTTGGTCGGTCCCCCGTTTATCCAGTGAAGGATGTGGTGGGCATCGAGCATGTTGCGGCGGTCGCATCCCGGAAAGCGGCAGGTGGCGTCCCTGAGCTTTAGGAACGTAAGGATCCAGTGAGGAACCGTTCGCATAGCCCTTCCCACCCCGATCGGGACCCCGTCCTGGTTGATCACTTTCTGAAGGCTCGCGTCGCAGCAAAGCCGCTTGGCGGTTTCGGCAGAGATCGTGGATCCCCCTTCCACCTCGGCGGCTCCCTCGCCCTTCAGCAAGGTATCCGCATCGACGTGCACCACCACCCTCGGCTTGGAGGGGTGCTGGGCCAGGGTTGAGTCGGCCATAAGGCTGAGGGCATCGGCCCTTCTGGACTCGATCGGGGTGTAGTCGCCATCGACGCTCTTCTTGGGCATCCTTTTGGCAAGGGTGTCGATGGCGGTCTCGAACAGGGCCCCCTCCTCTTCTGGAAGAGCGCCGCTTATCCACAAGAGCCTGCTGTCGTGGTCCCAGCGCATAGACAGGTAGCGGTTGCTGCGGGCGTTGCGGGAGTCCTCGGCGGAGACCTCGATGATCCTGTCCACGACCTTGAAGGTGTCTTTGACCGAGGTGCCTTCGACGGCTGCCAGAAGGTCTGCCTCGTTCTCGTCGTTGGCGACCTGGGTGATGGCCCTTAGATGGTCGTAGCTAATCCGGCCCTGGCCGTAGGCCTCATCGCTCTTGGGTAGCTTCTGGAGGGCCAGAGCCACATTTACGAACTCGGAGGTCCTTCCGACCCCGAGCCCGAAGTGGTTGGCGAACCAGCGGCCGGTCGAGTCCTGGCCGTCGTGCTCGTAGAGCCGGAACCGCTCCATCTCGGTCGCAAGCTGCATCCCTTCGCGCTCGAGTGCGAGCTTTCGGCGGTACCAGTCGTCGGCCCTCTTAGTGAAATCCTCGACGGCCGCAGGACGCTGGACCATCACGGTGTCGATGCTCGACTCCGGGAAATCGGTCCTGTCCTTCATTGAAACCCCCCTTCAACCTGCACCCCAAATCATAGAGAGGGGTAGTGACAACAAACCCCCGAAAACGTGCCAAAACGGGGGTCCCAGAGAAAAAAGTTGAGAAATTGTTATCTGGGTGTGGGCTCTTGTAAGAGAGGTCTTGCGGTGCTCCGTAGAATGCGCGAACATTCGTCAGAATCCGCAACCTACCGAGGACTACCGTGGAATCCGCAGACAACCATCCCCCAGAGGACATCGAGCGCAAGGCCAGAGTCGAGCGTCTCAAAAGAGATCTATTCGGGGACCTGCTGACCACAGCCGAAGTCGCAGAAATTCTCGAGGTCCATCCAAGGACCGTGGGTGAATACATCCGGGACCGCAAACTCCATGCAATTCAGCTGGGGGGCTCTTACAGAGTTTCCGAAGACTCCCTCAAGAGCTTTGTGACCGGTCTTTATCTGGAGGGCTCAACTCTGGGTTCGACCGCTTCGGCAGGCGCAGTCGAAGGGGAGGCTGCCAGACGAGCCGAGGAGGAAGCCGTCAAGGGATACGAGGCCGTCGTAAGAGCTCGATCGACGGAGGGTCGCAGAGCTAGAAGAGGCTCGGGCGGCGGCAGCATGTTCGAACGGTTCACGGACAGGGCGAGACGAGTCGTGGTCCTTGCTCAGGAAGAAGCGAGGCAACTGCAACACAACTACATCGGCACTGAGCATCTCCTCTTGGGCCTCATTTCGGAGGGAGAGGGAGTGGCCTTTCAGGCTCTAGAGCAGAGCGGTGTTTTCCTGAGTCGATCGCGCCAACTGATTGAGGAAATGATCGGCAGGGGCAGCGGGAGAGTCGCCGGACATATTCCTTTCACCCCGAGATCGAAGAAAGTACTGGAGCTAACGCTTCGAGAAGCCCTGCAGTTGGGGCACAACTACATCGGCACTGAGCACATCCTTCTGGGACTTCTGCGTGAAGGAGAAGGAGTGGGGCCCCAAGTTCTGCAAAAGCAGGGAGTCGATTCCGCTGCTCTGAGGAACCTGATCACCGAGATCTTGAATGTGGAACTCTCCGAGACTGTCGGCTCGTATGTATTGCCGGTCACAGAAGAGAGAAAGCCGGAGACGCAAGACCCGCATGCCGAGCGGAGCAAAGGTGGGATCTCCAGGAAAAACGTGGTGGCGGCGAGTGCTTTCAACCTCCGGGACGCACGCGGGGAGATCCAGCGGATCGAAGAGAGCAGTGGTACCAAAAAGCCGAAATCCGCCGCTGCCAGCATCTATGCACGTTTCACCCAGGAGGCACGCCATGTGATTTTGTATTCACAAGAGGAAGCACGCCTCCTGAATCACGGGTACGTCGGAACCGAGCACCTTCTTCTGGGGCTCCTCGCCGGCGCCGAAGGGGGCGGGGTCGCTCTTCGCGCGCTGAATATTCTTGGGGTTTCTCTCGAACAGACTCGACTGGCCGTCAAGATGATGATCGGCACGGGAAGCAAGGAATTCGGGGGCCAAGTGCCCTTTACACCGAGAGCGAAAAAGGTGCTCGAGCTGGCCCTTCGAGAAGTGTCGTCTATGGGGCACGAATACATCGGAACCGAGCATCTGCTACTCGCGCTACTCCGTGAAGGAGAGGGAATAGCCGCACAGATTCTGCAACGAATAGGACTCGAGCTCGAAACGGTGAGAACCCTGGTGAGCGAGATTATTAGTGCGGGGTCACATCTCGAGGAGAGGCTTCGTCCCGCGCGGAAGTCAAAGCCTCAGTCCAAAGCGAAGCCCGTCAAGTCCAAGGCGACTTCCAGACCGGTCAAGCCCAAGTCAGCCCCCGCCAAGCGGAAGGCGAAAGCGCCGGCAGCCAAACCGAAGACGAAGGCGGTATCCAGTAAGAAGGGCAAGCCCACTTCCCGCAAGAAGAAGGAAAGCTGAACCCGGCCCGGCCCCTACAGGATCGGCAGGTAGCGCTCTAGCTCGAAGGGGGTGACGTAGGCCTTGTGGTCGTTCCACTCGCTCTTCTTGTTGCGAATGAACCACTCGAATGTGTGCTCGCCGAGGGTCTCACGAACAAGCTCCGACGACTCGCAGACCTGAATCGCTTCGTGCAGGTCTTCTGGCAGAGCGTCGATTCCCTGTGCCAGCCTTTGTGACTCGGACATCTCATAGATGTTGTCGTCGGCCTCGGCGGGCAGCTCGTAGTTCTGCTCGATGCCCTTCAGGCCCGCGGCGAGCATCACGCTGAATGCCAGATAAGGGTTGCAGGCTGGATCGGGAAACCGGGCCTCGAGACGTGTCGCGCTTTCCTTGCCCGGCTTGTACATCGGTACACGGACCAGCGCCGAACGGTTTCTGCGGGCCCAGCAGATGTAGATGGGGGCCTCGAAGCCGGGAATCAAACGCTTGTAGGAGTTGACCCATTGGTTGGTTACCGCGCAGATCTCTCTTGCGTGATGAAGGATCCCGGCCAGGAATGCTTTTCCCACCTTCGACAAGTGGGCTGCATCGGATCCCTCGAAGAACGCGTTGCGGTCCCCCTCGAACAACGACATGTGCGTATGCATTCCGCTTCCGTTGATGCCGGCCACGGGCTTTGGCATGAACGTCGCGTACACGCCCTGCTCCTGAGCGACTTCCTTCACGACCAATCGGTAGGTGATGACGTTGTCGGCCATCGTGAGTGCGTCGGCGTAACGAAGGTCGATCTCATGCTGTGATGGAGAGACCTCGTGATGCACGTACTCGACGGGGATTCCCATCTCCTCCAAATACTCGACCGTCTTCTTGCGCAGGTCTCCGGCCTCGTCGAGAGGGGTCAGATCGAAGTACGAGCCGTGATCGAGAAACTCGGTGCCGGCGGAGTCCTTGAAGTAGAAGTACTCGAGCTCCGGCCCGACGTAGTACGAATAGCCGAGCTCAGCGGCGCGGCCGAGCGCCCGCTTGAGGACTTGCCGGGGATCTCCTGCGAACGGAGTTCCGTCCGGCATCTTGATGTCGCAGAACATGCGGGCCGAACCCGGCCGCTCCGAACGCGTAGGCATGACTTGGAACGTCGAAGCGTCAGGCAGGGCGATCATGTCGGACTCTTCGATTCGCGCGAACCCTTCTATCGAAGAGCCGTCGAACCCCATCCCCTCGTCGAGAGCTTCTTCGAGCTCCGTCG
>DATLOJ010000114.1:0-26810 GCA_035536315.1 Actinomycetota bacterium | reverse complement strand
GTGTCGCCCGTTGTCGACTGGTGCCACCCCTTGAGGTTGGCCGTCATCAATTTGCGGCCGATTTCGAG
Organism: Actinomycetota bacterium; assembly: GCA_035536315.1. Taxonomy (GTDB): domain Bacteria; phylum Actinomycetota; class CADDZG01; order JAHWKV01; family JAHWKV01; genus DATLOJ01. The sequence continues at coordinate 26,742 of DATLOJ010000114.1, read as the reverse complement.
CAGCGCAGGCAGATCGTCGATCGACCTGGCCCCCGCCCATGGATTCACCCCGGCCCGAAAGAGCGACTCATTGCAGTAGAGGTTTCCAAGGCCCGCGACGTTGCGCTGGTCGTGGAGAGCCTCGAAGATCGATGCTTCCGAAGCTGAGACGTTCTTGGCTGCAACTCCAGGATTCCATTCGCTACTCAAAACATCCGGACCCAGGTGCCCAACGACCTTGTCCTCCTCCACCGTCGGCAGAAGTTCGACCACGGGAAGTCTGAACCCAACCGCGACGCGATCGTCGGTCTCCAGGACGACCCGCACTTCGTGCGGCTTACCACCGCGCCATCTCTGCCCCGGGCGGTAGATGTGCCACGTCCCATCCATCTTGAAGTGCGTGTGCAAGGTGAGGCCGTTATCGATCCTTGTCAGCATGTGCTTGCCGCGGGGAACAACCTCGAGCACTACTTTGCCGCTGAGATCGGCAGTGGCAATGGAGGGGACTCGAAAATCTGTCTTAGTTAGCCGCTTTCCTTGTAGCGCCCGGTTCATTGCATGAGCGGCGCGGTAAACCGTGTCGCCCTCAGGCACGCAGGCGCAAACCCTTCGGTGTCGCTTTGAACCCCGCAGCTTCCAGCACTTCCGACAAGATGGTGTCGGCGATTCCTCCTCCGTCTGCGCGCTCAACCCCCAGCTTGCCCAGGGCCCCTTCCTTGACTTGCGTGGCAATCGCCTCCGCCGCCGGCCCGAGTATCTGCTTGTCGTCCGAGAAGGTGATCAGGCTCCGGCCCCCCTTCTCGACATAAAGGACCAGCTTTCCGTCGACAAGCACAACCAGTGCACCGGCCTTGCGTCCGGGCCTGTGTCCAACATCCGCTTTTTCGGGCCAGGGCAGGGCGGCACCGTATGGGTTCGCAGGATCGGTTGCGGCAAGCACAATCGCTCCCCCGGACTCGCTTCTCTCGAGGCTCCGCAACCGGTCGACGGCTCCGGATAGCGCAAACTGCGCGCCGCCGAGTCCTTCGATGAAGTACCCCCTTCTGCACCGGCCCGCTTCCTCGAAACCCTTGAGCACCTTGTAGACCGCGGCGAAACCCCCGGGAGTTTCCTCTGCCGAGATGCTTCCGCGAGTCACGATGCCGTGCCGATCCAAAAGTCTCTCTGCGAGCGCGTGCGCCCTTCGCGTCGGCTCGTTCGAGGGGTCCGGCAAAAGGCTCCAACGTCCGGCCCCCGCCGGCGGGCCAGTTCGCGTCGGAAGGGATGGTCTTGCGCCATGGCGTGATCGCGATCGGGGGCCGGGAGTCGAAGCGAACATTCGCATCCCCGACCGTCCCAGCGCGCGCAGTGGCGACAAAGTGTCGTTCGTCAGCCTGCCACTCCATACAAGATCCCAGATGACGCGAAGTAGATCGGCATCCGCAAGCCCGGTGCGTTCCGTCAGCTGTCTGAAGAAAAGCGCTCCTCCGGACTGCAAGGCATCGGTCACCTGGAGGTGCTCGGGAGTCAGTTCTGTCTCCTCGCCAACCTGAGGCAGCAAGAGCTGAGCTTCCCCGGCGAAGTAGAGACTTATCCAGCCGTCATCGCTGCCAAGCCTGCCGCTCCCAGCCCAAATCACTTCTCCGGCCGCGGTGAGCTCGTCGAGCATGGAAGCGGAGTAACCAAGGACGCGCGCCGGCAGGACGAACCGCTCCAATGCGCTCGCAGGGACTGCTCTGCCCTGCAGCTGCTCCACCGCGCGGTACAGCGCATCCGGCCCGTATCCGGCATGTCCACCTACAGACTGCCAGGCCGGGAGGAACTTGCCGAGAGTCTCACGAGGCACTGCCTCGATCTGCTTGCGAAGCTTTGCCAGCGACTTTCTCTTGAGGAGACGCAGAACTTCGGTATCGCACCACTCGAGCCCAACGCCCCCCGGCCGGAACTCACCGGTAACAACCCTGCGCTCCGACTCGAGAGCCCTCAGCGACTGGGCGACAACAGCCACTCCAAGACCGAGGCGGGCGCTCACATCCTCTGGATGAAACGGGCCGTGCGTGCGCGCGAAGCGCGACACAAGATCAATCGGTGCACCGGGGGCGTGCGCCAGGAACGCATCTGGGAGGCCCGGCGGAAGCGGGGAGCCGAGGGCATCCCGGAACTTGGCAGCATCCTCAGCGGCTATATAGCGCTCATGCCCCGCGACCTTGATCGGCAGTATGCGGCGCGAGTCTTCGAGCTCTTGCAGCCAGTCGTCTCTCGCACCACGCTGCAGCAGCTCCGCCCTCGAAAGATCGCCGATAGCCCTGAGGGCATCGTGCACGTCATCGATTCCCCTAATTCGGCGGTCCGGGCTGAGACGCTGAAGCTCGCGCTCCAACTCGTCCAGTGCAGCCTCTTCGATGACCTCTCGAAGCTCGGCCTTGCCGAGCAGCTCTGCAAGCAGCCCCGCGTCGAGCGTCAATACTTCTGCGCGCCGCTCGGCCAGCGGGGAGTCCCCGTCGAAAATGAAGTTGGCGACATAGCTGAACGCCAGTGATCCCGCGAACGGAGAGCCGCTCTCGGTTCTTACTTCGACGACCTTGACCTCGCGAGAGTTGATCTGCTGCATCAACTGCTTGAGGCCGGGAAGGTCGAAGACGTCTTGAAGGCACTCGCGCATCGTTTCGAGAAGGATTGGAAACGAGCCGTAGTCGGAAGTCGCCTGCAACAGGTTGTAGCTGCGCTGCCTCTGTTGCCACAGCGGTGTCCGGCGATCCGGTCCCCTTCTCGGAAGCAGGAGCGCTCTTGATGCACACTCTCGAAAGCGGCTGGCGAAGAGTGACGAGCCGCCGACCCGCAATGTGACGAGGTCCTCGATCTCGTCCGGGTCGAAAATTGCCCACGCGCTCTTGGGAGGCTCGTCCGACTCAGGAATGCGGATAACGATGCCGTCGTCCGAGTGCATCGTCTGCACCTCGATCCCATACACATTGCGGATCCGCGCTTCGATCGCAAGCGTCCAGGGGGCATGGACCTGTGCGCCGAAGGGAGAGTGAATGCAGAGCCTCCAATCACCAATCTCGTCACGAAAGCTCTCGCAGACGATCGTCTTGTCGTCCGGCAGATATCCGGTCGCTTCCTTCTGCTCGGCCAAATAGGCAAGCAAGTTGTCGGCTGCGAGCTCGTCCAGCCCCCGGTCGAGAAGTTTCACTCTGGATTTTTCTGGGCCGATCTTCTGAACCTCGCGAAGGAACTCACCAAGCGCTCTTCCCAGCTCCAGCGGTCTTCCGACTCCGTCGCCATGCCAGAACGGCATCGCCGCGTTCTCACCGGGGGCCGGGGAGACAATCACGCGGTCGTGCGTGATGTCCTCGATTCGCCAGTTGGACGATCCGAGCTTGAAGACGGTCCCGACCCGCGACTCGTAAACCATCTCTTCGTCGAGCTCTCCGACGCGAGCCCTTTCATTTCCCGAAAGGAAAACACCGAAGAGCCCGCGGTCTGGAATCGTGCCGCCGCTAGTCACGGCAAGCCGCTGCGCACCGGGACGTCCCGTCAGCTTTCCGGTCAGCCTGTCCCAGTTGATACGGGGCCTGAGCTCCGCGAAGCGGTCGCTTGGGTAAAGGCCCGAAAGCATGTTGAGCACGGATTCGAGTGCACTGTCGGGGAGCGAGGCGAAGGGTGCGGCGCGGCGCAGGACCTCGGCAATCGTTTCGACCTCCCACTCATCCATCGCAACCATCGCGACGATGTGCTGCGCGAGAACGTCCAGTGGATTGCGCGGATAGCGCATCGATTCGATCGCGCCGTTGCGCATGCTCTCGACCACCACGGCGGAAACGACAAGGTCTCCGCGGAACTTCGGAAAGATCACACCGCTGCTTACCGCCCCGACCTGGTGGCCGGCGCGTCCGACCCTTTGCAAGCCGCTGGCAACTGAAGTTGGCGACTCGACCTGAACGACCAGATCCACGGCCCCCATGTCGATACCGAGCTCGAGTGACGAAGTCGCGACGACCGCCGGCAGCCGGCCCGCCTTCAGATCCTCCTCGATGAGCTTTCTCTGCTCTCTGCTGACAGAGCCGTGATGCGCGCGTGCGATCTCTTTCTCGGCAAGCTCATTGAGGCGGGCTGACAGCCTCTCCGCAAGCCCCCGGCGATTGACGAACACAATCGTCGATCTGTGCTTGGCGATCAGCTCACTGAGGCGTTGTTCGATGGCGGGCCAGATCGTCTTCACCGGAAGGGGGCCGGACGCCGAACCATTCGGCACCTCGTCCATCACTTCGCCCAGGTCTGACATGTCCTCGACCGGCACAACAACCTTCAGATCGAACTTCTTGTCGTAGCGCGGCTGGACGACCTCTACGGGTCTTGTGCCTCCCAGGAAGGCGGCGATCTCGTCGACCGGCCTCACGGTCGCGGAGAGGCCAATCCTTCGAGCAGGCCTTTCCAGCAAGAGATCGAGTCGCTCGAGGCTGACCGTCAGATGCGCGCCTCTCTTGTTAGGGGCCAGCGCATGCACCTCGTCGATGATGACCGTGTCGATGTACCGGAGCGACTCGCGTGCGGACGATGTGAGCATCAGAAACAGCGACTCCGGGGTGGTTATGAGAATGTCGGGTGGCGTGGTTACCAGCCGGCGCCGCTGGTCCTGGGGTGTGTCTCCTGTCCTCACCCCCACCGATATCTCAAGCGGCGTTCTCCCGGCTCTTACCGCAGCGTTACTGATCCCGTTGATGGGAGACCGCAGGTTCCGGTCGATATCGACGGCCAGAGCCTTGAGGGGGGAGATGTAGAGAACACGAAGCCGTTCTTTCTTTGGGGGAACGGACGTGTTGGCTATGCGATCGATCGACCACAGAAAGGCAGCAAGGGTTTTCCCCGACCCCGTCGGAGCGACAACCAGGACATTTTTGCCGCCGGATATCGCTTCCCACGCACCCGCCTGAGAGGGCGTGGGCACCTCGAAGCTCTCCGAAAACCAGGTCTGGGTGAGAGGCGAGAACATTTCCATCGACTTGATTCGTTTCACTGAGCCATCATCCCGCGTCCCGCACGTGAACGCGCCCCCTCATTTGTCCAGCATCGCCGGGGGCGGGACAATGGGCTTACATACAGGAAGGAACTTCTTGCAAGACATCTTCGGGGTCAGATCTCAGCTCGAAACTGCCGGGGGGAGTCTCTGGTTCTACAGCCTGCCGAAACTGGCGAGCGCTACCGGCAAAGACATCTCCCGCCTTCCGCAGACGGTAAAGATCCTTCTGGAGAACATCTTGAGGAGAGCAGGGGGCCGGGACGTTTCGGAGCTCGATGTAAGGGCCCTTTCAAACTGGCCGGAGAAAGACCCAGACGCATCGCTCGCATTCATGCCGGCCCGCGTTCTCATGCAGGACTTCACCGGAGTGCCTGCAGTCGTCGACCTTGCAGCGTTGCGCTCGGCGGTGGCGCGTTCGGGCGGCGATCCCAAGAAGGTGAACCCCTTCGTCTCCGTCGACCTCATCGTCGATCACTCCGTACAGGTCGACCGGTTCGGCTTCGAGGGCGCCTACCAGGCCAACATCGACTTCGAGTACCGGCGGAACCTCGAAAGGTATTCGCTGCTGCGTTGGGCACAGCAGGCTTTTGATGGATTCAACGTGGTTCCTCCGGGAATGGGCATCTGCCACCAGGTCAATCTCGAGTACCTCGGACGGGTCGTGCTAGAGCGCGACGGAGTTGCGCTGCCCGACACTCTCGTTGGTACCGACTCACACACAACCATGATCAACGGCCTGGGGGTGCTCGGCTGGGGCGTTGGAGGAATCGAGGCAGAAGCAGCAATGCTCGGGCAGCCGATGTTCCTGACGAGGCCCTGGGTTGTGGGCATTCGAACGGTGGGAGCACTTCCTGTGGGATCGACTGCCACAGACCTGGTGCTCACCCTCACTCAGAAGCTTCGCGCTCACGGAGTTGTGGGCAAGTTCGTCGAGTTCTTCGGCGACGGACTTTCCAATCTTGCCATCGCAGACAGGGCAACTCTGTCGAACATGTCACCGGAGTTCGGTGCCACCGCCACCCTGTTTCCATGCGACGTCAACACATTGGCCTACCTGAGGGAGACCAACAGGGAAGGCGTCATCGACCTTGTTGAGCGCTACACGAAAGAGCAGGGGATGTTCAGAAGCGACGGCGACGAGGAGCCGGAGTTCAGCGAGGTGCTCGAGCTGGATCTGGCGACGGTCGAGCCCAGCCTCGCCGGGCCGAAGCGCCCCCAGGACCGAGTTTCTTTGCCAAACGTGTGGACCTCATTCCGGGAGGCCTTTGACGACGGCTTCATTCCAGATCCCAAGAAGCAAGAGATCGGGCGGTTTGTCTCGGAAGGCGGAAACCCCCAGCACGCCGATCTGCAGGCCGCGGTAGCCACGGATGAGATCGAAGGCCAAGAGTTATCAGTCGAGCAGAAGGTAGCGAGGCAGGTTCAAAACGGTTCCGTCGTCATCGCAGCCATCACCAGTTGCACGAACACTTCGAACCCAACCGTGATGGTGGGGGCCGGCCTGCTTGCGAAGAAGGCAGTGGAGGCCGGCCTCGAATCGAAGCCGTGGGTCAAGACTTCGCTCGCTCCCGGATCGAGGGTCGTGACGCGTTACCTCGATGCCGCCGGCTTAACGCCATATTTGGAAAAGCTCGGATTCTCACTGGTCGGATATGGATGCACGACTTGCATTGGAAACTCCGGCCCCCTTCCGGACGAGATCGCGGCCCGAGTGGAATCGGAAGAGCTGGCAGTTGTAGCGGTCCTGTCGGGGAATCGAAACTTCGAAGGCCGGATCCATCCGCAGATCAAGGCCAGCTATCTGGGTTCACCACCCTTGTGCGTTGCTTACGCATTGGCCGGAACGGCCGACATCGATCTAACGACTGAGCCAATCGGTCAGTCGGCTGAGGGCAAGGACATTTTCCTGGCAGACATCTGGCCCTCGCGCGAAGAGGTCGCTCAGACGCTGAGCGAGTCACTCTCACCGGACTTCTTCGACGAGGAGTACGGCCGGATCTTCGAGGGCGATGAACATTGGAAGCAGATGCCGTCCCCTGAAGGCCAGATGTTCGACTGGGATGCGGAGTCGACGTACGTTCGCGAACCTCCGTACTTCTTGGAGACAGAGGTCGCCTTTGTGCACCCGGGGGAAATCATCGACGCGCGGGTTCTCGTGCTGCTGGAAGACTCGATTACAACGGACCACATCTCGCCGGCTGGCGCAATCAAGGTGAACTCCCCGGCCGGCAGCTACCTGACGTCGCTTGGAGTCGCGCCACAGGACTTCAACAGCTTCGGGTCAAGGCGGGGTAACCACGAAGTCATGCTGCGCGGAACGTTCGGAAACATCCGGCTCCGCAACATCCTGGCCCCCGGTACCGAGGGGCCGTGGACGATTCACCTGCCAACCGGGGAGCAGATGAGCATTTACGATGCGTCCCTGAAGTACCGGGAGGAAGGTGTCCCACTGATACTGCTTGCCGGCAAGGAGTACGGATCCGGCAGCTCTCGCGACTGGGCCGCCAAAGGAACTGCGTTGCTCGGCGTCAAGGCCGTCATTGCCGAGTCGTTCGAACGAATCCACCGCAGCAATCTGGTCGGCATGGGTGTCCTTCCACTCGAGTTCAAGGGGGGTGAAACCGCTGCCTCGCATGGCCTGACCGGGCGGGAGACCTTCTCGATCAGGGGAATCGCAGAGAAGATCACTCCCCTGATGGATGTGACCGTAGAGTTCTCCCGGGAGGACGGGGGGGCCGGAGAGTTTCAAGCAACGGTGAGAATAGATGCCCTGGCGGAGGTTGAGTACTACCAGCATGGGGGAATCCTCCAGATGGTACTGAGACAGATGTTGGGAGCCTTTTGATGACGACGTACGTATTTACTCTTGCAAACGAAGACGACGACGACGCCGAAGAAATCGAGTCGGAGATTGAAAGTGACGAGGTCCATTTGACCGTGAGGGTCGTCGAGGGCGATGACGAGCCCGTCGTATTCGAGTACCGCGTTACCCCCCTCGGCATAGAAGCCCTCGACACTTAGCGGTCCTCACTTTGGTAACCGCGCTTTCTTACGTCGCGGTCATTTTGGGTTCGGCAGTCCAGGCGGCGACCGGGCTCGGCTTCGCGCTCGTCGCCGGTCCGTTCTTGATCGCAGTCAACGGGCATTCCGAGGCGATCAGAACAATCATGGTGCAGTCGAGCATCCTCAACCTTCTCGTCCTCGCGCGCGAGTGGCGCGGCGTTGAGCTGAAGCCACTGAGCCCCTTGCTTATCGGGGGCCTGGTTGCGGTAGCGCCGGTGGCATTCATCATTCGAAACGCAAACACATACGTACTTGCGATCGTTGCCGGTGTAATCACGCTCGTGGCCGCCGTCGTACTTGCATCCGGAGTTCGCATCAAGCTGCTGAGGGGAGCGGCTCCCGGAGTAGCGACAGGCGCCATTTCCGCGACGACGGGCCTGTTGGCCGGAATCGGTGGGCCGCCTGTCGCAATGTACGCGATCAACTCGGGTTGGAAGCCCGCGATGTACCGGCCGGCCCTGCAGGTGTTTTTTCTGATCCTGAACTTTGCCGGTCTCGCACTTCTCGGACTCCCGGAAAGCAACCAGCTCCTCTGTGCCGCGGTTTTGATAGTCGGGTGGCTTGCAGGAACTGTGTTTGCAAGGAAACTGAATGAGAGGTCGCTCGTGATGGCCGCGCTGACTGTTGCGGCGGCGGGTGGAATCTTCGCTGCCGCTCAGGGTCTCGTAAAGCTGCTTGGATAGCAATCGCGCTACGGGGACCGTCGACTTCTAGGAGCGGCGGTTCCTCAGAAGGACGTTGGCGCAGTTGCGACCCGCAGCACCCATGACTCCCCCTCCGGGACTCGCTCCGGAACCGGCTAGGTACAGCCCTTTGATAGGAGACTCGTAAGCGAAGCGCGCGCCGAAGGACTGGTCGGGGGTGATCTCCCCGTGAAAGATGTTCCCTCCCGTCAATGCGAAGCGCTCTTCTAGCTCGGGAGGGCCGAGTACGTCGGAGGCGATGATCGCATCGGGAATGTTCGGCGCATAAGACGCAAGGGTCCGAACGACGTTTTCATACGCGGTCTCTCTCATCTGAGGCCACGTCTCCCGCTCGGGCGAGGGCGGCGAGTACTGGCTGAAAGCCGACAAGACGTGCCCTTCCTCCGAAAGTGTCGGATCGGTAGCGGACTGAATGAATACCTCCATGAATGGGTTTGTTGATGGCCGGCCCCCAGCCGACTCCTCCCACGCCTCATGCAGATAATCGACCGAGGGCGATATCTCGAGAGTTCCGAAATGCTGCGGGCCCGCATTCGTGCCGGGCATGGCCTTGAAGTCGGGGAGCTCTCGCAATGCGAGGTTGACCTTCACTACGGAGCCGAACGTCTGCCACCCATCGAGTTTTTCGATCAGGTCATCAGTAAGACGGTCAGCAGGAACCAACTTCCGATAGGTGGTGATCGGGTCCGCGTTCGAAACGACGATGTCGCAGTCGATAACACCCGCCCCCGTCTGCACACCCCGAACGCCGTTGTCATCGACCAGAATCTGCTCAACTTCCGAGTCGAGCTCGATCTTTACCCCGCGCTCACGAGCAGCTGCGGCGAGAGCTTGGGTTACCCCACCCATACCCCCCCGAACGTAAGCCCAGGTGCCGGTCGATTCGTTCAGCTCACCGCCGATGAAGTGGTATGCCATGACCCATGCAGTGCCGGGGTGCCGCGGGCTCAGCGCGGTGCCGATGATTCCCTGCGATGCAAATGCGCCCTGCACCTCCTCCGACTCGAAGAATCTCTCGACGACAGAGGCAGCCGAGCCGGCAACACAAACGTCCCAGATCTCGCCCTGGCCGCGTCTTCGCAACTCACCTTCGACAGCCGCGGGGCTGAGTGGCGAGTCACTCTCTACGAAGGGACGCAGCTCATCGACCGCGGAATCCCAAAACCTTCCGAATTCTTTGTATGCGTCTGCGTCCCGTTGGTTGATGCGAGAAATCTCTTCGTGGGTCCGGCGCCCGTCACGCCACACAAAGAAGTGCCTGCCGTCACGCAGTGGAACGAACATCTGCGGGTCCTTCGGATAAAAGCGAAGGCCGTGACGGGCAAGCTCGAGGTCGGCGTAAATGTCCGGGCGCAACAGGCTGAGCGAGTAAGAAGCGGTCGACACCCGGTAACCGGGAATCAGATCTTCCGTTACCGCCGCGCCGCCGAGGACCGAACGGCGTTCGAGTGCGTTGACCTTCAGTCCTGCCGAGGCCAGATAGCAGGCCGCCACCAGGCCATTATGTCCGGCCCCGACGACCACGACATCGGCCTTCAATTACATGAGGTGGGAAGGGACAGGTACCAGCAGGCGGTTACCGCGCTGGATTGGAATTCGACTGTCTCGCCCAAAAGGTCCTCCTTTTCGGGCCGTGCCCGCCGCTCGGGAGTCTACGACGGGGGGTTTAAAGCTCGGGCCTCAGGTTATGCATCAACTATGGCCGACGACGATCTCAAGGAGCGTATCGAAGTAACCCCAGAACCCACGTCCGAAAACGTTGACTCACGAGCAGGCTCGGTTCCGGAGGAAAAGGGGAAGGTTCAGGACGACTCGAGTGTTGCCGAAGCGGTCCTTACCGAATCGGAATCCAGAAAGTCGGATCCAGCGGTTCACGACCTGTCCGACGACCGGATCGAGCGAAGGACGTCAGACGAGCGGATAGGAGAGGAAGACTCCTAGGCTACGAGCCGGGGGCCTCGACCTCGCCTCTCCACGCGCCGGTTTCGGTCCCGCGCTGTTCGATGAACTCTTTGAACCTCTTCAGGTCTCCCGACGCCCTGACGCCTACAAGACCCAGCTTGTCCCCCACCTGCTCGACTATTCCCTCCGGATCGAACTCGAGCTGCAGCATGACCTTGCTCTTGTTGTCATCGATCCTGTGGAAGGTCACAACGCCGGAGTTCTGTGCACCCTCCCGCGCCGTCCAGGCAATTCGGTTGTCCGGAATCTGCTCGGTTATCTCTGACTCCCACTCGCGTTTTTGGCCCGCGATCTCTGCAACCCACTTGATGTGAGTGTCGTCAAGTTGGGTGACAGACTCGACTCCCTCCATGAACCGGGGAAATTCCTCAAACTGCGTCCACTGGTTGTAAGCCGTGCTCACGGGCACATCCACTTCAACCGACTTCTCAACTGATGCCATACGTGTCTCCTTTCAAGAGGGCCTAATCGGCCCTAGCTCGCTTCTCGGTTGCTGCCTGGTCCTTGATGCAAAAGCGTGCCGCCGGCATTGCCTTCAGGCGCTCCTCCCCAATCGGCTCCCCGCAGGATTCGCAAGTGCCGTAGGTTCCGTCGTCGATTCTCTTGAAGGCATGTGTGATGTCCTGAAGCTGCATATCCATAGTCTCCAGAATCGCCAGGTCCTTGGTGCGCTCAAAGGTCTCGGTACCCAGGTCGGCGGGGTGCTGGTCTACGGATGACACATCCAACGCGGCGTCACGATTCAGCTCGCCGCTCGTCGTCTCGACTGTCGCGCGCAAACTCTCGAGTCGCGTCTTCTCTTCCTCGAGGGCCTTTCGGGCCGCATCCATATCCATCTGCCGTGAGGTACCCATCCCCAACCCCGGCTAATCCGGTTCCCCCCAACGGGCAGGAGGTCGCGAAAATATTGGCGCCGAGTTCACTTGATTGTGGTTTCATGACCGAGGGGTCGGGTATCCACATAGGAGTTAGATTCGTCGTCCTCAAAGGGGGCCAATCATGTCCATTCGAAAGATTTTGAAGAGCAAGCCCGTGATCTTGGCGGGTGCCGCGACTCTTGCAAGCAAGATAAAAAGCCGCGGGAGGAAGAAACAGCGCAGAGCGAAGGTCCTTTCACTCGTAACGGGCACGCTCGTTATCGGATCGGCGATTGGCGTCGTCCGGTGGCTGACCGACCCGGTCCTTGGTGAGTCGAGAAGGCAAAAGCTGTTCGGCAAACAGAAGTCAGACCCACTTCACGCGGTCGACAATGGCAAGGCTGATGTAAAGATTCCTGAACCGACTCCAGAACCTTCGATTTAGCTCGGTACTAAAAGAAAAGGCCGCCCGCAGGGGCGGCTTTTTCGCGTAACGAGAGGGTTGGGGACCCACTGGGCTCAGCTCGAGTCGCGCTCCTTCATCAGCTGCTCGATGTCCTCTACGACTTCACCCGGATGGCCGATTATGTCTTTGACCTTGTAAGACTTCGCGATCTTTCCATCCGGGTCGATCACATAGGTGATCCGCCGAGGTATCGGCGATAGTCCTCCGAGCAATCCTGCGTGGTACGCCTCGCCGACTTTCTTGTCGACATCGCACAAAAGCCGGAAAGGAAACCCTTCGTTTTTCCGGAACTTCGCATTTGCCTCCTGGTTGTCGAAGGAGGCGCCCAGGATTACGACGCCGAGTCTTTCGAAGTCTGGGATTCGATCACGGAACCCCCGGCCCTCACGCGTTCAGCCTGCGCTCGACGCTATGGGGAACCACCAAAGCACGATCCATTTGCCACGCAAATCGCTCAAAGTGACCGGGTTTCCGGCCTCGTCCTCTACGGAGAAATCCGGCGCTTCAGAACCGACTTCGAGCAATTGCTTCCTCGCTTTGTCTACGGGATGACTCTGAGGTTATTTAATCGCGAAGTATGACCTACCCGCTGGAGCCCCCGATCGAGCCGATGCTCGCAAAGCTGCGCGACGGAATTCCCGAGGGAATTGAGTGGAGGTATGAACCCAAGTGGGATGGCTTCAGGGCCCTGGTGTTCAAGGATGGCAACGACATATTCATTCAAAGCCGCAAGCTGAGGCCACTCAATCGGTACTTCCCAGAGCTGGAGCCCCAGCTGATCAAATCGCTGCCGAAGCGATGCGTCATTGACGGAGAGATCGTCATTGCCGGCCCCAAGGGGCTCGACTTCGAGGCCCTGCTACTGCGCATTCACCCGGCCAAGTCGCGCGTCGACATGCTGGCCGCTGAAATCCCCGCGCACTTCGTTGCTTTCGATGTTCTTGCGGAAGGCAAGGACATCCTGATGCAGGCCCGGCTCGACGATCGCCGGAAGCGTCTGGAGAAATGTGTGGATCAGGAATCGAAAACGCTCTTGACGCCGCACACCTCCGATGTAGCAGAAGCGAGACGGTGGTTTGATCAGTTCGAAGGCGCGGGTCTCGACGGCGTCGTAGCCAAGTTGTTCGACCAGCACTACCTGCCCGGTGAGCGAGTCATGGCCAAGATCAAGCACTTGAGAACTGCCGACTGCATCGTTGGCGGGTTTCGAATGGCAAAAACCGGCGACGGAGTCGGCTCCTTGCTGTTGGGTCTTTATCGCGACGAAACGCTTCACTACGTCGGCCACACCTCTTCATTCAAGGCCGCCGAGAGACGCGACCTGCTAAAGCAGTTCGAACCCATGCGCGACAAGGAAAGCTTCGGGATGGGACGGACGCCTGGGGGTCCGAGCAGGTGGGCCAACGAAGCCCAGACAGCCTGGGTCTCGATGGAACCAACGCTCGTGTGCGAAGTCAACTTCGACCACCTGCAAGGCGAACGTTTCCGCCACGCGGCCCGCTTCCTGAGATGGAGGCCCGACAAGGCCCCGAAAGACTGCACCTTCGAACAGCTAGAACCGCCAAAACCTTTTTCCCTGGAGAAGATCAGGGCTCTCTGAGCCCTCCCCCCGCCTTACGTTAACCAAGAGGACCAGTTTCGGGAGTAGGAGGGGGGTGGAGGCAGACCGGGAGCGACTCTGCGCGTACCTAGTCGCCGCACACATCGGCGGCCCGAGCGCAGAACCGCCAGGGTAGAGCTAACGGGCTGAGCTCCGCCCCCCGACGGGCCCGGTACTAGCTAGGGCCGTTTGCGAGCTCTCGACGGCCTCACTCGGGGGGCTTCGTCTTTTTGTTTCGGGAAGTGCGGGGGCCAGGGGGCGTCTCCCAGGCCTCCGGCTGCGTCTCGGGCGGCTAGGTCCAGGAGGGCATCGAGGGTGCCTGCTGTTTTGTCGATTGATTCCGATGCGTCGCCTTGCTCCGCGAAGCGGGCCGGGACTGTTTTCATCGTCAGATCTGCGGGTTCAACGTCTGCAACTTCGTCCCAGTTGATCGGGCATGAAACGCGGCCGTCGAGGACGGGCCTCACCGAATATGCCGACGCGACTGTGCGGTCTCGCGCGTTCTGGTTGTAGTCGAGGAACACGCCCACCCGTTCTTCCTTCCACCACGCGGTGGTCGCTCGCCCCGGATCTCTTCGTTCAACTTCGCGCGCGAGCGCAAGGGCCGCACGCCTCACCTCGGTGAACTCCCACTTCGGCTCGATTCGAACGTTTATGTGGATCCCGCGCGAGCCGGAGGTCTTCGGGTACCCGACAAGGCCATGCTCTTCGAGGACATCACGAACCTCCAGGGCAACTGCACGAACATTGGCAAAAGGAATTTCCGGCGTTGGGTCCAGATCGACGCGTAGCTCATCGGGGCGATCCAGGTCCGTGCTTCTCACGGGCCAGGGATTCAGGTCGATGCATCCCAGGTTGATCGCCCACGCCAGTTGCGCCTGGTCGCGAATCGTTAGGAATTCGGCAGTTCGCCCACTCGGAAATGTCACGACCGCTGTGTTGAGCCACTCCGGCCTCTTCTGCGGTACGCGCTTTTGAAAGAAGAAGTCGCCTTCAATCCCATTTGGGTAACGCTTCAGAGTCGTGGGCCTGTCGAAGCACCCGCGGATCGCGCCCTCCGAAACCGACATGTAGTAGTTGACGAGGTCGAGCTTGGTGATCCCAAGCTCGGGAAAGAAAACTTTGCTGGGATTGGTTACAACCACCTCCCGGCCCCCGACTTCCAGGACCTCCTGCTCTTTTGGCAAAGGATGGGCCTAGTAATGCACCATCAGGCTTGCGAGAGGATCCGCTCGATGGCTGCGAGCGGAATGGCGGTCCAGGCAGGGCGGTGCGCCATCTCGTACCCGAGCTCGTAAATGGCTTTGTCGAGCTCGAACGCCTTCACCAGGAGATCGAGCGAAGGGAGATCTGCCGGGAGAATCTGGCCGGGGTGGGCTATCGCAACGTATCCGTCCAGAAACGCCTGCCGGTTGCGCGATTCCCATGACTCTGCAAGCTCGATTGGCTGGTCCTGACTCACTTGCATGGCCGCCATGGCAGCGTATTGAAACGATCGCAGCATGCCGGCCACATCGCGCAGGGGAGACGACGGCATCCGCCTCTCCTCGATCGTTCGTGCCGGTTCGCCTTCGAAATCGAGCACGTACCAGCCCTTGTCCGTTCTCATTACCTGACCAAGGTGGTAGTCACCGTGGATTCGCAGCGCGGGACCAGAAGTCTCCACTTCCGCCGCGAGATCGAAGACTTTTCGGGCACGCTCAAAGTCCACCTCCGGGTGATTCATGCGGTCGAGCTGCTCATGCATCAGCCTGACCCAGCTATGGACGTCCCCCTTGCTGGTACCCAGCGCCGAGGCGAGAGCCAGATGCATCTCAGCCGTTACCTCTCCAAGTCGTTCAGCCTCGGCGGCGAAATCGCCCCCCGCTTCAGCGGGATCTCCTGCGGTGTCGTAATGATCACGAAGGGATGTCAGCGCGAGGGCCCACCCCTCGGTGCCACCGGCAAGGAACGGCTGCAGCATAGCCAGGTCCGACTCTCCGCTGTTCCAGCTTGCGAGCGGCTGAGCAACATGGTGGAAGCCGATGGACCACAAGGCCCCCGTGACTTCGATGTCGATGTTCGGGTCGGCAAGCCGGCGGAAGACTTTCAGGATGTACTTGTCGTCATAGATCATCGATGAGTTGGTTTGTTCGGCGGCAACGGCGCGCACCCTTTCGGGCTGCCCCAGATCGGGGGCGATTAGCTCGAAGAGTTTGAGAGCAAGCTCGGGATCGCGAAGGGCGTCGTAACCGTATGCAGGACCAAGGTCGGTTGCGAACTCTCCAAGGACTGCTTCCGCCTTTCCCTCCAGGAAGATGGCCGGATCTCCGGGCTGACGGAGGCCAATGAGGACGTGATACCTGTCGGCGCTGTTGTCCTGAAGTACCACCTCTGCCTCAACTCGAATGAGCACCGGAAACTCGCCGAACAACACCTCCGTTTTTTCGACCAGCACCTCGGTGACTGTTTGATCCTTGGCACCGAACCATCGTTGCTCGGGCAGGAATCGGGAAAGGGCCTCGACGAGCGAATCGTGCGGAATCATTGCGAGTCCACCAGCTGGAACCAGTAAAAGCCGTGCTCGCCCAACGTCAGAAGGTACGGAAGCTCACCGATGGGCGGGAAAGGAATCTTCCCCGTCAGCTCAATCGGCGTCTTTCCCTGAAACTTCGCCAGTGACAGCTCAACCGGCTGCGGAAACCGGCTGAGGTTGTTAACACACAGCACGATGTCGTCCTCGAACTGCCTCATATATGCAAGGACGGAGGGGTTCTCAGCCGACAGCACTTCGAACGTTCCAACCCCGAAGACAGGATGCTGCTTCCTGATGGCGATCATGCGCTGGACCCAGTGCAGGAGGGAGCTGGGATCACGAAGGCTTGATTCCACATTGACTGCCTGGTATCCGTAAACGGGATCCATCGAAGGGGGAAGGAACAGCCGCGCGAAGTCCGTCCCCGAAAATCCTGCATTCCTGTCTGGGGTCCACTGCATTGGCGTCCTCACGCCGTCTCTGTCGCCGAGGAATATGTTGTCCCCCATACCGATCTCGTCGCCGTAGTAAAGGATCGGGCTCCCCGGAAGGCTGAAGAGCATGGCGTGAAAGAGCTCGATCGTACGCCTGTTGTTTTCGAGCAAGGGCGCGAGCCTTCTTCGAATCCCGATGTTGACCTTCATGAGCGGATCTTTCGCGTACTCCGCATACATGTAGTCACGTTCCTCATCGGTGACCATCTCAAGGGTCAGCTCGTCGTGGTTACGCAGGAAAATGCCCCACTGAGTCCCCTCCGGAATCTCTGGCGTTTGGGCGAGTATTTCCGTGATCGGGTACCGCTGTTCCCTTCGCAAGGCCATGAACATGCGAGGCATCAATGGGAAGTTGAAGCACATGTGGCATTCGTCTCCGTCGCCGAAGTAGTCGACCACGTCACTCGGCCACTGATTCGCTTCGGCCAGAAGGACTCGTCCGGGGTAGAGCGCATCGACTTCCTTTCGGATGCGCTTCAAGTACTCGTGGGTCTCGGGAAGGTTTTCGCAAATGGTTCCGTCACGCTCGTAGAGGTATGGCACTGCGTCCAGACGGTATCCGTCGAGACCGATGTCCAGCCAGAAGCGAACGACTCCCAGCATCGCTTCTTGCACCTCAGGGTTCTCGTAGTTGAGGTCGGGCTGGTGGGAGAAGAACCGATGCCAGTAGTACTGCCCCCTCGTCTGATCCCAAGTCCAGTTGGACTTTTCGGTGTCAACGAAGATGATCCGCGCATCGGACCACCTTTGATCCTCATCGCTCCACACATACCAATCCGCCTTCGGCCCTTCTCTCGAGGAACGTGACTCCTGGAACCATGGGTGCGCATCGCTGGTGTGGTTGACCACCATGTCGGCAATGATTCTGATCCCGCGCTTATGAGCTTCGTCCAACAGCTCAACAGCATCGGCAAGATTTCCGTGCTCCGGCTGGACGCTGAAGAAGTCACTGATGTCGTACCCGCCGTCGCGCAGCGGCGACTGATAAAAGGGCAGGAGCCAGAGGCAGTCCACTCCAAGCCATTCCAGGTAATCGAGCTTCTCCACGAGCCCTTTGAGATCGCCAGTACCGTCGTTGTTTCTGTCGTAGAAACCGCGGACGGCGACCTCGTAGAAGACTGCTCTTTGGAACCAGCGGGGGTCTTCGCCGAAGGGTTGAGTCATCAGCCGATCCGTCTCAAGTGAAAGACGTGCGCCGGCTCTACGTCGGGATCGAGCCGGATGTAAGCGGACGCCCCTTCCCACAGGTAGACGGCACCGGTGAGCTCGTCATGCGCCTCATAAGGCTGGTCCGCCGGCATCCCGATTGCCTCCATGTCGAGCCACAGAGTGGTTTCCTGAGGCTGTTCATCCAGGTTCACGACCATGAGCATGACGTCGTGAAACTTTGGAGGGGTCTGTAACTCCGGATCTCTACCAGGCGAGGTCTTTGAGTAAGCGATTATGTGTTCATTGTTTGAGTGGTGAAAGTGGATTTTCCCAATCTCCTTGAACGCGGGATGTGCCCTCCTTATCGAGTTGACCCTTTCGATGTACCGTTCGAGCGAGTCGGGAGAGTTCCACTCGCGAGTCTTGATCTCGTACTTCTCTGAGTTCAGGTACTCCTCGTTCTTGCCGGAGGCCGGGATGTTCTCCATAAGCTCGTACCCGCTGTACATCCCGTAGTTCGGCGACATGGTCGCCGCGAGGACAAGACGGTGTTTGAAGGCGCCCGGGCCCCCGTTTCGAAGGGGGCCGGAGAGTATGTCCGGTGTGTTCGGCCAGAAGTTTGTGCGCATATAGTCGGCTTTAGGCCCAAGAGCTACCTCAGTCAAATATTCCGCTAGCTCCCAGGCGGTCGTACGCCAGGTGAAGTATGTATAGCTCTGCGTAAAACCAATCTCCGCGAGTTTCGCCATCACCCTGGGGCGCGTGAAGGCCTCCGCAAGAAACAACACCCCTGGATCCTCGGCCTGAACCGCGGGGATCAACCATTCCCAGAAGGCAAACGGCTTCGTATGGGGGTTGTCGACCCTGAAGATCTTGACCCCTTTCCCGATCCAAAAATCGAGGATGTCCTTGCACGCGTTCCAAAGTTGCTCGCGGCCCTGATCGGGCCAGAAGTTGATTGGGTAGATGTCCTGATACTTCTTTGGAGGGTTTTCCGCGTACTTGATGCTTCCGTCCGGGCGCTGATGAAACCACTCCGGGTGTTCTTTGACCCATGGATGGTCTGGTGAGCATTGCAGCGCGTAATCGAGAGCAACCTCCATACCCAGCGACTCTGCCGACTTCACAAAAAACTCGAAGTCGTCCAACGAGCCCAGTGCGGGATCGAGCGCCGTGTGTCCTCCGAGCTTAGATCCGATCGCCCAAGGACTGCCAGGATCATCCGGTTTAGCGTCGAGGGTGTTGTTCTTTCCCTTCCTGGCCGTCTCCCCTATTGGATGAACCGGAGGCAGGTAAACGATGTCGAAGCCCATCTTCGCTATTGCAGCAAGCCGATCCACGGCGGGGCGAAGACCTCCCTCCGATCTCGGGAACATCTCGTACCACGCGCCCCGTGCGGCGATGGAGCGGTCCGCCCAGATCAGCGCGACATCTGATGTCGTCAAGTCCGTCCGGTAAGGGTTCTTCGTAAGCAGCTTCTCAAGATTGGGGGCGAGCCCCGCCTCCAGGCGTCTGCTCGCTTCGGAGGTCGCGTCGCGTAGCTGCACCGCCGCAGCCTTCATAGCCGGGGAGTCCTTCGCTCCGGCATTGACCGAATGCGCGTCCAGCATTACCGCGAGCTCCTCCAGCTCGACCTCGATTGCTTGGCCGTCTGCAGCTTTTGCAAGCGCGTGGTGACGCCACGAGGCGTAGTGGTCGGTCCACGAATCCACCACGAACTCGATGAGGCCGAGTTTCGAAGGGATTATTTCTCCCGCCCACTTGTCGTTGCCGGCAAGCGTCATGACTGCCGTGGACCACTTCGACGTGCCCGCCGGCCTCCATCTGACCGCCGCAGCGAGGATGTCGTGGCCCTCCTTGAGGATCGTGGCCGAAACGGGAATCGGCTCCCCTGCTACGCCCTTTGCGGGATAGGCGCGCGTCGGAGTAGAGGGCCGAAGATCTTCAATAACGATGCGACCGAGCACAGGACTACTTCCTACCACGATGCAAGTGCACCTGGTGCCCCGCGAACTCACCGCTCGAGGCTGAAGTACGATTTACACAGCTTGAGACCTAAGGCCCTAAGAAGCTTCGCCGTTCGCGCCAGCCTTCCCGAGGCGCTCGCTCCGCTGCAAGAGATCGCCATGAACCTGCGCTGGTCCTGGGACTCGCGCTCCAAGGACTTGTTCAGGTGGGCGGACCACGAATCGTGGGAGATGAGCGGGCACAACCCGGTGAAGATGCTGGGGATGATCGGCCACGAGCGCCTCGAAGCCATAGCGGCCGATCCTGGGTTTATGGAGTTCATGGCCGAGATCCACGACGAGATCCGTCGTTACAACGAGAACGCGCGTTGGTTCCAACGCAGAGAGAGCTCATTGGAATCCGTCGCTTACTTCTCGCCTGAGTTCGGGCTGACGGAAGCCTTGCCTCAGTACTCCGGGGGCCTCGGGGTTCTTGCAGGCGATCATCTAAAAGCCGCAAGCGGGCTCGGCGTTCCGATCGTGGGGGTAGGGCTGTTCTATCGCCAGGGTTACTTCAGACAGGAGCTGAACGCCGACGGTTGGCAACAGGAGCATTACGTCACGCTCGATCCGTTCACGATGGCAATCACCCCGGTCGAAGGATTGATCGAGGTAGACCTTGCGGGGCAACCTCTGTACGCGCGCCTGTGGAAGGCCCAGGTCGGGCGCGTTCCTCTTTATCTGATGGACTCCGACATCGACGAGAACGAGTCGCACCACAGGTCGGTAACCGACCGTCTCTACAGCGGTGGCGAGGAACACAGGCTTCAGCAGGAGATCCTGCTCGGGATGGGGGGAGTCCGGGCACTGGACCACGTCGGCATATCTCCCCAGGTTTTTCACATGAACGAAGGGCATGCGGGATTTTTGGCCCTCGAGCGGATCCGTGTCTTGATCAAAGGCTCCGGCCTCACTCTTTCTGAGGCGATCGAAGCGGTTCGGTCAAGCACCGCTTTCACTACACACACCCCGGTCCCCGCCGGAATCGACATCTTCTCCCGCGAGCTCATGGAGCGCTACTTCAAGAAGTGGGCCGACGACTCGGATATCGAGTTCGAAGACCTGATGGCATTGGGACGCGCCACTCCCGAAGACATGGAAAGCCCGTTCAATATGGCCCTCATGTGTCTGCGGCTGTCCGGGAAAGCCAACGGCGTGTCCAAGCTCCACAGCCGAGTGTCGAAGAGAATGTTCCAAAACGTCTGGCCCTCCGTGCCGATGGATGAGATTCCGATCGGATGGGTGACAAATGGCGTCCATTCACGCACCTGGGTGGCTCCCAGTGTTGCGGAGCTGTTCGACCGCTACGTTCTGCCCGAGTGGAACGAAGCAGGGCCGGAGAGGTGGGCCAAGATCGAGAGCGCACGGGATGACGAAATCTGGAGGATCAGAGAACACAACCGCGAGCAACTGGTTCTTTTCGTACGCAGGAAGCTACGCGAAGCTGCGGAGTCGAAGGGGGCCGGAGACACAGATCTGGCCTGGTACGAGCATGTGTTCGATTCCAAGGTTCTGACAATCGGTTTTGCCCGCCGCTTCGCAGAGTACAAACGTCCTACATTGCTGTTCAGCCAGCCCGAAAGGCTGCGTTCGCTACTTCTCTCACCCGAACGGCCAATTCAACTCGTCTTCGCAGGCAAAGCACACCCCGCGGATGAGCGCGGGAAGGAAATGATTCGCCAGATAGTCCAGTTCTCGAAGGACCCGCTGGTTAGAAATCGAATCGCGTTCATCGAGGACTACGACATTGCAGTCGCGCGGGCTCTCTATCAGGGAGTCGACATTTGGCTAAACAACCCGATTCGTCCCTTGGAGGCATGCGGGACCAGCGGCGAGAAGGCTGCTCTCAACGGGGCCCTCAACCTTTCTATTCTCGACGGCTGGTGGGACGAGATGTACGACGGAGAGAACGGATGGGCCATCGCGTCTGCTGAGGCATACACAGATCCAATAAGGCGAAACGAAGCCGAGGCAGTGAGCTTGTTCGATCTGCTCGAGAGCCAGATTCTTCCCCGGTTCTACGACAGGCTCGAGGGACCGGTCCCGCGTCTGTGGGTCAGCAAAATCAAGAGGTCGCTGGCGTCACTCGGCCCCCAGGTAAGCGCTTCGCGAATGGTCCGCGACTACGTCGGGGAGATCTATGAGCCTCTGGCGGAAAGAAGCGAAACTCTGCGTGCCGAGTCATTCCTGCGAGCCAAGGAACTGGCTGAGTGGAAGACGGACGTCGTCACGGGTTGGGAGGGGGTCGTCATTCATTCCGTCGACAGCGATTCCTCCGTGGCTAACCTCGGAACATCCAGGCGAGTACATGCAGTCATCGGACTCGGGGGCCTTCGTCGCAAGGATGTCGAAGTGCAGCTAATTCACGGCCCAGTCGCGTCCAGCGACGAGCTCTACAACACCCAGGTCACGAAGATGTCGCTGGAGGGAGCGGAGGGAGACGGAGGAAGCTTCCGCTATGAGGGATCGTTCAAATGCGACGTTGCGGGAAGGTACGGGTTTGCCGTCAGGGTCGTGCCCTCACACGAGTTTCTTCCGAGCTATGTGGAGGTCGGCGCAGTCACCTGGGCCTGATTCCCCGGCCCCTCCGTCGGATCGATCGACCTTGGCTTCATGATCTCTGCAATTGAAGCAGCGCGCGCGTCCGACTGAATTGCTTCGACGGTGATCGGAAGAGCAATCGACCAGTTCGGCCACTCGGTCATCGTCCCCGGAAAGTTCGGGCGCTCTTCGACTTCCAGCACGTCCTCCAGGCCCGCAGCAACCAAGAGGCTTGGAGCGGCGCACAGCTTCTTGTAAGCGCCGCGGACGACGTCTTCGACACGCGCATTACTTTGAGAGCCTGCGGCATCTCCGATTGTCTTTCGAAGCGCTTCGAGGGCATCCTGGCTGGGATCCATTCCAAGTCTCTCCTGTGCTTCGAAATCCGCCCGCGACCAGGCACCCGCGATCGTGGGCAGGTCATGAGTGCTGACGGCTGCGAGGGACTTGACGGGGTATTTAGAGGTGTCAGGGCCCTCGAAGATGAGCAGCCGGTATGAAAGAACGCCCGCCTGCGCAAGCGCCTCCCGAACGGATGGTTCAACTGTTCCCAGATCCTCTCCGATCACGAACGCGCCGGCGCGGACGCTCTCGAGGGCGACTATAGAAACGAGGTCACGCCACGGGTAGGTGACGTATGCGCCTTCGGCCGGGCCGCGCCCTTCAGGGATCCACCAAAGACGGAAGAGTCCCATCACGTGGTCGATCCGCATTCCTCCTGCGTTCCATAGCGAGGATCTGATGGTTTGAATGAACGGCTCGTAGCTGAGGTTCTTGAGAGCGATGGGATTGAACGGATGGAACCCCCAGCTTTGCCCCCTTCGATTGAACGCGTCCGGCGGCGCGCCCACTGCTGCACCCTCCGCAAACGCGTCCCGGTACATCCACACCTCTGCACCTGAAGGGTCTGCGCCAACTGCGAGATCGTTCACGACGGGAACCAGCGACGACGCGTCCTCGAATTGCATTTCCAAAATCCACTGGAGCCATGAGAAGAATTGGATTCGATCCGCCCCCGCTTTCTGAAAAGCCGGCACCCCCGAGGCGCGGGGGCCGGACAACTCTTCGGGCCAGGACCTTCTGTCCGGCCCGTACTGTTCGGAAATTGCGCAGAATGTCGCAAAGGACTTGAGGTCGGAACCCTCCTTTGCGACATATTCATCGAATCGCCGCCCCGACTCGCGATCTCGAAACAGAATCTCGAGTGCCTCACTCTTGAACGCCCACACCTTGCTGCGGTCAATGAGCCGGTGTTCATTGAGCCGCCGGGCCGACTGAGCCAATTCATGAACGCGCTCGAGGCCGTCCGCGCCGGGCACGCGCCCGACGTCTATGTATAAGGGGTTTCGATACTTCCGGCTGCTAGGGAAGTACGGGCTAGGTTCCGGCTTATCTCCTGGGTTGACCGCTGAAATCGGATTGATCATCACGTACCCGGCCCCCTGATTCGCGGCCCAGTCTGCGATCCGTCCGAGATCCGAGAGATCGCCGATCCCCCAGCTCCTGCTTGATCGCGCCGCGTAGAGCTGAACAGCCCAGCCCCATGTCTTCTTTCGTGGAAGCACACACGCCGGAGGTGCCACTATCAGCCGGCGAGAGTTTGGCCCCATCTCCAATTCGTGGTATCCGAGGGGAAAGTCATTTGGGACTCTCCGCCTGACCCTGCTCCTGCTTCCGTCCTCCAGCACAACCGATGCGCTCCTGTAGAAGGGCAGCTTGTCGCCGGGGTGAAGGACGATGGGCGCGCGCTTCGGATCCGGCCGCGCAGATGAAAGCTCTTCCTGGACTGCTTTGATGCTGGCCTCTGAGGACTCGATCCAAGCTCCGCTGTTGTCGCGGTAGCCCTGGAGCACACGGGGCTCCTCTGAACTTCGTTTCCTCAAGGCGTGACCCACACCTGAAAGGTAGCGTTCGGAGTGTGGAGACACTTCAGGTAACACCCTGGCCGGACGACGATCCCTCTCCGGATCGAATCACCAGGGAATTCGGACTCCAGGGACTTCGTCCGTTCCGATGGTCCAACGGGGCCGGCGACAGTTACGACGTGCATACCCACGACTACCACAAGGTTCTGTACTGCGTAACCGGAAGCATCACCTTCAAAGTCGAGGGCGAGAGCGTCGAGTTGCATCCCGGCGACCGGCTCGATCTTCCGGCCGGAAGACCACATTCGGCGGTAGTCGGACCAGAAGGAGTCGTGTGCATGGAGGCGCAGGCTTAACCGAGTACCTCCTAGAAGGATTCGAAAGCAAGGCGGTCGAGAGCAGAGTCATCAGACCCGGGATACGGGCTCACGAGGGGCCTGTTCATGAACAGCTCGAGAGCCGTGAGCCATGAATCGTCTTCCCGAGCCCTTCCCCACCGCGCTGCATCGAATAGCAAGGCCGCTTGGTACGTGCGGGCGAGACCCCACGCGACCACTCGGGACTTCGCTTCCTCGAATGACCCCATCAAAGATGTCAGATCTGCGAGGGCTCCTTCGATCCGACGGGCAAAACCTTCAGTCCCAGCCGGAGGGTTTGAGATCAAAGCCTTGGCGTCCTCAACTAACTCCGCACCGGCCCCCTCCTTGGCAAGGGCTCTTCGAACATCGAGCGCCATAACCGACGTGGTTCCTTCCCAAATACATTGAACGTGCACGTCTCGCAAAAGCCGCGGAATGCCAGTGTCCTCGACGTATCCGGCCCCGCCAAAGCTTTCGAGTACATGGCTGGTTATCTCAACGCCTTGCCGCGCTGCAGCGAGCTTGGTGAGCGGAACAACCAGCCGGGCTAGCTTCGAGGAGTCGCCGTGCTCGCTCTTTCCGATTAGCTCCGCGGCCCGAAGGCACAACAACAGGCCTGCCCGGTAATCCGCGCCGAGCTCGGCCATCCACACCCGATGCACGGGAAGCTCACGAAGGGGCCGGCCGTAGGCAACTCGTCGCTTGGCGTATGAAGCCGACAGCGAAAGGCCCAGCCCCGCATATGAGTTTGCACCAAGCGCGGCATGCAACCGCGTGACGTTCAGCATCGGGGCAATCTTTGCCACACCTCTGCCGATGCCACCTACCGGGACGGCGACGGCTCCTTCGAGCTCCAGCTCTGCGGTGGGCAGAGCCCTGGTACCGAGCTTGTCTTTCAGTCTCCTCACTCTGATGCCGTTCCAGGAACCGTCCGCCTTGTGCAGCTCGACCAGAAACAGCGACAGTCCTGCGCTGCCCTCTTCCACGCCTTCGGGCCTGGCAAGGGCGAGTGCAATTTGTGAGGTCGCCGCCGACGTGAACCACTTCGTCCCTGTAAGTCTCCAAGCGCCGTCCGAATCCTGTACAGCTTTGGTTGAGGTTCTGGACACATCCGATCCGCCCTCTCGTTCGGTCATCCACTGCCCCGCCGACCAGGCTTCGGTCCTTGCGGTGAGCTTCGGAATGTAAGTGGCGGCAAGCTCCGAATCGTGCTTGTTGAGCACGGTGACGGCAGCGTCCGTCATGCCAAGTGGGCAATCGGCAGTCGCTGTGCAAGGGAGGAATAGATGTAGCAGACCCGCTTGAAGAATTCGGGCCTTTGCCCCAAATCCTTGTTCGTAAGGAACGGCTACGAGCCCTGCCTCGTGGCCAATGTCGACGAGCTTCAGCCACGAGGGATGCACTTCGATCACGTCGACGCGTCTGCCCCAGGCGTCGAAGGGAACATGACGCGGTGGGCTTTTTTCGGCAGCCTCTTGGAGTTCGAGCAGATCGCCGGATGCAAGCTCGCCCAGCTGTTTCAGCGGCCCCTCAGCTTCCCGAAAAGCGTCCTCTCCGAGGAAGTGCTCGAGCGCACCCCTTAGAGCGCGGTCGGACTCGAAACGGTTGGAGTAGCCGGGAGCCTCCTGAAAGAACTCGGTCATTTAGCGTCCTGCGATGACAGCCCTTTGACGTATTCGATCGTGACTGGTGTCGGTTCGTATCCGAGAGTCGCATTGATCCCGAGCATGCCGGTGTTTGTGCTGTCGTTTCCCGTCAGAAGTGACACCCCATTATCAGATGCCCAACGGGCAGTGGCGAGCTTCGCCAGCTTGGCAAGACCTCGCTTCCGAAACTCGGGAACCGTTCCCGTGAGTTCATGAGAACCCTTTTTCGATTCTCGATCGACAACCACAAATGTGAACGAAACCGGTCTTGGGTTGTTGAGCCAAACGAAGCTCGCCTCATCATCCAGCAGCGGGTCATGAAAAATCTCGGCCAGCCATTCTTCGTACCTCACGTCGTCGACAGGGTCATCGCTCGGGATGTCCTTGGCGGCAGCAGCAAACATCTCATGCAGCTCTTTAGGCTTGTCGCGTAGCTGACCGAGCTGAACCAGTTGGAAACCCGAATCCTCCAGGGCCCGCACCCCTTCATCGAGACCAGTCAGATCCGCCTTTCCAGGGGGCAAAATCCAGGTTCTC
>DATLOJ010000113.1:0-8846 GCA_035536315.1 Actinomycetota bacterium | reverse complement strand
GTACACCACGTTCGAGCGCGTTGAGGAAGTCCCGATGATCGTCATCAAACGAGACGAGACCCACGAGTCCTTCAACAAGGAAAAGCTCGTCTCGGGCCTTATCAAGGCTTGCAAGAACAGGCCGGTAACTCGGGAGGACCTGGAGCTGCTGGCCGACGATGTCGTGGAGTCCGTAAGGGCCCAGGGCTCGAACGCCGTCAACAGTGCGGACCTGGGTAAGGAGGTTCTGGAGAGGCTGCGGGCCCTCGATGAGGTGGCTTACCTGCGCTTTGCCAGTGTTTACAAAGACTTCAAGGAACTGAACGACTTCGAACGCGAGCTCGGGATGCTGCACAAAAAGATTCCACCGAAGCCAAGGACGGGAGCCGCCTCACGCGGGTAAGCAGAGTGGAAGTGGCGGTCAAACGTCTCGACCCCGAAGTGCCACTTCCGAGGTATGCCCATGACGGAGACGCGGGCCTTGACCTGTTTGCTTCAGAAGACGTGCGACTCGGGCCGGGTCAGCGAGCGATGGTGTCCACGGGCATTGCAGTTGCCATTCCTGCCGGCCACGCCGGGTACGTACAACCCCGTTCGGGCCTTGCGGCCAAACACGGGATTGGTCTCCTCAACTCGCCCGGCCTGATCGATTCCGGCTACCGCGGAGAGATCAAGGTGATCCTGATCAACCTTGATTCGGATTCACCAGTAGAAATCCGCAAGGGCGACCGAATTGCTCAACTCGTTGTGCTGGCCGTTCCCCAAGTGATGGTGATTGAAGCGTCAGAGCTTCCGGATTCGGATCGTGGCGAGGGAGGCTTCGGCTCCACGGGCAGCTGAGGAGCTGTTAGAGAAGAGGCTGCACGAGTAAGTAGACGGTCAGCGCAACTATCGCCGCGGCGAACCCCCAGGTCAGCGTGTTGTAGATGGGGCCATTCGCATGCTTTCCCATCAAGCGCTTGTTGGCCGCGAGCTTGACCGTGTAGATCAGGATCACGGGCAGAAGCACACCGTTGAGTGTTTGAGCCACCAGCATCAACGTCACCAGGTTGATCCCCGGGATGAGAGGTACGGCGGCCCCGACGACGATCATCGCGGTGAAGATCGCGTTGAACACGGGGGCCTCCTCCCAGTTCTTGCCGACGCCGGACTCCCATCCGAAGGCCTCACACACGACATACGCAGTCGACAGGGGCAGGATGGCGGCGGACAGCACCGACGCAGCAATGAATCCAACTCCAAACAAGGACTTGGCGGCCTCGCCGGCGAGCGGCGCCAGGGCTCTTGCGGCGTCTTCGGCAGTTTCGATACGAAGCCCGAGTGGGAACAGCGTCGCGGCAGTGGCGACGATGATGAAGAAGGCGATCGTATTGGTGAATAACGCCCCAGTGAAGACGTCCGCCCGCGTCATCGGGTACTGCTCGATCTTTACCCCCTTGTCTTTGACGTACGACTGAATGAAGAACTGGCCCCACGGTGCAACCGTCGTCCCGGTAATGGCGATTGCGAGCAAGAGAAACCCGGGGGCCGGGCTGGTGTCCGGTACCACAAGACGCTTGAAGACTTGCTCCCATGGGGGGTCGGCCATGATGCCCGAGACGACATAGGCGACATAGAAGAGAACGAATACGAGAAAGATTCGCTCGACCCTTCTAAAGGACCCGCTCGAGACGAGTCCCCAAACACCGAGAGCCATGAGCGGAACGCTGATCCATTTGGCCGCCCCGAAGAGCTCGAACCCCGCAGCGACTCCCGCAAACTCTGCCGAGGTAACAGCCAGGTTGGCGAACATCAAGATAGCGAGGGCGAACACCGAGGCCCGGAGGCCAAACTGTTCCCTGATGAGATCCGCCAGCCCCTTCCCGGTGACGGCCCCCATCCGCGCCCCCATCTCCTGGGTTATCGCGAGCAGGATGGTCAATAGAAAAAGGATCCAGAGCATGTCGAATCCGTAATGAGCCCCCGCTACGGAGTAGGCCGTGATCCCGCCGGCATCGTTGTTCGCCGCGGCAGTGATGATTCCTGGGCCCATAACGGCCAGGTACGCGAAAACCGGAATCCGGGGACGCGGTATATGAATGCGGGGCTTTCTCATAGCTCGCTCCTAGATTTGCTCGGAGGCCAGCGAATCTAACCATAGGCCCATCGGCGTGCCTGCTGGTACGATTTGCAATCGATTCGCGGACGTGGCTCAGTTGGTAGAGCATCACCTTGCCAAGGTGAGGGTCGCCGGTTCGAATCCGGTCGTCCGCTCCATTAGAAGGTTTTTATTCTGATGCCCCACGTTGACAAAAGCCCCCGCAAGGGTTCTTCAGGAATTCCAAGTGCCCAGTCTCCTTTTCTGGAGACCGATCGGTTGATCGTTCGAGAGCTAAAAACTGATGACTGGCCTGCTATGGAAACCATGATGCTGGAACCTCGGGTCACTCGCTTCATGCACTTACAGACTTGGGAGACGCCCGAAGGACGCAGAGCGTGGTTCGAGTGGACTATCGCGAACCAAACCGAGCGGGTGGGAGGCAACTACAACTGGGGATTTATTGTCAGAGACTCCAATGAGTTCGTGGGTTGGATTGGAATCGGTGACTCTGATCGAAAGGAATTGGAGGGTGATCGGAGCGTCGGTTTTATGGTTGACCCCCGATTCTGGCGTCAGGGTTTCATGACGGAAGCCCTGACGGCCGTCCTCGATCACGAGTTCAGCGTGCTGGGAGTTTCTCGCGTAATTGCAACCTGCGAAGTTGAGAATGTGGCATCGGCCCGAGTCATGGAGAAGGCAGGCATGCAGTTCCTGCGCACGATGTACGACGCGGATCCACTGGAGGGGAACTACGCCGAGCGTCATCACTACGCACTGGAGCGTGGAGGCACGGGCAATTCCCCAAAGTTGTGAGCTACCGGGGCTCACTTGATTAGGATCGTCCAATGAACTCCTCGCCACAGCAGCTCCCCACGTTCGACGAGCTTCAAGCGAAGCTCACGCCGCTTTGGCGATCGATTCAAAGCATGAATCAGGACGAACAGACAATCGTCGTCGTTCCATCTCTCACCCTCGAAGCATTGAGCGGCCCTGCTCTCGGCTCGATCATGCAGCCGTATGAGGAAAGGTTCCTCTTCCTGCTGCTCCTTTTGCGGCAGCCTCGCGCCCGTCTGATCTACGTGACATCTCAGGCAATCAACCCCAGCATCATCGACTACTACCTGGACCTGCTTCCCGGCGTCATCCCTAGTCACGCGCGCAAACGGCTGTTTCTCGTCTCCCCGCTCGACGGGTCGGCCCGCCCTCTCTCGGCCAAGCTCCTAGAACGGCCAAGACTCCTGGAGAAGATTCGGTCTCTGATTCCCGATCCCGAACGCGCTCACCTCGTCCCTTACAACACCACGGAGCTCGAGAGAGATCTCGCGATTCAGCTTGGCATCCCAATGTATGGAGCCGATCCAAAGTTCTTTCACTGGGGGACAAAGACAGGCTGCCGCCGGCTGTTCTTTGAGGAAGGACTGCCTCACCCAATCGGCATTGAAGACCTTTGGAGTATCAAAGATGTCGTCTCTGCCATCCAGAAGCTGAGGGCGGAGAAGCTTTCTATCCAGAAGGTGCTCGTCAAGCTCAATGAGGGAGTTTCGGGGGAAGGCAATTCTCTGGTTCTGTTGAGTGGACTTTCGGCCCCCGGATCTCCGGACGAAACCGACTCCGTAGAAAAACGCGTCATGGAGATGAAAATGGAAGACCCCAATCAATCTGTCGAGGGCTACATTGCGGCCCTCGCCAAGCATGGGGGTGTGGTCGAAGAGCTAATCGAAGGTGAAGAGGTTCGCAGTCCGAGCGTTCAGCTTCGCGTTACGCCTCTTGGCGATTTGGAAGTTCTATCTACTCACGACCAGCTTCTGGGAGGACCCGGCGGCCAGAGTTACATCGGATGTCGTTTTCCTGCCAATGACGAGTACGCAACTGAGATCACGAAGCACGCAGAGAAGGTTGGCAAGCGTTTGGCCAAGGAGGGCGTGATCGGACGTTTTGCTTTGGACTTTATCGTCGTGAAGAAGACGGACGGATGGGATGCCTACGCGATCGAGGTGAATCTCAGAAAGGGCGGCACAACCCATCCATTCCTAACGCTGCAGTTCTTAACCGACGGCGCCTACTCTCCAGAGACCGCCATTTTCAAGGCCCCCGATGGTCGCCAGAAGTTCTTTGTTGCCACCGACCATCTGGCATCGGAGTCGTTCAGAGGCCTCACGCCAGACGACCTCTTCGACATAGTCGTGCGTCACCGAATGCATTTCGATCAATCGAGGCAGACGGGCGTGGTGTTCCACATGATGAGCGGTCTTTCGGAGCACGGTTTCACTGGTTTGACGGCCGTTGCCGATTCCCACGAAGGCGCTGATCGGATGTACAAGGACGCCGTGAATGTTCTCGAGAGCGAAGCGATAGAGGCGTTCGTTACTCGCCCTTAACTTCCTTCCTTGATTCGGCCATTCTGACGAGCTCGTTGAAAAGGGACTGCTGAGCAGCATCTTCCGCAGCCGTAACCTCAGGGTGCCATTGCACGGCAATGACTCGCCCCGAGGAATCCTCAACGGCCTCTACCATTCCGTCCTCGGCCCAGGCGACCGGCCGGAGTCCCGGCGCGACAGATTCGATCGCTTGATGGTGGTGTGATGCACACTGCGGAACGGAATCCGCACCGACTATTTGGGCCAGCCGGGACTTCTCATCCACTCGAACGGAGTGCCGTTCCCAGTCGTGCTTCTCCTTGAGACCGTGAGAGATCGGCCCACCACCGTCTCCTATGTGCTGGTGAAGAGTTCCGCCCAACGCCACATTCAACACCTGTATTCCGCGACAGATGGCCAGAAGGGGAAGCCCCGTATCCACTGCCACTCTCGCGAGTTCGAGTTCGAATGCATCTCGCTCGGGGGAGATTCCGTAGACCTCCGGGCGCGGATCCTGGCCGTACTCTTCGGGATGGACGTCGCCACCGCCCATGAGCAGCAGTGCGTCGAAACGGCCCAAAAGCTGGGCGGCCTCGGCGCGCTCAATTGGGCGAGGCATGAGGATGGCCTCTTGCCCCCCGGCGCGCTGCAGAGCACTTAGATAGAAGGATCCGGCCGCTACTGCGCTCGTCAGGGGCCATCCCCGGACTCCTCCCTTGGGCACGGGGCTTCCGGCTACTGCGACGAGCGGTTTCATGCGTTAACCCTAAGGTCAGGCGCGCCCCCTCCGATGTATTCGGTCGAACAGAAAGGCGGTGCCCGACAAGCAATTTAGAGGGGGGAAATGCTGTTTTGGCTAAAGGTAATCAGGCGAAAGGACGAAGCTAAGCGTGAAGGCGGCAGAAGGTGGTCCGTTGGAGCGTGGGTCTGGCGGATGTTCTACGTTTCAAGAAGTAGAATCCGCAGATTCGACGGGAGTGGCAAATGAAAGTCTCCAGGATGCGAAAGCTTGCGGCGAGCCTCGCCGTTGTTTCCTGCCTCCTACTGCCTGGGACAGCACTGGCCGAGAGCTCAATCCACCTAACCGGTGGGGCAGTTCCGGTACTGAATGGGTCGCCACTCAACGTCCAGTGCGAGCCGGAAGGCCGGGGGATGCGGTGCACGATCATTCTTTCTGACGGAACCGCCAAGGATGTCTACATAGCCGACCCCTGATCCAGGGGCTCGATAGCTTTTGTGACAAAGCCGGGGGAAGAACCAGTGCCGTCCAGGGTGGTCAAATTCCCCCCTGAAAAGACCATCGGAAAGCTAAAAGTGCGTCGTCGAGGATTTCTCGATGAGTGGCTCGGAGACGCACGGGGTGCGGTAGAAGTTCCCCGAGGTGACCTGTGGCTCGTGGCGCCAAAGGACCAGGAATTCGACCTGACCACGCTCGACGAGATCAATCCCAACGATCTGCAAGCGCTTTCCCTCTCCGAGGCCAAAATTGACCTCACCCAAATCCCACGAGTGGCGCAGCTCGTAGGTCTTCAGACTTTGCTTCTTGCGAATACTGGAATCACGGACCCCCAGGTCGAACAGCTTCGAAGCCTTTCGAATTTGAGATGGCTGGACATCAGCGATAACCCCATCGACGGGTACAGCTCCGCGGCGCTCGCAGACCTGCCAATCGAGGTCCTAATCGCCAGTGAAACCAAGCTGAAGGATGAAGCTCTAGAGCCTCTGGGCCTAATGAAGGGCATCGAAATTCTTTCCCTAGGATTTACGGAGTTCGGCGAAGTAGGAATGAACGCGATCTCCTCGCTACGAAGCTTGCGCTCCCTCTCGGTCCCGCGCACCGCAATTACCGATGAGGGGCTGGCTGCCATAACAAAACTGTCTCGGATTCGACGCTTGAATGTGTCGGCAAACGACATCGGGGATAAGGGGCTGTCGTACATCGCCGCCCTTCCCAACCTCGAGGCCCTGGAGCTGGGCGGGACCAAAATCACAAATGAGGGCCTTGCGCATCTACGAGGTGCCGGATCTCTGCTTTCTTTGCGGGTCACAAAGACTGCCCTTACCGACGGTGCGGTCCCATATCTGGCTCAGCTAAAGCTGCTCAAATACATTTCAATCGATGGGACCGGAATATCTGTCGCTGGGATGGAGCGTCTGAAGCAGATGCTTCCCCGCGCCGCTGTCTTTCGTTGAGGACTTCGTCCTTCCACGCGGCTCAGCGCATAGTCCTGGCTGCAGCGATAGCCACAATGCTGTTTGCCGGGGTGGCGGCCGCGTGGATCCGCGGAACATCCGACCCGGTCCTGATCGTGGGCAAGGTTCCTCTTGAGGCGCTCGATGTTCCTGAGGATGTTCCTTCGCACATCGATCCGCCTGTCACGGCCCCCGAGGCCGAATCAGCTGGAGGTGGTGGACGGCGGGCCGAGGGAAATACCCCCAAGTTCACCAAGCCCAGTGAGACGGGTGTGTGGCCTCCCAACGGGCGGCCTCCCGGCCCGCCAAAACGATACGTCGACCAGGTGGACGACTCTGGGGGTCTGCAGTTCGTCCTCGTACTCGGCAGCGACGCTCGGGCAGGAAACCCAACACACGCCAGGTCGGACTCGATTCACATCCTTGCCATCGATCCCAAAGCACGCCGGGGGACCGTCTTGGGAATTCCCCGCGACTCCTATGTCGACATTCCAGGTCAGGGTAAACGCAAGATCAATGATGCTCTAGCGCGAGGTGGGCCCGACCTTGCCGTGCGGACGGTAAGAGAGCTCACCGGAATGCCCATCGAGTTCTACCTTCTGACCGCCTTCGAGGGATTTCGTCAGATTGTTGACGACCTCGGGGGAGTGGACGCTCACGTGCCGTACGACATGAACGACGGATTTTCCGGCGCGCTCTTCCAGGCGGGATGGCACCACATGGATGGCGAGAGGGCGCTCGCCTTCACTCGCAACAGACACGTCCCCTCGGGTGACTTCGCTCGGTCGCATAATCAGGCGCGCCTGATGCTCGATGTATTGAAAAAGTTGAGGGCCGAGACCTCGACACAGCGCGAGGTCGAGGGGTGGGCTCGGCTGCTGTCGCGGCACGTTGAAACCAACGTTGGCATCGGGGACCTTGTTCGACTCGGCGTTCTGGCGCGAGTTACGGCAGTGTCTCAAGTCACTAATGTGGTTGCGCCCGGCCGCGCCGGCAACGCCGGGAAGGCGAGCGTGGTGTACATGACGGATCAGGCCTACGAGCTTTTTGCAGATGTCAGGCAGGACGCCGTGGTCAACGGGTCCTACCCCTCTTACGGGCCTCCGCAAGAGCCCGAAGCGGAGCCGGGCCCGGAAGCATCCCCGGGCGGTCAGCCTGCCCCCAACATTCCCCTGGGGTAGCCGGCACGGGTAAGAGCAGCCTTTGCCCCTTGTTCACTCAGCATCCTGCGAGTGGCTACACTAAAAAGCCAGAGGTACCACCTTCGAGGGATGCCATTTGCCTTGCAGAGCGAGGCGTCGTACTCGAGCCAACGATTACGGGGGACGCCCTTGAGTTCGGTAAGAATCGCCATCGCTGAGGATCACCTAGTCGTCGCGGAGGCTCTGGCGAGCATGCTCGACCAGGATGGCTTCGAGGTGGTCGGAGCGGTGCAGTCGGGCGAAGAGATCGTCGACTTGGCAAATACCAAAGACCCCGACGTCATCCTGATGGATCTCAACCTGGAAGGGATGGACGGCGTCGAGGCTACTCGCCAAATCGTTGCGCACAACCCGCGCGCCAAGATTCTCGTCCTAAGCATGCACGACTCCCAGGAAACGGTGACCCAAGCGATTGCAGCCGGGGTATCGGGTTTTCTCCC
Organism: Actinomycetota bacterium; assembly: GCA_035536315.1. GTDB lineage: Bacteria > Actinomycetota > CADDZG01 > JAHWKV01 > JAHWKV01 > DATLOJ01. The sequence goes on along the minus strand of DATLOJ010000113.1, from coordinate 595 downwards.
TAAGAGCATCGACCACGCAGAGCTGATTACCGCGGTAAAGGCGGTCGCCTCAGGTGCAGGGTTCTTGCATCCAAAGATCACGCGTCCGTTGCTCGAGCGCGTTGGAAATCTCGCGAATGAGGCTATGGACCGTGATCGCCTGACCGAGCGAGAGATGTCGGTGTTGGAAGAGCTTGCCGAAGGTAAGAGCTCTCGAGCGATTGCAGAGGGCCTGCATATCGCAGAGGAAACCGTCAAGACGCATCTTGCTCGCATCTACCGAAAGCTCGGCGTGTCCGACAGGGTCCAGGCGGTGGCTCTGGCGATTCGAAAGGGTCTGGTCAAGTAACGCGCTAACGCTGGGGTACCCTAGGGGCGTCTTCACTCCCGGCGGCGTGGCCGAGTGGTTAGGCACCGGTCTGCAAAACCGTTTACCCCGGTTCAATTCCGGGCGCCGCCTCCAAGAAACATTGCCGGTCCGCTCGCTGGGGGCCGGGAAGTCGCTGGCTATACTCGTCTTCCCTGGGGCGCATAGCTCAGGGGGAGAGCGCTTCCCTGACACGGAAGAGGTCCGAGGTTCAAATCCTCGTGCGCCCACTTTGCATAAGTGCAGGTC
>DATLOJ010000112.1:0-3952 GCA_035536315.1 Actinomycetota bacterium | reverse complement strand
TATCCCCGGCTCGGTGACGTTGGGCCTTTCTTGCTCTGGTCTTCCGGTGAGGTGACGTCGATCGTCAGGTTAGTCCCTCGGCAACTCGCAAGAAGCTTGCCCTTGGCATCGAACAACTCCGCCGATGCGAAGGTGACTCTTCTCGTTTTGTGAATGACCCTGCCTTCTGCGGTCACCCTTCCGGGAACGGTGGGTCGGTAGAACTCGGTGCGAAGGTCGGCCGTCAGAAAGACTTCGTGGTCGTTGAGCAGAGTCCAGGTGGCGCTGCCCATAGCGGTATCGAGAAGAGCAGTGACCATTCCGCCGTGCACGATCCAACCGCCTCCGGCGGGGAAAGAATGATTCGAAGAGGGCTCCCATTCGAGCTTCACAAAACCGGGCTCCAATAGGACGCGCTTCCAACCCAGATGCCACCAGATCCCGTCTGCTTCTGACGGAGCCCAGTCGATCATCGTGGCGAAGCGTTCTCCGGGCGTGAATTGCGAATGGCTCATGTCTGGAAGCTAGCATGTCGAAACTTTGAACAGATGAAGACCACATCGGCGCCGCGTGCGGCAAGGCTGCGAAGGTTGCTCGGGCTGCTCCTGATATTCCTTCTCGCGTGCAGCCCTTATGAGTCCACCTCCAAGCAGAAGGCCAAGCCGTCGCAAGCTCCTTTTGCGGCGGCGGTCCAGCGAACCGTCCTCAACCCTTTGGCCGCAGCATGGAAGTCGGGTGATCCATCCGCAGTTACAAAACTGCTGCACCCGGAGATCCCCGAATCGGAGAGGCTGGAGGTTCTGGCCCCGGTCTCGGCAAGAGACTTCGGCCTCACGTCCCTCACGTTAACGACGGACCACGAGGGTGAAGCCAGCGATGAGATGGAGTCTCTGGACGTCGAAGGCAGCTACGTCATCGGCGGGCTCCCGAACGAATACCTGTTCAACGGCGACCTGACTGTCAAGAAGGCCGCAAACAAATGGCTGATCGGTTCTTTGCTTTGGGACCTTTCGCCTGCCTGGGCGGCGGCCGGCCAGTTCGTGAGAACCGAGACACCGGCAGCAATCATCTTTCACAGCCCGGGGTTCCCCGCCGCCGAGCTCGGGGGCCTTGCTTCAACAGCCCTCGCATCCATAACCGCTGTTGGTACTCGAGACAAGCGCTACCTCGTGGTTGCACCCGGAGATGCCCAGGGTTTCTTCGCGATCGGGGGCCGGGGAGGGGCCATCGCGGCGGTACTGGCCGGCTACCGATGGACCGGAACATTCGACGTCACCGCGCCGGTGATGATCGTGAATGCAGAGGCTTACCGACGCGAGGACGCTGCTCGGCGCAAGACCATCATCCTTCACGAGATGACGCATTTGATCCTTGCGCGTGAGACCGTCCCGTACGTGCCGGTGTGGTTCTCGGAAGGCCTTGCGATGTTTTACTCGAAGGACATCCCGCTCGAGGCGCTGGAAAACAACCCGTTAAATAACTCCGAGCTCACTCTTGCCCGGCTCACCTCCCAGTTCGAGCTGGGCGCGCACGACATCGGAGGCCAGAGGGCGCCGGTCGAGTACGCATACAGCGCGGCTGCCGTCGCATTCATGATGGACCGGTTCGGGGAGAAGAAGGTTCTGGGACTGCTGGGCGGCTACAAAGACATCGACCCCGATCGCGTCGACAAGACGTTCTTGGGATCCGGCGCGGGGGCCGATCAGCTGGAGATGAGAGACCTCGGCGTCGAGGTAACGAACGAGTTGTTTCCCAAGCACCTTTCGGTGACCCTCGACGAGCTGGACAGGCAAGTGAGGGCCTGGATCAGAGGGAAGTAGGCCGCACTATTGGGCGTTGTCACACCAATTGAGCTGCGACCAATACCTTTCATGCCCACACAGGAGAACGATGCCGACCTCCTAACGCGAATCAGCACGGACGCTTCGGCTTTGGAGGAGCTGTACAGACGCCACGTCGGAATCATCACCGGCTATGCGGTGCGCCGGTGTGATCAACCTGCAGACGTTGTAGACCTGGTCGCGGCCACTTTCCTTGCCGTCCTCGAGTCGGCTCACACCTACAAGCCGCATAAAGGCGAAGCCCTGCCCTGGATCATCGGGATAGCCAGCAGGCTCCACTCCAACAAAATGCGTCGTCGTTTCCGAGAATTTCGCGCGATAAACCGGATTGGTCTTCGCGTGGACTTAACTCCCGATGACATCGAGGCCATCGAGGAACGGATCGACTCCGAAAGGCAGTCGCCGCAACTGACCTATGCCTTGTCCCAGCTACGTGAGCCGTACCGAGAGGCGTTGCGGCTTGTTGCTTACGACGGCTTGACACAAACCGAGGCTGCTCAGGCTTTGCAGATCTCACCCACAACGCTTCGAAAGCGGCTCTCGCGCGCACGGGCTGCCATCAAGAGCGAACTGGGTGATGAACCGATTCGTTTATCCGCCGCTCGAGCGACAGGGGAGGTAACAAGATGACCAGCGAAAGCGACCGAAGCTTCATTCCGTTTCAGCAGAGGCTGTTGAAAGAGTTGCTGGTAGTACAGCCCAAAATCAAAATCCGCCGGGCCGGCTCATTTACCCGTCGCAAGCAGGCCGTCGCGGCGATTGCCGCCGCCGCAGTTGCGGTCCTGGGGGTGATGCTCCCGGCCCAGCAAGACGGCAGGCCGAACCCCGCTGCGAAGCCGGAGTCTCTTTTTCTTTCGGCACAAGTCTCGGAGGCCGTGGAGAACACCGAAGAGAAGATCTTGCACACGTTCGAGACCAGTTCGTCTCCTGGCCAGCCCGAAATGCGTTTCGAAGGCTGGTGGGACCAGGGCCGGGGGCATCGAACGAGAACTGTTCAGCTCGATGAGTTCGGTAATCCGGTCTCCGAGTCGATCTTCAGAGTCAAGGGCGATCAGGGAGTACTGGTTCACGTCGATCACGCAACCGGGACTTGGTGGACTCGCAATCGGAATTTGAATCTCGGAGACGGGAAGGTTGCTGCTTTTGCTCCCGAACCCGCTTCCATTCGATTCCGGGATGAGATAGCCGAAGGCGAAATCGACGTGATCGGGCAGGAAAACCTGGACGGCAGGGAGCTGATCCATGTCCGCGACAACAGCAAGCCGGGCATGCAAAGAGATATGTGGGTCTTCCTCGACACCTACCTGCCGGTGCGCAGGATAACCACCGACCAGTTCGGGAACCGGTTCGAGATGACGTTCGAGTGGCTTCCCCGCAACGAATCAAACCTACGTCTGCTGGAGGCCGATCTCTCCGGGATGAAACAGATCGACCCCCCACAGGAAGCCGCCCCTTCGAGCGACGGCGGGCTGGGATAAGGGATCCAGGGCCCTACCGGCGGGTCCGATCAGTCGGGCGTCGCCGGAGGGAGCAGTTCACCGATGGGCTTGGATGCTCCGCCTTTCGCGTACTCGGCAAGTCTTGCCTGCCCAAGGTCCGACAGCATCTCGATCGCATCGAAGTAGACCTGGCCTCTTGCTGTTGCGATCGCCTTGAAGCCAGCGCTGTCTTTCGGCGGAAGGTCGGTTGTAAGAAGGATCAAGCGAATCGGCTTTTGAGAAGACAGGTTCATGAGCGCGGCCTTCCCGAGCGCCTTCCAGATCGTGTCGGTCCTTCTGAGCCCTGCTCGCGTCGATGAGAACGCGCCGGACACGTCGAAGTACCAGCGCTGCCCCTTCTTGTCGTTGGCAATGAAGTTCACCTCGACGCCGTTCTTGAGGCGATAGTCCTCGACGATGTCGTCGAAGCCGCAGTCGAGCATCACTGCTCGCGCGATGTCTTTGGCTTTACGGCCTTCCCTGACAGCCCTTGCCTGAAAGTTGGCCTCCTCCTTCTCATCCGGCCTGACGGCAGGAAGAACGACTCTTAAGAAACTGATTCGTCCCTGACGGCCTTCGGACAGACGCTTTCTTTCTTCAGCCACGCGCATCAATGAAGCTTCGACGTAGCGGGGGTCTATCTCGTAGCCGGCG
>DATLOJ010000111.1:0-7364 GCA_035536315.1 Actinomycetota bacterium | reverse complement strand
ATCGAGTTTCTGGGGGAACGCTGCGACGACCGGCCACTCTTTGAAAACGTGAGCAGGGGGATGGGGCGCACCTTTCAGAACCTTCAACTTTGGAGACGAATCAGCGTTCTCGAGAACGTGATGGTTGGGCTTCACACGCGCATGAACTCGGGCCTGCTGGAGGCGATGGTCAGAACTCCGGGGCAACGGCGCGAGGAGGCGCTTGTCCGAGAGCGCGCAAGGGGCCTTCTGGAGTTCGTGGGGATCGGCCAGTACGCGGACGTTCCGGCCGGGCAGCTGCCATACGGCCCTCAGCGCCTTCTGGAAATCGCCCGCGCTCTCGCGCTGGATCCGGTGTTTCTGATCCTCGACGAGCCTGCCGCCGGTCTGAACCCCTCAGAGAGCGCCAAGCTGACTCAGCTGATACGAAAGATCGCAAGCACAGGCATCACGGTTTTCCTGATCGAGCACCACATGGACATAGTCATGAACGTGTCCGACGAGATAACGGTCTTCGACTTCGGCCAGAAGATCGCCGAGGGCACGCCCAAGGAAGTCCAGACCAACCAGCGCGTCCTCGAGGCCTACCTCGGCGACCCCGAGAAGGAAGAAGAACCGGAGAAGGAACTGGAAGCCGCCGGGACTCGAAAGGGGTCGAGTGCTTCGCGTAGGTGATCTGAACGTCTTTTACGGAGGCGTTCAGGTTCTGAAGGACGTTGCGTTTGAGGTCAACCCCGGCGAGGTCGTGACAATCATCGGCGCCAACGGGGCCGGGAAAACAACTACGTTGAAGACGGTGACAAACGTCTCCGAACTGCTGAAGAGCGTCAAGGGAACCATTGAGTTCGAGGGCAAGAGGATAGAGAAGACTCCGGCCCACAAGATTGCGAAGCTAGGGATTGCACACGTGCCCGAGGGAAGAAAGGTCTTCCCGAACCAGACCGTCGAGGACAATCTGACTCTCGGTGCATACCAGCGCAAAGACCGGGAGATCAACAAGGACATACAGCAGCAGTACGAGCGGTTCCCCCGGCTCGGCGAGCGGCGCAAGCAAAAGGCCGGTCTGATGTCCGGCGGCGAGCAGCAGATGCTTGCCATCGCGCGAGCCCTCATGTCCCGCCCGAAGTACATCCTGTTCGATGAACCCTCGATGGGACTTGCTCCCCTGGTTGTGAACCAGGTGTTCCAGATCATCAGGCAGCTGAAGGAAGAGGGAAAGACGATTCTTTTGGTCGAGCAGATGGCATTCCAGGCCCTCGGAGTCGCGGACAGGGCGTACGTCCTGGAGACGGGGACGATCGTCAAGGAGGGCTCCGGCGAGGAGCTGCTTTCCGACCCGGCGGTAAAAGAGGCATATCTGGGGGCCTGACCAGCGAGGCGCTCGCCGGGCAAATCGGCACAAAAGGGACGGCCAAAAAAACTTCAACGAAGGCGCGTGGGTTTTAGGGATCGGATCCGTTTCAATGATTGATGGCACCAGGGGGTTTGAGCTGAAAAGTTTTTACGTGGATCGGTTAAAGGCTGTTACTCTGAGCGCCGACGTAGTAATCAGCACACGTCTCGACAGGGGGCACTAGTTTGGCCGTTGCAGCCAGGATTCTGAACATCGCAAAGCTGCCTGACCTTCGTTCGGACAAATCCCTGGTTCGCGCTGCGCAGGCAGGCGAGAAGGAAGCCGTAACGCAGCTCGTGGGCAAGTACTACCCCCGTGTGTACTCATTCCTTTCTTACGCCACCAACTCCAACACCGCTGAGGACCTGACACAGGAAGTCTTCACAAGGGCACTCGGCGCGCTGGGCCGCTTCAACGGCCGCTACCAGTTCGAGCCCTGGCTTCTGCGCATCGCCAAGAACCTCGTCATAGACGAATCCCGCAAGGACGTTCACCGCCCTTCCGCCACCGACCCGACCGACCTGACGGACCTCGAGCCAATTTCGGAGGACGTAGACCGTACGTGGGACTCGGTAAACAGCAAGCTTGCCGGCGGGGTCGTTCGCTCGGCACTCGAGCGCCTTCCTTTGAGGCAGAGAACCGCACTTGTTCTGCGGGAGATCGAGGGCCTCTCATACGCGGAGATCGCAGACGTCATTGGAACCAACGTCCGCGGGGCCGAGGCAACTCTTCGCAGGGCTCGTGCGCGTTTCCGCCTAGAGGCAGCCGACGTCGAATCGACTGAGGGGCTTCAAGCCGTTTGCAAGAGGACTCTTCGCCTCGTCGCCAGCGAGGGCCGGGCTTCTGTCGAAACTGGGAAGCACCTTCGTACCTGCCGCGAATGCCGGGCGAGGGCCACAAAAATTGGTGGCGCAGACCGCATGCTCGGAGCTCTTCCACCTCTCGCACTTGCTCAGCCGGCATGGCTCAACGATCTGGTCGCATCGATGCCGATGAAAGTTCTGCCGAGGCCAAGAGGAATCCTCGAGATGATCCGCAGCGCGCCTTACGAGGGCATGGCTTCGCCGCTGGCGCACGGACTGCAGGCAGTCGCATCGGTGGCCGTTGCAGGAATGGTCGCCCTTGCGTCGGTGACAAACCCGCCCCTTCCGCTCTCGGCATCAGGTTCGGTCGAGGTTCCCCCGGCATCAGTAGAGTCCGTGGAACCGGTTGACTCATCGGCAGCCGCCGCTTCTCCGATCTCTGTCCCACTTACCCCCGACACCGCTCTGCAACCGGTAACGCTGCCCGGCGACCGCGCAGCAACCCCCGCTCAGTCCAAAGCTTCATCTGAAGAGCAGGTCACCAACAAGACCGGGCCGCTGTATGCAGTCAACAGGGTCACCGACAAAGTCGGATCCGCACTCCCCGAGATCGTCGAGGTTCCGCCGGTGCTCAACAACCTCGAGAACGCCATCACCGACGCAACCCAGAATGTCCAGCTTCCGGAGGTTCTCCGGCCCGAAGTCACAAACAACGTCCTCGAGACCCCGAGCGTCGGCGATGTGGCCGGGGGCGTTCTTCCCGAAGGTCCCTCCAGCGCCGTACAGGTTCCATCCGTTCCTGTAAGCGCACTGCCAAGACGCCGCCTGCTCTTCTCTTAATCAGGCCGGGGGGCGGCACCTCAGCCCTCCCTAGCTCGATCCTGGCGGTTGGCTCAGCTCCCCATAAAGGGGCGTCTGGACCGGGCGCCAGCGGCACAGCCCGTCCTGGCGACACCCTGGCGGCCCTGTCCTCGGGCCGCCTATCAACCAGCACCTTCGTACGGACAGAGTCGCCTGGCCGGTCCGCACCACCGCCGCCCTCGACTCGCGATGAGCTTCGCGACGAAAAATCAAAGTGCGTTCTAGGCGGGTTCCAGTCGGGTTAGCCAGGGGTGGTCGGGGCTTACTCGACGTAGTCCTTCTGACAGCCAGATCTTTTGTCCTGGAGTTAGGTGGGGCAGCGTTACCTCGAAGTCTGGTTCTGTGGTGGGGGCTTGGTAGGTGCTTACTGATTTGTGTAGCAGGACTATTTCGGGGTTTAGGTAGGGCAGGCCTTCGGTGGAGATGCTGCTTATCGCAGGCAAGGGGAGTTGGATTGATTCGTCTTTCTTGAATTTCCAGGTTTCGTGGTTGCCGTGCGCGTATAGAAGTTCGAAGCTCCAGGGGGATGAAGGGGTGCGCCGGCACCAGGCTTGGCTCACGTCCCTATCGAGGAACTCTCCGGGAGCCCAACGGCGGAACAGAACCTTTGACTTCTCGGGCTCCCCCTCCCAGTCGACGGGGACTTGCAGGTCCCAGCCGGCCAGCGCTCTTTGAAAGTCCAGCTGATCGATGCGCAGGACTGCAATGTCGACGTCGCGGTGGGGCCTAGTTGTTCTTCCGAGAAACATGTCGATCGCAACCCCACCCGCTATCCACCACGGCTTCCCCGCCGCGCGCAGCAAAGTCGGCAGCTCGTTGAGCAGGATTGGATCCCAGTTCTCAGGGTCCTCCGCAACAAGTGGCAACTCGCCGGTCATCAATCCCCGTCCAGGTTTATCTCGACTGCTCCGGCGGGCCGAACGACGAGACATCGGCTAGGACTCGACCAGCTGGGCCCTCAGTATCAGTCGCTTGGCCGCGCTCCCCTTCGGGTGGCAGGTGGTCAACGTCAGAAACTCTCCGCCTTTGATCGGCCCGACGACAGCGCTGTCACCGGGATGAGTTATCCAGCCGGCCCCGCCCTTGACCTTTTGCTCGCCGGAAGGGGCATCGACAACTTTGTAGGTGCATTTATCGGACGGTGTGATGAGGACGATCTCATCACCCACTTTGACCTCGTCGAGCCGGTTGAATGGTTTGCCGTATGTAGTTCGGTGGCCGGCGATCCCGACGTTGCCGGGCTTACATGGAAAAGCCGAGTATTTGTAATGACCCGCCCCCGCGCGAAGCGCTCTCGCGTCGGTGCCTTCTACAACCAGGGAGTCAACTGCGATCCGGTTGATGAGGATCCGCGTGAGCACCTGGCCGTCCTCTACCTGGCCCGCCTGAAACTGAGATGCAAACTGCGGGGACCCGAACTGCTCGGCAAGACGTGCTTGCTGCGTGCTGGAGTAAGCGTTGGTGATGAAGGGGTAGAGCATCATCACGGTGCCAGTGAGTGCCATCAGCACCGCGATGGCTGAGACGACCCTTTTGCTTCTGGGTCTGGAGCGCCAGACTCCGAAGAGAAAGGACGAAGCGTCGTCTAGCCTGGAAACAGCCATCTCTTACACGTTAGTCGAAGACTCGATGGTACCGGGGGGTGCTTCATTCGACGTCAACACCGCCCTATTGGTGATCCTGCCGGTCGTTCTGGTGAGAACTTGAAAGCTGACCCTTCCCCCCTCTCCCGGGTCGAGTGTTCCGATGTTCCAGACCAGCTGTGAGCCGTCGAACGAGGCGTCGGGATTGGCAGATCCACCGCGATAGCTCGTTCCTGATGGGATGCGGTCGGTGATCTGCACCCCTGTAAGTCTCACTCCTGTTGTGTTTTCGAACTCGATAGTGAAGGTCACTATGGATGGGTCCTCCGGTCGCGGAGCGACGGCAACGGGAGAGAGCGAAGGCTGGGGTGAGGCGCCCGGCGGCGGCGAGAGGATGACCTCGATAGGACTCGACGTGGGAGATGCTCCACCGTTCTGAAGTAGTGGAGGAAGGTCGGCAAGAGCCGGGGGGCCCGCCTCTCCAAGTCCTTCCAGACCCTCGCGCAGTCTCTGGATCCCCCCGGCTCCCGGAAGATCGCGCAATGCCTGGCCCCCGAAGAAAAGGACGGCAACGTATCCGAGCGCGACAAGGCCGATGATCGAGCCGATGATCCAGCCGGTGTTTCGGCGGCCGCCTTTACCAAAAACCACGATCTCTTCTGCCTTGCGAGATGGCCTTTGCTTCGGCTCGGAATCGTTCACTGTTTACTCTTTCGTCTCAAGTCTGCAGGCATTCGCATGCTCAGTGCGCGACCGAGGCCGGCGATCGCCAGGGCCAGAAGCAGCATAAGGATGGCCCCGATTCCCGTCTCCGGGAGAATCTGAACGACCGACCCTCGCGAGCTCACTCTCACCAGTCTTCCCAAAACTTCGTTGAAAACTGTGATGAATAGGACCGACCCGCTTGGACCTTCGACGAGGATCGATTGGCGAAGGAGTGGGGCATTCAAAGCTCTGATGACAAAGAGCCGGTGAAAGTCAGCAGCGGACGACGCTCCCAGGTTCCAACTAATTTCTGCAAAGTTTTCGACTAGGGTGCCCGGTCTTACAGAGATATCGACTCTCGCCTGGAACGTGACGATTCGAGACTGCCCCGAGTTGAGCGTTGGGATGACAACTCCCGCTCCGAACAGCGGAGACGTCCCACCGGAATCCGGAACCGAGACGCCGTCGAGAGAAGTCGAGCCGGGCACGTAATTCACGATAGAAGGGGGAGTGTCCTGAACGATCACGTTTTGTACCTGCCCCCGGCCGCGGTTCGTAACCACCAGCTGATATGTGATCAGCTCGACCGCTCGCACATCGGTGTTCTCGCCCTTGTCGGAACCCTTCGTGATGATCACATCCGGCGGTTGAAGGAAGTGCAGAGTTTGGTTCGATGCAACGAGATCGAGGTACTCATCAATGGATGCGAAAGCGCGGTTTATTACGTCCTCCCTGGAGAGCGCGGACCCCAGAGTTCCCGAGAATGAGACCGAGCCGGAGTCCCCGGGACCGAGATCGCCTACCGTCCAGCTGACCACTCGGGTGGAGGAGTCGAACTCCCCACCATCGTTGGGTGTGATGAAACCCAGGGCGGGGGAAACGGTATCCGTGACAACTACCGCGGTCGCGGTCACTGTACCCACGTTCGAGTACGAGATCGTGTATTCGATGGTTTGTCCCGGAGACAGGTCGCTGCCGTTCGGCGGCGTTGCCGTCTTCACCAACGGAACGCTTGGTGCGGAAACAGTTGTCTCCGCCGTCACCACGTTGTTGCCTGGAACAAGCTCGACGGTCACGGACCCGACTTCTGCTTCGTTTTGAAGGATTGCCCCGTCGAAGACGAAGGTTCCGTCGACCTTGCCGACCTGGACGGTGATGGTCCACTGCACGCTTTGACCGGCTGGAAGCAGAGCGGTCGCGCAACTGATTGTTCCGTCCGCGTTGTCGATGCATCCGGAATCGACGGCGGTCACGATGACCCCGGACGGCAATGTGTCGGTTACCTGAACCCCGGCTGCGTCCGACGGTCCGGCATTCGAAACCGTCAGCACGTAGCTGATCTGCCCACCGACGAGAACTGGGTCCGGACTGTCGCCCTTATTAATGACAAGGTCGGCCCTGGTCACGACCTCGGTCGGCTCGTCATCGCTGGCAGCCTCCGACTCATCGGCATCCACGATCACCGTGTTCGTCACGACTCCGTCAGGGTGGGAGGCAGATACGTCCGCAACTAGCGTGACCGTGACGAAGCTCCCGGGGGCGATCGTTCCAAGGGAGCAGTTAGTCCCCAGGCAAGTCCCCTGCGGAGTCGACACCGTAGTGGTGGCCAAGAATCCCGGTGGGAGCAGGTCGACGAGAGACACGCCGTCCGCGTCCGACGGCCCCTCGTTTCCGACGACCATCGTGTAGGTGACTTGCGATCCCGCAACCACGGGGTCGGGCGAGTCGGTTTTAACAACCGTCACGCTCGATCTCTCGTTGATCTCGGTGGTCTCATCGTCCGTCTCGAGTTCGCCCTCATCTGAGAACGCGCCCCCAGTGTTCGTCTTGGGCCCGGGAGCCACCGAGGGGGCGACGTTAACTAGGAAGCTAACGGTGGCTGTTGTGCCCGGAACGATCGTTCCGAGATTGCAGGGAAGGTTCGTACATGTCCCCTGTGAAGGCATCGCTGACCCGCTGACGAAGGTGAAGCCAGGGGGGAGGGTGTCTGTGACTGTGACATTGTCGGCATTGCTGGGGCCGAGGTTTCCGACCGCGACG
>DATLOJ010000110.1:0-7043 GCA_035536315.1 Actinomycetota bacterium | reverse complement strand
TCCTCTTCGAACACCATCATGCCCCCATCGCGCCGCAATCTGAACGGCCCTTCCGCAATGGCAGACACAACGGAGGAGTCGCCCTCGATCCGCACCGCCCGGAACGATCCGACGACCCGCACCCCGTCGGCCGGGCCGGTGTCCGTCGAGACATTCTGCGTTTTGGGACCGTCCTCTAGAGCTTTGATGAGGTTGATCGCTTCGTCGGGCGAGACTTTTCCTTCTGCTACGAGCTCCAGGACCTTCCGCTTGCTGTCTGCCTCCGTCGCCATCATCGATTCCCCTTTCAGTTGCCGCGTGGCCTGAGCAAAAAGATTCCGACAGCGACCAGGGCCCCGGCCGCGATGAGGGGGGTCTCGATCCAGGGGAGCAGGTGGGTGACTGCAATGAGTGCTCCACCAGCGACGAGCAGGACCCCCAGAATCCTCGGCGAGGAGCCGCCGGCCTCGATCGTCTCCTTAGGTGAGTTCTCAGCCGCGACCGAGTGAAGCTCCCTGGGAATCAGGCAGGCCGCGACCAGATAACCGAAGACCGCAAGTCCCGGCTCGGCCACCAGAAAAATGACAGCAGCGATCCGAACGAGCAGTGAATCGACCCTTAGATAGGCAGCGAGCCCGCCGCAAACGCCCGCGATCATGCGGTCGCGCCAGCTGCGCTTGAGGATCCGGGGTGTGGCAGTATCGGCTTCGAACGACGATTGTGTTCTCATGTTGCGAGAACATAAAGAACTTCTTACTAAATTGTCAAGTCGTCTGTGAAATTAGAGCAAATGGGGTGCTACTTAGCGAAGCTCTTTCCGCTCGGCGAGGACTCCCGAAAGGACTACGACCACGGCCAGGTAGGCGATGGCCCACGCCACCAGTCCCGACGAGTTCGGCACGAGCATGTCGGAGGGGTTGGGGCCGGTCAACGCAGGTCCGCTGCTTTCCGAAGCCCCGATTGTGCGCATCTGCTCCTCCACGAGAGGAGATGTCAGGTACTTCGGTGTAATCCACCAAACAACTTCGATTACCTTTCCAATGAACCCTCCGAAAACGTCTAGAACTACAAGGCGGTACAGCGTTCCCACTCCACCGACGATCTGGTTGACGATCACGGTAACGACGGCGACGACTACGGGGAGGGATATCAGCGTCGATAGGAGCGTCGTAATCGATGCAATGACTATCAGGTTGAATCCCTCAACTAACCAGTGAAGCCACAGGATCTTGGAGATGCCATCGCCGGCTGCAAGCAGGACAACCTGCATCTCGACTCCGAGAACAACGCATGTCGCAAGGATGATGGCAGCGCTCGCAATCAGCTTGCCTGCCACGAACTGCCAGCGGGCAACCGGCCTCGAGACGATGAGCATGGCCTCGCCGTTCGTAAAAGGCTGTCCGACGTTACCCATAGAGACTGCTATCGCCACTATCAAAGCGAAAAGGCCCAATACGCCCGACGAGATCGTGTTGACGAACTGAGTGGGAGTCCCGAATGTGCCGCCTACGTCCTCTGCGCGTAGAACGATCACGATGAAAACGAGCATCAACGCAAGAGAGGCCAGCATGAAGAAGGCCAAAAGCTTGCGGCGTGAGTGCTCTCTTATTGAAGAGGCGGCGACGGACAGGATCGCGTTCATCGGCGGCTCTCGATCAACTCGACGAACACCGTTTCGAGGTCCGTGCCCTCCGGCACCAGCTCATCGAGGGTTCCTATCGCCAGGATCTCACCCTTATGCATGATCGCCACCCGGTCGCAGACGCGTTCCACCTCCGATAGCAGATGCGAGTTGAGCAGGATCGCAACCCCTTGTTCCTTGAGTCTCATGAGCTTGTTGCGTACGTCGCGCCGTCCGATCGGATCCAGATCGGCGGTCGGCTCGTCGAGGACAACCAGCTTCGGATCTCCAAGGTAAGCCTGCGCCAGCGCGAGCCTGCGGACCATTCCCTTCGAGAAGCTGCGGACTCTCTTCTTCTGTTCGGTCAGCTCGGCCTCTTCGAGCAACGTCTCCGACTGCCGGCGCGCCTGCTCTTTTGGAACGCGCGCCAGCCGTGCATGGAAGGCCATGACTTCTTTCGCGGTCAGGTAATCGGGGAACTTCGGCACCTCGGGAGCAAAGCCGACGACTGCGCGCGAGGCCGGGTTCGAAGTGTCTCGTCCGAAGACTGCGATGCCCCCGGACGTGGGCTTCGCAAGTCCAAGGATGCATTTGACGAAGGTAGTCTTGCCTGCCCCGTTAGGTCCCAGCAGGCCGAAGGTCTCGCCTTCGCGCAGCTCTAATGAAACACCGCCGAGTGCCTTAGCGCCCTTGCGGTAGTGCTTGACGAGATCCCTTACGACTACGGGGTTCACGCAAGCCTTTCGAACGTAACGACCGTGAACTCCGGAGCGAACTGCTTGGCGTCCTCGGTGGCGTCAGCGGCCTCGGGCGAGTTCATGTCTGCCTTCCACCCCTCCTTGTCCTCCCAGGTCCCCGAGAAAACATAGGCGTATGGGAACTCACCCATGATCGTCCTCGCAGCCTTCTCGAACCTGGTCTCTTTGATGTTTGCGTACTTTTGCACGAGCGGCAGATGCCCCTCGAGGTATCTGGCCTGGAATTCTTCTGGGTTCGAAGTCGGCGGATAGTAAATACGCATCTCGAACATCGTCGATCGTCCTTTCGGTTGTTTTGCAGTTGCGGACCAGCTTAGACGGGAGTGGGCTCCTCGCTGAAGTGGGCGACGATGGCCTGCGCGAGGCCGTCCGCTGTATGCGACTCCGCCTCTATTGTCACCGTGATTCCTGATTGCTCACAGGCCTCGGAGGTAGCCGGACTTATCGTCGCCACGACGGACTTCACCGCTACCGGCTCGACCGAACTTGCGAGCGCCCGTACGGATGAAGGGCTCATCAGGGCGATCACACCTGGGCCTTCTTTCACTGCTTCCGCCACGGCCTCACTCTCGAGATTCACCGTCGAGTAAGCGTCGATTCGATAGACCTCGATTCCTCGGGAGGTGAGGATGTCGTCCATTTGCGAGGACGCTTTGTCGGCTCTTGCCACGATGACCCGGCCCCCTTCCGCAGGAATCTCGCGGGCAAGTGCGGATGCGGTGAATGAGGTGGGAGTCCACACGGAGTCGATGCCCATTGCCGACAGGGCTCGCCTCGTCGCAGGTCCGATCGCACCCACTCTTTGAGGCAGGTGAGCTCCCTCGGTCTGGGTGGCCCGAAGCCGGCCCAGCAGATGGTTCACCGCGTCGGCGCTGGTGAAGATGATCCAGTCGTACTCGCGAGCCCTTTGAAGGGTTTCGTCGATCATGCGAAAGTCGTGCGGGGGTCTGGATTCGACCACGTCGATCATCGTCGCGCTGGCACCTTCCTCCTCCAGCAGCTCGGCCAGCAAGTCGCGTTGGCTGGTTGCCTTGAGAATCAGGACCGACCGCCCTTTGAGAGAGGTCAAATTTGATTCAGCGAGAAATTTGTCACTCAGCTCCGGCTTCGATGGGTGTGACCTGGGTTCTCGCGAAATCTATTGCTTCCGAAACCTTCATTTGCAAGCCGGCATGCTCGGCTTCTTCGTACGCTTTCTTACCGAGCAGCTGCTCAGCCTCGAGCCTTACCTTGTCGAGTCGGTTCTCGATCACAGGGGCCCGAGAGAACTCGCCGCGCACGATCCTGGCCGCACCTATCAGAGTAGCCGCCGCGCCGGGGTTTCCATTAGCAAGAAGCACCCCGGAAAAGCATTCGAGAATGGTTGCCATGATCCCCATGTTTTTCGTCTCTTTAGAGAAATCGATCGCAGCCAGAAAGTAACTCCCAGCCTCATCCGCCTTGCCCCTCTTGAGGGCGATCCAGCCCCGGCTCAGATTGAACTCGGCTTTCGCGTAAGGGCCGCCGGTCGACTTGCCCCCCGAGATGGCTGCGTCGAAGAGCTCCTGCGCCTCGTCGTCCCTGCCGAGCTCTTGCAAGATCTCGCCGAGGGTGTGGCCGACGCCGTCGAGCTCCGTTTGGTCTGGGAGCTCCCTGGAGATTCGCACGGCTTCTTCCGCATGCGGCAACCCCGCTTCGGGCATGCCCAGCTCCCAGGCCCCCCAGGCGAAAGCGTTCAACGAATACATCCTTCGGATCGGTTCGGGATCGACCAGCTCGAGCCCTTCCTGCAGCAGTCGTTCGGCCTCGTCCCCCTTCCCGCTCTTGAGCTTGAGGTTAGCCATTCGAATGTAAGCTTCGCCGGCCCCGAGCCGGTCGCCGAGCCGCTGCCGTTGTTCAAGAGATTTCGCCGCGTAGTCGAATGCAGCTTCCGGGTCGTTTCTGCTGCTGGCGTTGAAAGACAGATTCATGTACCACATCGCGTTCGCGTCGGGATCGTCGACTTCGAGGCCGATCTCCAGTGCTTGCTGATAGAAGCTTTTGGCTTCTGCGGGGCTGGGGGCTACCAGACCAAGGTTGTTGAGGGAGAACATCTCGGCCCACCGGTCGCCGAGCTCTCTTGCCAAAAGCAGACTTCGTTCGTAATAAGGACGCGCCTCGTCGTAGTTGTCGTGAAAGGCCTGTCCCATGAAGTAGTTGCCTCGCCAGAGCTCGCGCGCATCGCCAAGCTCTTTGTAAATGGCAAGGCTGTCTTCCGAGTATTTCTTCAGGGCTTCGATGTTGTTCTTGCTCCACTCCAGCCAGCCAAATCGCCGCAGCGACTCCGCGATCGCTCTGCGATCGTTCATTTCCTTTGCTATCGAAAGGCTTCTCTGGAGAAGCGCCTCCGCTCGCGGAATGTCGACGCTGCCCTGCATGGAACTTGCCCCACCCGCGCCAAGGGTGGAGGCCAGCGAACGCAGGGCGAGCATGATGGTGCGCTTGTTGCCGGACTCCTCCGCAGTTTTGAGGGCTCGCTCCACGGTTGCAATGGTTTCGTCGCTCTTTCCGAGGAGGATGAAGGCTCTCGCCGTAGTGAGCATGGCGACGGCGGCCTTGCTTGGAACCCCTATCCGCTCGTAGATCTCCGCGGCTTCCAGCGAGAACGCCGGGGCAGACGAGTAGTCGCTCACTTGAGCGAACCCGGCTCTGACCAGCAAGGCATCGGCTATTCCGCGCTCGTCTTCAATCTCCCGAAACAAGTCAAGGGCTTCTTCCACCAAAGGTGTACCGGAACGATGTAGAGCAAGGGTCAGGTCCATCGATGCAGCGGCCAGAAGTGCCATCGCTTTAGCGGGTTTAGGTGGATCCCCCTCGAGGGCCAGAGCTTGCGCGAGCCAGTCTTTCCCTTCGGTGAGGTAACCCTTGGTCCTCCAAAAGCCTTGAAGGGCGGCCCCCAGCCGAAGAGCACAGTCCGCTTCTTCCGGAGTCATGCTCCACTGAAGGGCCTGCCGAAGGTTGTCGTGGTCCTCCTCGAGCCTGTCGATCCATTGTTCATATCTGTCGCCCTCGAGCTCCTCTTTCGCCTGCTCCGCGAGCTCGAGAAACCAATCGCGTTGCCGCCGCCTCAGGGTCGCAACCTCCGGCGACTCCAGGAGCTTTTCTCTCGCGTACTGCCTGATGGTTTCGTTCAGCCGGTAGCGGGGGCTTGTGCCGAGCGGATCCATCAGCACAAGGGACTTGTCCACCACATGTGAGAGAACATCGAGTATCTCGAATGACTCGAGCCCACCTTCTTCGGATGGGGCGTCGGCACAGATGGCCTCCGCTGCATCCAGAGTCAGCCCTCCGACGAAAACGCCAAGCCTTCTGAGCAGAATCTTCTCCGGATCCGACAGAAGCTGGTAGCTCCAGTCGACCAGGGCCCGGAGTGTTTGCTGGCGGGGGAGGGCAGTGCGGCTTCCTCCGGTAAGCAGTCGGAACTGGTCGTCGAGCCTGGCCTGAATCTGCTCCGGTGACAGAACCTTCACCCTTGCGGCGGCCAGCTCGATGGCAAGTGGGATTCCATCGAGGCGATGACATATCTGCGCTACTGCCGGAGCGTTTTCATTCGTGACGTTGAACTCGGGCATGGCCTGCGTAGCGCGTTCGATGAACAGGCGCACGGCCTCGTACTGATCGAGGTCATCGAGGTTGATGTTTTTCAGGTCGGGCATCGATAAGGAAGGCACGCGCCACGGCGTTTCACCCGGAACTCCAAGCGGCTCGCGCGATGTTGCAAGCAGCTTCACGTGTGGACACCCGCGAAGGAGTCTGTCGGCGAGCGTCGCTGCAGACGCGATCAGATGCTCGCAGTTGTCCAGCACGATCAGCAGGTTCTTTTCCTTGAGGTGCGAAATGAGTTTTTCGACGACGGGCTCGTCCTGGTCTCGCCTCTCCTCGCCGGCCCGGTCCCAGTCCGACTTTCCCGGCTCTGGCTTGACGTCGGCCGCGGCGGATTCCTGGCGGATTCCGAAGATACTGGCGACCGCCTGCGGCACCAGCTCCGGCTCGAACACCGGCGCAAGCTCAACGATCCAGACTCCGTCGGGGTGGTCCTCGAGGACGTCGGCGGCGGTTTGGTAAGCGAGCCTGGTCTTGCCCGCGCCTCCGGCCCCCGTGAGCGTGAGAAGGCGCGTTCCGGAAAGTAGCTCCCTTATCTGGAGCATCTCGCGCTCTCTTCCGATAAAGCTAGTCAGCTCGACCGGCAGGTTGTGCGGCCTTGTGTCCAAAGATCGAAGGGCCGGGAAGTCTTCCTTGATCTCCGGGTGCAGCACTTGAAATATGCGTTCGGGCCGTGACAGATCCTTGAGGCGATGCCGGCCGAGGTCCCTCACCGTCACCAGCTCGGGAAGGCAGTCGCGAACGAGCTCGAAAGTTGCCTCAGAGATGATGGTCTGGCATCCGTGGGCTATCGCGCGAAGGCGCGCAGTGCGGTTTATCGGACTGCCGAAGTAATCGCCGTCGCGCATCTCGGCCTCGCCGCTGTGGATGGCCGAGCGAACTCTGAGCTGGACTCCCTCCGGCCACTCGGTTTGCTGCAACCGGCGTTGGGCAGCGACGACGGCCTCCAACGCGTCTGTAGGTTTTGGAAAGACGACGAAGACGCTGTCGCCCTCCCCTCTGCTCTTTATTAAAGAGCCGTCATGGCGCGCGGATTCTTCTGCAAATATCTGATCGTGCGCGGC
>DATLOJ010000109.1:0-2710 GCA_035536315.1 Actinomycetota bacterium | reverse complement strand
GGGGCTCAGCATGCCTCTTGACTGCTTCGATGTGTCTCTCGATCAGTGGAGCGCGGGGATCACGACTTCCCGAACCGATTTGGAATCGGCGCAGTGGTGGGTAGAGGGATTGGAACCGGCCAGCGGTTACGCGGGGGCCGTCGCCTTCGAGAAGGGTTCGGCCCTTACGGGTTTGTGGGATTGGCCGGGCGCCTAGCGGCCACTCATCGCGGGCCGGGCGGCGGGGAGCCAGCCCTCCCTGGCTCGACCCTGGCGGCGCTGCGCTCCGGCCGCCGATGTGGTGGGCCAATCCGTACGCTTAGACTCGCCTTTCCGGGCTACTCCCCGCCGCCCTACCTCTGAGTCACTTTTTTCGAGAAGAAAACGGTCTAACTCCGTCGTCCTACCTTGCTCGCGTTGAGCTTCGCGACAAAACAAATATGGAGCAGAGTCGCCCTGCCGGTCTGACTCCGCCGCCCTACCTCTGAGTCACTCTTTCGGGGAAGAACTCTCTTGGGTAACTGACTCGCAGTCATCTGTTCCCATTCTGTAGACGTTCTCGGCCCTGTTGTGTTTCGGGTCCCAATCGACTTCTACCGATTCCCCGAGTGACAGGGTCCTGCGCTGCTTGTCACTTTCACGGATCAGGGATCTATGGACATCGAGAATTACGATCGGATTGTCGTCCAGGGCGATCGATCCATACGCATCGTGGTCGTCCCACGCTATTACCGTTCCCCTTGCCCTTCGACGGAGACGCTTCATTAGATTTCGGTAGCGGAGGGCGGCCACGAATATTGGCACGGGATCCCACGCCTTCATCTCCTCCATCAAGTCCTGGGTCAGCCAGGCGGGTGGCTCACCAGTGACGATTTCGAGCTCTGGGAAGTCCGCCTCGATCATGTCTCTGAGACTCTCGGGAGCCAGCCCCCACATGTTCTGGCGATCTTCGGGCAATCCGGCGAGGTGAAGGAGAAGAAACCCGTCGAATTTGTCCTCAAAAAAGAAAGGCTCCCTGGTGGGGGAGCCGTTTCCTTTCAAAGATTTGGTCGTTATGACGAGGGGTCGCACTCCCGGAACCAGGTTGCGCCTGATGGGCAGAACCAGTAAGTGAAAATCCTCTGGCCCCCTGCGGCCTTCTCGAGCTGTGACTTGGACAACTCTCGAAGTGTTTCCTTGTTGAGCGTGAGCTTCTTGTTCGTTGTCTTCTTCAACTGACCCTCCTGAGAAATTCGACAGAGGCCAGTCTCCCTCAGCCCGGCCCCCGGGTCAACACTCGAGAGAATGGGAAATCTTCTAGTGGGCCCTAGCCTGTTTGGGCGCTGATCAGCTCGGAGTAGTGCCCTTTCATCGACACCAACTTGCGATGGGTGCCGCTCTCCACCAGCTTGCCACCTTCAAGGACTATCACCTGGGCAGCCCGGCGGACTGTGCTCAGACGATGGGCGATGACTAGCCGCGTGCAGTCCAGGCCCTCGAGGTTTCGGTAAACCTCCGTTTCGGTCCCTGCGTCGAGGGAGCTCGTCGCTTCATCGAGAAGCAGCACCTTGGGTTTCATGACCAGAGCCCTTGCCAGTGCGATCCTCTGGCGCTGTCCCCCGGAGAGGGTCGCACCGCCGTCGGCCAGCACGGTCTCGTAGCCCATTGGCATCGCGGTGATGTCGTCGTGGATGCGTGCCAGGTCGGCGGCTTCCATGACCTTGTCGAGTGGGGTTGCGGGGTCGGCCAGCGCGATGTTGTCGCGAATCGAAGATCCGAACAAATAGGGGTGCTGGGGAACGATGCCGAGCTGCTGGCGGAGCGATCGCGCTTCGATCGACGATAGATCGATTCCGTCGTACAACACTCTGCCTGAGGTCGGCTCGTACAGTCCGAGTATCAGGTTGGCCAGCGTCGACTTGCCAGATCCCGACCTGCCGACTATTGCCACGAACTGTCCTGGCTCGATTTCAAGAGAAACGTCATCGACCGCAAGTGGGGCTAGCGGGCCGTACTTGAACGAGGCGGCCTCGACGGTGATCCGGCCCCCGAGGGCGGGGGCCGGACTCGTAATCGCGTAGCGACGGTCGGCCTCCGTATCGAGCACATCGTTGATTCGTTCCATGTAGCTGCGCAACGTGAACACTTGAAGCGCGGTTGTGACCATTGTCGAGAGTGGAATCAGAAAGCCTGCGGCGAGGGCGCTTGCTGCGAGCATTCGGCCAAGGGTGATTTCGCCTCTGACCACCTCGTAGCCACCGAACGCAAGGATGGCCAGCGGGGATCCAATACGAAGAGCCCCCACGGCCGAGTCGATGATGGCGCTCAGCCGTCCGCGCGAGATCGAGACGTTGATCTCATTCACGAACAAGTTCGACCAGTGCTCCACGGCTCTCGGCTCCGCACCGGTTGATTTCAGTGTTTCAATCCCCGCCAGCATCTGAACGAGGTAGCTCTGTGACCTGGCTTGAGCATCGAGGTTCTCGGACATCAATCGCTGATAACGCCTGCGTGAAAGAAGCAAGATTGCTATCTGCGCCACCGCCAGCCCGATTACCAGAAGAGCGATCCGCGGACTTTCCACGACTATGAGCAGCAGATACAGGGCAACCAGACTTCCGTCGAGGAGAGTCGAAAGCGTCGACGCGGTAAGGATCTCCCTCACGGTCGTGTTGCTGTTGAGCCGCATCATCAGATCGCCGGCGGAGCGCTGCAGAAAGAAGCTGTACGGAAGGTCGGACATGTGGCCGAC
>DATLOJ010000108.1:0-4611 GCA_035536315.1 Actinomycetota bacterium | reverse complement strand
GAACCGGTCTGAAAGATGTCCAGGACGAACTGCTCGTCATGGTCTCCGGATGCGACCTCGCCGGCGGCCTGCTTGATCGCTCCGGCAATCTTGCCGTCGACGAGGCCTAGGGTTTCGTTGACCTGGGCGCCGGCCCCCTTGATGAGCCCGAGGGCCTGGATGAACCGCCGCCCGAAACGGATCGAGGAAATTTGGAAGTTCTCCACCGCGCGGGCCGTGCTCGCCCCGTAGTAGGCGGTGGCGGGCACTTTCATCTTGCCCATGGAGTCCTTCTCGGTCCGAAATTCGCTCACGGCAGCCGAATACTAGTCTCGGGGTACCCATTAATAGAGGCGATGTGTGTGGGGTATAAGAGTTCATGCTCCTTTTTCTGATCCGGCACGCGCTGACTCCAATAACCGGCAAGAAACTGACCGGCTGGCTGCCCGGCATCGACCTTTCAGCAGACGGAAAGCGACACGCCCAAGAGCTAACCGAGAGACTCAAGGATGTTCCCTTTGCCGCCCTCTACTCGAGCCCGCTGGAGCGCTGCATGCAGACCCTCGAGCCTTTGGCACGATCTAAGGGTCTCGAAGTCATTACCAACAAGGGGGTCGGCGAGGTCAAGTACGGCGACTGGCAGGGAAGGACACTCACGTCGCTCTACAAGTCAAAGGCCTGGGCGGAGTTGAAGGCGGCGCCGGGGGAGTTCCGGTTCCCCAATGGCGAAACCGTGAGAGAAGCGCAAACTCGCGGGATGTCGGCGATAGACGAGCTGAGGAGAAAGCACAAAGGAAAGGTGGTAGGGGTCTGCTCGCACGCGGACCTGATTCGGCTTGTCGTGGCCGGCTACCTTGGGGTTCCCATCGATCTGTACGACAGGATTTCGATCGCGCCGGCGTCTGCGAGCGTTTTGTGGCTTGATGGGACGCCCCGGCTTCTGAGGCTCTCCGATTCTGGAACTTATTCCGACGTGATTGGCAGACTGAATTCGAAAAGCGGGCCGGTTCGCAAGCGAGCCGCAGGTATGAAACCGAAATGAGCGACATGGAGTTCGACTCGATCGATCAAATAATCGCCGCAACCATCGGAGAGCCGGGAAGCAGGACCTTCTTCGTCCAGGCGAAGAAGGGGGAGTGGGTGATCACTCTTCAGGTGGAGAAAGATCAGGTCGCGGCGCTCGCACGCGCCGCCCATCAACTGCTGACTCAGGTAGGCGGAAGAGACGAGGCCACCGAAATCATCAAGAGTCTGGAGCGGGGAGCGGGCCCCGACGACACAACCCCAATGCAGGACGACGATCCTTTGTGGGTCGCGGGATCGATCGAGATTGGCTTCGATCCGAACAAGGACATGGCCTTCATCAGCCTTGACGAGTATGTGGCCGAAGAGATCGACCACATTCCCGCCCGTGCGCGCTTCTGGCTGTCGCGGGCCCAGCTTGCAACCTTCGCTGCAAATGCACTCAAGGTGGTGGCCCAAGGCAGGCCAATCTGCCCGCTGTGCGGGCTGCCGATGGACCCCGAGGGGCATATATGCCCCGCGTCGAACGGTCATCAGCCTGGACTCTCAATCTAAGCAGCCAGCCAAACCCGAGGAACTCGCAACCGGCGAGATCGAGTTGATCGGAGGCTTGCCGAACGCGTCCAACTACACCCTTTTAGCGCGAGTGGTGGGCACCTCCGAACCGGTTCACGTTGTATACAAGCCGATCCTGGGGGAGTCGCCTTTGTGGGATTTTCCATACGCCACTCTTGCCTTGCGGGAGGTGGCCGCGTTCGAGCTGTCGGATCGGGCAGGTTTTGGATTCGTTCCATGCACGGTCATACGCAGCGGTCCGCTTGGCGTGGGCTCGGTCCAGGTGTTCATCGAGCACGACCCTTCGGTGACTTCATTCACTCTCGAGGAGGAGCGCGCGGCGGACCTGCGGCGCGTGGCTCTCTTCGACCTGGTCGTGAATAACGCGGACCGCAAGGGGGGTCACGTCCTGAGGGACGATCAGGGCGCGATCTGGGCCGTGGATCACGGAGTTTGCTTTCACCCTCGATACAAGCTTCGAACCGTGCTTTGGAGCTGGGTGGAAGCTCCCTTCGAACAGGAAGAGCGCGCGATCCTTGAGCGCGTGTGCAGTGACTTGAAAGGGGAATACTCAGAGGCGCTTCGACGTTATCTTTCACCGCAGGAGATCTCGGCCATGGTGGAGCGGGTGGAAAACCTGCTGGAGCGCGGCACGTTCCCGGCCCCGGGACCGGGCAGGCACTACCCATGGCCCCCGGTGTGACCAGCCGCAGGGGAGCACCTTGACCCGTCAATACAATCGGGTGACATGAACGACGTGATCTGGGAGCCCGATGCCTCGTACATCGAGGGCTCGAACGTAAAGAGACTCATGGATCGCAATGGGATCTCCTCCTACGAAGAGCTCGTCGAGCGCTCCGTCGCGGATGTCGAGTGGTACTGGTCTGAGGCCGAGAAGGACCTTGGGCTGGAGTGGGCGCGTCCTTACGACAAGATCTGCGACGACCATCAAGGCATGCAGTGGAGCACGTGGTTCGTCGGCGGTCAGATCAACATTGCCCATAACTGCGTCGACAGGCACGCTACGGGCCCCCGTGCCGGAAAAACGGCGCTCATATGGGAGGGCGAGGATGGCTCCGCGCGCTCGGTTACGTATTCACGGCTGGCCGAGGAGGTAGCCACGTTTGCCAACGCCCTTCGGTCTTTGGGACTGGGTAAGGGGGATCCGATCGGCGTGTACATGCCGATGACAATCGAAGCTGTGGTGGCGATGATGGCCATTGCCAAGATCGGTGGAATATATCTGCCGATCTTTTCGGGTTTCGCGGCAAGTGCGGTTGCCGTCCGCCTGATCGACGCCGGCGCAAAAGCGCTGGTAACCGCAGATGGGTTTTTCCGGCGCGGACAGATCGTCGAGATGAAGGAGGAGGCGGACAAGGCCGCACATGAGGCCGGAGTGCCGATCACGATCATTCATTCGCGCATCGGCCGAGACATCGAATGGCACAAGCATGACCACTGGTGGCACGACCTGGTGCACGAGCAGCAGACCACTTCACCGACCGAGGAGACCGACTCCGAGGACGTGTGGATGGTTGCGTACACGTCCGGAACAACAGGAAAGCCGAAGGGATCCGTTCACGTTCACGGGGGGTTTCTGGTGAAGATAGCGTCCGAGGTTGCATACCAGGTCGACCTTCGCGAGGACGATGTCCTGTACTGGGTCACGGACATGGGCTGGATCATGGGCCAGTGGCAGACAGTTGGGGGCCTGGCCGTGGGCGGGACCGTGGTGCTGTACGAGGGGGCACCCAACTTCCCGGATCCGGGGCGAGTGTGGTCGATCTGTGAACGCCACGGGGTCACGATTCTCGGAATGTCTCCCACGCTTGTGCGCGCGTTGATCCCGGCCGGCGATGATCCCGTCAAGGCCCACGACCTTTCAAAATTGCGAATCTTCGGATCGACTGGCGAGCCCTGGAACGAAGCTCCCTACCGCTGGCTGTTCGAGACGGTCGGAGGCGGGCGATGCCCCATCATCAACCTGTCCGGTGGAACGGAGGTCGGGGCCTGCTTCCTTTCGCCGTATCCGATTACCAACTTGAAGGCCATGTCCCTACGGGGCCCCTCGCTAGGAATGGCCGTAGACGTGGTTGGCCCGGACGGACAGTCCGTGCGCGGCGAAGTTGGCGAGCTCGTTTGCCGGAAGCCGTGGCCCGCGATGACGCGCGGGATCTGGGGTGATCCGGACCGCTACATAGAGTCGTACTGGTCGCGCTTTCCGGGCATCTGGACGCACGGCGATTGGGCCTCTATCGACAACGACGGGCACTGGTTCCTTCACGGAAGAAGCGACGACACCCTAAACATCGCCGGCAAGCGCATAGGCCCGGCTGAATTCGAATCGGTGCTCGTCTCGCACCCGAAAGTTGCTGAGGCCGCGGCGGTGGGCATCGACCACGAAGTAAAGGGAGAGGCCGTCTGGTGCTTCTGTGTTCTAAATCCCGGCGAAGAAGGTTCGCCAGAGCTTCAGAAGGAGCTGACCTCGCTTGTCGATGCCGAAATCGGCAAGGCATTCCGTCCGCAGCGCATCGTGTTCGTTCCGGAGCTGCCGAGGACGCGTTCTGCAAAGATCCTGAGAAGGGCGATCAGGGCAAAGGTAATGGGCGAGGACCCCGGCGACCTCACCTCATTGGAGAACCCGGGGGCCCTCGAAGCTATAGACGCTGCCCTGCGTAGCTAGTGCACCACTTAAGGCTCTAGCCGTAGGAGTGCTGTTCGTCCGGGAAGGTTCCCTCCTCAACCTCTTCCTTGTATGCGATTACCGCTTTCGTGATCTCTTCGCGCATGTTCCCGAAAGGCTTGACGAATTTGGGGTAGTGCCCGCTCCCCAGGCCCAGCATGTCGGTGACCACCAGGACCTGCCCATCGCAGCCGGGGCCCGCACCGATCCCGATGGTCGGAATCGTCAGAGCCTTCGTAACCGCACTGGCGACACCATTCGGGATGCCCTCCAGAACAAGGCTGAAGGCCCCCGCCTTCTGCAGCTGCTCGGCGGAAGCTGCCAGCTGCGCTGCTGACTCATCGGTCTTGGCCTGGACTCTGTAACCGCCC